>CAZEPL010000027.1:17374-39788 GCA_964514135.1 uncultured Spirochaetaceae bacterium | reverse complement strand
CGTATGTTTGGCTTTAAAAATTGTGTAGAAGACTTGGCTGGCATTTTTGTACCCCTTAATATTTTATAATAGAAAGAGATATTTTGCAATAAAAAAATAATTATTGGTTTAATACCGAAGAAGAAGTTCGAAAATTGAATGAAGCTTTTTTAATATAATTTAACTGCTTAATTAGTATTATCCGAGGAGCAATCATCTGAAATAATAATTTCAAGCTTCGGGTAATCTTGCGCCAAAGCGCTTTTAATAGTGTAAGCTCTATTTAGTTGTTCATATAATTGTAGAAATATAGAAAAAATAAAACAGTTATAGACGCGTAAATGTTAAACGAATATAATAGTACACTTGTCAATTATTAATATAGGATTTTATACTATGAGAAAAACCAATTATGATATATATTCGCATGAAGAATTTAATAAGTGGGCCAGTAAAGCTCAAGAAGATTTACTGAAAATAGAGAAATTTGTTGTTGATAAGTACCTGATTGATAAAAATCAGCCGGTATTGGATGCGGGAACCTGATCGGGAAGAATCGCGTTTAATATCGAGCGGCGGGGATTTAAAAAAGTATCCGCGTTCGACATCGTATCCGGTCTCATCGCTGTGGCAAAAAAAATAGCCGCACAGAGGAATTCGCAAGTCAAATTAAAAGTAGCGGATGCCCTCAACTTAAGTTGTTATAAGAACAGCTCCTTTGGCTACCTGCTGTATCTGCAACAGATTTTATCTCTGATACCTCATGAGCATATTATTCAGACTCTCGGTGAGTGTTACCGGCTGCTAAAAAAAGACGGTCTTTTGCTTATATCGGTTTTGAACTATGAAAAAAAGGCTGCCGCCAAATTTGCGAGTTTTATATTACGCTTTGTTCGCTTCTTTAGAGGAGATAAAACTTCAAAGCAGTATTTGCCCTGGCTCAAGCTGGGCGGAAAGATCAACCGGAAGTTTTTACAGAGAGATCAGGCGCTGGTATACTGGTTTAAAAAAGATGAGATTGTTAAACTGCTGGAGAACGCCGGATTTAATATGATTGAAGTAAAAACATCTGCGGAGATTATGGGCAAAAGCTATAAGAAAAAAGCTCTGCTCTATATTGTCTGCAGGAAAGGTGGTTAACGTTCTTTTTAGCAGTACATGCCCTCAGGCGAGAAATCAGCCCTATGGCTCAGGGCGTAGCCAAATCTGCTGCAATTGCCTGTTAGCTGTAAGATTCTTTTTCATTTCAATTAATGAGATTTCCGAAGATGTATTTCAGGAACTGCTCCTAAAGCTGCTGCCACCCGCCTTAGCAATGCAAAAGAAATATTTCTATAGCTTCCTGATTCTATTCTTGCAATCGCCGGCTGTGATGTTCCAACTCTTTTAGCTAATTCTATTTGAGTGAGATTTTGATTTTTTCGTAACTTTATAATTTCTTCAGCTAAAGTAAATTCTTCATCTAATGCATCATATTCAGCTTTAAATTTTGAGTCATTTAATTCCTCTTTTAGTAAGTCATCATATTTATAGGAGTTAATCTTATTCATTTTTCTCCTCCTTAATAAAGTTTTTCATTAAAGTTATTGCTCTTTCTATTTCCTTTTTATTAATCTTATAATCTTTCTTTAGATATCCTGATGTTAACACATATACTTTTTTCTTTTTATGAAAATAGAATATTCTACAAATATTATTTCCCTGTTTTATTCTTAATTCATAAAGATACGGTGTTCCTCTAATTTTCTTTGAGTGAGGTTCTTTTAAAAAAGAACCGAATGTTTTAAGTAATCCTATGGTTCGAAAAGCTTTAGCGCGAATTTTCACTTCCAAAGAACGCAAGAAAGTCTTTGCAGGTTCTAATACAATTACTTCATAAGACATATAAAAAATATATCATATTTGATATATTTTTTCAACTATTCTATTATCATTATATTTCTTTTATTGAAGATTTTTTGGCGGCATTGCGCAGTTATTAGTGCAGGCCATAGTGTAGCCGGCTTGGTAGCGTGGAAATTATTTTATATAGATATCAAATACCATCAAAGATATCTGAACACGAAAAGTGGCCTAACGTTTAAAATCAGCGGCGCGTCTTTTTGCGTCCGCTGATTTTATTTATTAACTCATTTTTAAATATGTTACTGGCAAATATAGACGCTAAAGTTTAATATTATTGCACAATCTAACTCCTGCAAATCTATTCATTCAGGTTAATATTTCTACTTCATTATTTTCAAACCAACCCTCATTCAAGACATTGTTGCGAACTTTTTCAGGATCAGTTGAGTATGCAATAATCGCTAGGCTCTTTTCGGCACGACTACAGATCACATAAAAGAGCCGCCTGGTACGATCAATACTTGTTTCATTTCCTTCGCTTTCATTATTTAAGTCAGACGATGTTTTATCCTTGGCGCCGAACAACTTGTCGTAGCTAAATAAAAAGCCCCGTGCCTCGTTATCGTCGATTATTATCATTACGCGAGGAAATTCGAGACCTTTAACACCCTGGTGGGTCTCAAATTTAGCTTGCCCGTTTACATAGGCTGCATAATGCTCAATTTGTGCGAATGGAGTTAGCAAGAATTTATCCCAGGCATCCAGAACAGAATCGGGATAATCCTCTTCCAATGAAGGTGTTTCAACAGTCTTTTCGGTAATCTCTTGTTCGGCCTCGTCTCTCAAAGCAATAGGACGCAGGCTTTCGGGAATTTCAAATAAACCTGTTTGAACAATACACCGCAAAACGTCCAGAAATCTCGGCTCACCATTATCTACCCAAAGAGCTAACAGCTTCTCAATAGCCTTACGAGCTTGCTTAATCTGAAGTAGTTGCTCTTCCTCTTTAGCCTTAAGGGCTGCTTTGGTCAGCAACGGAGAATTTTTGCGTACAATAGCTGTTACAGAAAAATCATCGTCGTTCTGTTTTGCTTTAACAATGGGTAAGACAAGTTGTGAGAACAAACGCAGACCGGGAAGCGTGCCATCCAATAACCCGGTTTTTAAAATACCGCTACTCTCTTGGTACAACGGCTCAAACATCGCCAAAAAACCCATGCGTCGAGCAGCCATATGGTGTTCGATCGTTAAAGTCTTGATGTCTGCTTTGGTACCACTCCAAAGTGTATCGCTGGTGATATTCGCCATTCTTTCTGCGACCCTACTCTCAGCTTCAGGCTTGTCAGCTGTATCGATATGTAAAATAAACAATCGAACAAACCCTTCGTCCTTATCAGTCCTTGGCTTTTGTTCCTGGTCATCTACCGCCGAACGGATTTTGTTGATCAGCGTATTGATCCGACGTGGGCAACGGTGATTCATTTCCTTGACCGGTTTCGCCCAGTCAGTCGGTAGGTTTTGACCAAGATCTATTTTCCCATCGCCATAAATACGCTGCATGGTATCGCCAAACAAACCCAATATAAAACGGCTATTAAGGGCCTGTTGTAAAACACTATAAATTTCGGGTTTTTTACTATCGTAAATATAATCTAACGTAATTTCAGAATTGTTTGAAATCGCTTTAAGCTTTTCCTGAATTACGCCGTTTGCGTCAATGTAGCCATTTTTTATTAAGTTTTCGAATAAAGCATCTATATTGAGACCTAATTTTGAAAAATCTTGTTTTGCAACAATACCATTATACTTCTGCTGGATTTCCAAGAAAGCCTCCATAAGAAGCTTGTTTGTATCCTGACTTTCGTCAATCAGCAGTATGGGATACTTGTTGATAAATATGCTCTGCATAAGTGGTTTTCCCCTGAGAAAATCAGCTCCAATCTTGATGACTTCACTGTGATTTAACGAGTCTCGCCCTCGGTTGTCCCCAATGGGGTTGTATGTAAATCGCCTGATGTCATCCAAACCAGAAAGACGTTTTTGTTTTGTCTTGATACTTTTTTCACGATACAGTGCTGCCTTCGTTCCTGCCCTACCTTTTCTCTGCTTTTCCTTAAGATCGGCAATTTCGTTTTGCAGATTCACCTTCAACCACTTCTTGATATCAAAGTTTAAACCCCCAATCAACGACCAGATAAAACTGTGAATTGTTGAAACTTCAATTATAGGATCAAAATCAAGACGCCGTTTTATTTCATCACAAGCGGCATTGGTATAGGTGATTACGCCAACTCGCTGACCGTGCAAACGCAGCCGTTTTGTGTACACCTCTATCAGATAGTTCAGGGCGTTTACTAATGATCGTGTCTTCCCTGAGCCTGCTCCGGCAAATAAAAAGAAGCTAATTGGTTTTTCGAAAGAGAGGCAGGCGTTAATTTCATCGTCTACATGATCATCGAAATTATTGTCATCCATAATGGTAAAACTTTCCATCATCTATGCTCGTCTTCGCCCTCCTGTGCTAAGTTTTCACCCGGAATAAAAACTTCTTTCTGTTTTATCCTTATTTGTTCCTGTAACCATGACAAACCTTCCTTGATGTAAGTTGGAACATTGAGTTGATTATGCTCTTTCAAATCAAGCATTTCGAGCGCAAATTCAGCCTTTTTTCCTGTCTTCAAATCATCGAACATTATACACTCCAAATCAGCCGAAGACTTGGCATTTTTTATAGCATCTTTAAATTTCTTTATCAGGCCGGATCCTTCTAAATCTTTAAAAATTGAAATATTTTCAAAAACAAGAGCATCTTCAAAGGTATTAGAAAGTGCTTCCTCAACTTTACTCTCAGTGTTAAGATTGACTTTGACCGGACACTGATAAGCGACACGGACCGAATAAAACTGATCATCTTTTTTGATCTTTTGCTCGAACTTTAAGTCTATCAGTTCATCTACAAGTTCCTTTTGAGGAAACCAATTCTTCAAAGTAGCATTCCGTGTAACTAAATTTTGGCCTCGCACAGGTGGTACAGAATTATGGCTGGTTGGATCCGATGCATCCAAATCTGTAATAACCAGTGTTATAAGCCCTAAATGATTAATTAGAGGTTGTAACCTATGAGCATGACTGCCGCCAATCTCCAATACTGTTATGTAGCTTTGGTTTAACTCTCCAAAGTGTTTACGGATAAAATGCGGAATTAGCATCCGCTCCGCAGGACCCTCAACCAAAATTGCCGCATCGGCGAAAAATAGGTCACAGTGCGTTGTTTTTAGATAACGGGTTACAAATCGTTGAGTTTCTTCTTTTTCTCCAAAAACTTCAGATAAATTAACAACTGTTGCTATCGGGACTTCATTCACGCCTTTTTGCGCTGGTAAACGCCTGAAATAACGAAGGCTGGAAAATTTGCATTCGTGTGCGATATGACTAGAATGGGTACTGACAACAAGCTGGGTTGCCAAGTTAGCTTTAGCTTTTAAATCATCGTGATTGCGAAGGATGTCATAGGCCTTGCGGATAAAAACCTGTTGTACCTGCGCATGCAAATGTGCTTCTGGCTCCTCGACCAGAACTAAGTGCAGCGGCGGGAAGGATACTTCTGTTTTTTCGGTCAAGGCCCTTTTCCCTGCTTTCCCAACCTGCATCCAGTCATCACGAAATCTCATTAGCTTGAAAACCATTGAGATCAGGTTCTGATAACCCAAACCATTATATTGCTCGGGCAGGCGCAAAGGGATTTCCTGTATTTCACTACTTTGGTCTATTACCTGGAACTGGACTGCCGATGCGTGATCGATCCCATCCATGGGTCGAATTTTAGTTGAAATAGTTAGTTTAGGATCTGTAATCCCTGGATATCCCAAGCTCTCTAATTCACACAAGGCTTTCTCAAAGGCTGCTTTCAGCTTGCCATCAAAAGACATCTGCGCTGTAACAATGGCTCGTAGCGCTTCAACGTCGGAAGGGTCTGGTAAGTTATAGGGGTCTAGGTGCTTATTGTAATATTTACGAAGTTGTACTGACAGTTTACGTCTGTCACTTCTTTCGCGGTTTTGCTGGCCATCGCCATCAGATTGGATCCTTTCATTGTCAACATCTGAGAGTCCCCGTTGGGCAGTAATATCATCAATACGAATTAACCCGCGAAGTGGGTCACCGTTAAAATACTCGCTGCCTACACGTAGGGGTTGGGGTTGGGCTATGCTCTTTTTTGGTTCAACGAGCTTGGATCGATCTAAGGTATAGGCCCGGACGTCGAAAAGGTTGTTCAATTTTTTATCGAGAAACTCAACCATTGTTTTAGGCCACAAATCTAAAGCGTCTTTACCATTAATTTCTGTTTTCTTTGCCCCATTAATAGTATCGCGGGCAGCTTTTCTGACCGAGAGATATTCCTTGTAAAAATCCTCAATTTTTTTCGGCTCAAACCTTAACCGCACACCAAGTAAACCACCTTCCCAATCTATTGTTGGTAAAAGGTGAATAACACGATGAATTTCATTTTCTGCTACTTGCAACCAGACATCCATAGTCGGTAAAAATTTTTCCCATTCCTCAATATTTGGAATTTGCGAACCGGTTTGTGTTGATTGTTTTTCCCAGTTGGATCCAATTTTGTTGATCTGTACCCAGTTTAACAAGGTGAAATCATTAATAGAGAATTTTTTATTAACTAAAAAGCGAACCAGGACTTCCATTGCAGAGGTTTTTCCACTGTTGTTTGCACCTACAAAAATTGTTGTTTTCTCTGCGAATTTGATCCGGATTGATTTCAATTTGCGAAAATTCTGAATTTCTACAAACTTAATATGCATGTTAACTTATTCCTTTTTCTGAGCCGTGGAAACGGTTGTCTATCATCACTATCCTTCTTTACAATTTCTCTTGCATCTATAGAGTTAACGGCGCGGTTGAGTTGCATGGACGCAAATTTATTTAGCGTATATTGAAGTGTGCTTAACCAACCGTCGCCTATGTCTGCAATATATGGCGACCATGTCAGCTCCAACCGCATGTTAAATGGCAACTGTCTTTTAACTCCACGAAGATTTACAAAAAAATTGATCATGATTTATACTTTCCCCTCAACGGTCTTATCAATATAATCAACCATACCGCTTCTGAATATGCTCAACTTATTCTTTTTATTCCTAAAGGTGTTGCATGCCATTTTAATAAGGTTTGAGTCCTTTGTTGTATCATCACTAGTACTGCAGCATTTTTTGGTATAATCAACTATAACGCATTCTGCAGTTGTCCTTTCGAGAACATCGTACAAAAAAGAGAACATATGGTGGTCAGCCGAGGGAAGCCCGTAGCCCCAGAAAAGTAGTTTATCGGCTTTGACCATGTACTCGAAGGATTGTTTCCGGATTTTCGTAAACATCTCACCCAACCATTTTTCATTTATCTTGTTCCACTGTTCTTTCTGGAAGAAAAAGGGTACTATAATAGGTGAGTACTTTATTCCATTATGCGATAATGTAAACTCTCTGCTTTTATTTAATGGGAGAACTTTCAGGACTTCAAGAATGTTCTTGTCTCTGATGTTGCGTGTCGAATTTTTAAATCCCTGCTCTGTCAAACTACCTCGATTCTCCATCCAATTAATCGATCCGTGAAGCTTCAGAATTGGTATTCTTCTGTCTGAAATATGATCACTATCGAATCCAGGGTAATAATGTAAGTCTCGACCGAAATAGTCCTCAATAATTTTCTCAAATCCTAAATCGTAGTTAGTGGTGAGTATAACAAGGTCCTGTTCACTTATTTTTTGCTTTCTAAAATAACTACAGAGTAATTTCCTATATTTTTTTTCATATTCTTTAATTCCAATAGAGTTGAATTTATTCCGAAAATAGATAGCCAACGCCATGCGGAAGAATATGATTTCTCGCTGATGTTTTGCGGAAGGTGGCTTGTTATATCCCAAGTCAGAATAAGCCATATTGAAATAATGTGACATAATAACTTCAACGTCTCCAATTGCTTCAATCAGGCTAACCAAATCATCCGAAAGATATTTAAGATACTCCTTGTTTTCTTCGACCTTGAGAAAATCGGGTAGGAATTCGTTCTGTATTTTTTGGTTGAATATGGCTTTACTGAACCCTGAACCGGTGAATATACAAACCTTTCTTTCTGTAATCAAGAGGACCTCATCATGATAGTAAAAATAAAACAATCATTGAAAGAATAGCACACCTCCATCGCGCATATGACCTTTTTGCCATTTAACAAAAAATATCCACCACTTTTGTCACTAACAAAACAAAATAATTCTATACCCATCCAAAATAAACGTCCAGTGCTTTCTCAAATATGCGGCTGTTTTTATATGCTAACAAACTCAGGTGTGCCACTGCAATGAAATTAGAATCTTTATATAGCTTGACTTAAGGAGATATTCATATCTATAATTCATAAGCCATGGATAAATTTAAAATCTTAGACGATGAAATAATTGAAAAAAGTATAAAGCCCCATCCGGTTGCTTTTATCGACCTCTATCTTGTGTGGTTTTATCTTTTTGGGATAGGCTTACTTGTTCTGCTTTGCCGGGATCTCTGGGGGGGCGCCCTGGCCTCACTGGAAATTGTAAAATGGTTTAAAGATTATATTTCAGAAATAAAATTGGCCCTGGTAATAAACAACCTTATCGGCTTTATTGTTCTGTTTATACCCGCCCTGTTCTTTGCCTTCAGCAAGATCAGTATACACTGGATTTTTTTGACTCTGCTCTACGGAGTAAGTATGATTTTACTCTCACTTCTAACAGAGATTACTCCCTTTGTTATTTACCTCATACCCATGGTTTTGGGTTTTGTGGGATTAAGCCAGGTTGAATTTTACAGGAGAGCACATCACTTTTATATCACAAACTACCGCCTTATTTTTATCCGCACCTATAAACTGATGACAAGATATACGGTAGAATCGTACTTTCAGCATATTTCCAATATGGTGTTGAAAAAGACTCTTTTTGAAAACCTGTTTCGCTGCGGTACCATTATTCCCATTATGACCAGCGGTATGAATCTGGGCAGTGAGATTATCGAGCTCAAGGCAGGAATATTATTTATGGGATTCGGTGTTAAAAAAGAGAAAAAGCTGCCGAGGGCTATCCCCTACCTCTGCTTTTATACCGTAAAAAAACCTGAAGAAGTGATGTCACTTATTACTCCCAAAGTCGCTGTAAAACGTTGATTAATAAACCACATTCTCAAAAATATTGCTTTGTAGCTGAGCGGATGAGAGATACTAACTTATCTTAAAGCCGTCCGGGGCAGCTGCGAAAATATTCTCAACATCTGTTTTTAGTACAATATCCTGGTACACAACGTTTTTGTTTTTAACCGTAAGCGCTACCTTGGCAAAATCGTCGATGGTAATCCGAGCGCTGCCGATCTCATAACCTTCAAGCTGTATCCTGCTTCCAGGCGCTGAATTGGGCGCTTCCAACACAATCACAGTCTGTTCGTCACCCGCGGCCAGGAGCATGCCGTAGCTTTCCACACCGCGCAGTTTGGCTTTTTTCAGGTTGGTTACCACTATTACATGTTTACCAAGAAGTTCTTCGGGTTTGTAATAGGGCACCAGGCCCGACACAATCTGGGAAGTGTTGTCACCGTAATCGATAGTCTCGATATAGAGCTTTTCCGCGTCAGGATGTAATTTAATATCGGTAATTTTAGCCACGCGTAGATCCAGGGGAAAGACAGGTTTTTGATTAAGCTCTTCGGCGTTTATTCTGTTAATAATAATTTGAGCGTCGTTTATAGTATGGTTTGTGGTTTTAAAGTTAATATCGTTCCAGCAAAGATTCTTAAGCCCCAGCTGCCGCTGCAGCTTTTCGGAAAAATCCGGCATTACAGGCTGGACTATAATAGAAATAATTTTTGCAATATTAATGCAGGTGCCGAGAATTTTTGTGCTCCGTATTGTATCTTCCTTTATAAGCTTCCAGGGTTCCCTATCTTGAAAATACTTATTGCCCAGACTGGAAATATCCAGAAGCGCTTTTATGCTTTCTTTAAAATTGAAATTCTGAAAATTATTTTCAGCTTTCTTCGCCAAAGCAAGAATTTGAGCGCTAAGATTTTTGTCGGCGTCTATTTCAGTAAAGCTCCCCCGGCAGTTCTTTTTTAAAAAAGACAGTGTCCGATAGCAGAAATTGGTGAGATTGGCCACAAGCTCGTTGTTAGTTTTTGTTATTACCGCTTCTTCACTGTAATCTCCGTCACCGTCTATGGGCATGGAAGAAAGCAGACAGAAACGGAATACATCCACTCCGAACTTTTCCAGCTGATCTGAGGGATCAATAACGATGCCTTCGGATTTGCTCATCTTTCTGCCGTATAATGTTACGAAGCCGTGAACAAAAAGTTTCTTAGGCAGCTCGACGCCGCCTGAAATAAGCATAGCAGGCCAGAAAGCGGCGTGAAAGCGCAGGATATCCTTGCCCACTACATGCACGTCACAGGGCCAGGTAGAGTTGAATTCCTGTTCGTCTCGGCCGTAGCCAACACCGGTTATATAGTTGGAAAGCGCGTCGCACCAGACGTACATCACATGCTCGTCATCATCCGGTACCGGTATGCCCCATGGTAAAGATTTCTTGGGCCTGGAAAAGGAGATATCGTTGGCCTGCTTTAAAAAGGAGAGTATTTCGTTTTTTCTGATTTTGGGTATAATCCGATAGCGGTCCGTGGAAATAATCTCTGAAAGTTCATCTTTATATTTTGAGAGGCGGAAAAAATAGTTTTCTTCTTCGATCGTCTGCATCTCGCGTGTGGGGTGTACAGGGCATCTTCCTTCTATTAATTCTTTTTCAGTTTTAAAGGATTCACAGCCCACGCAATAGAGGCCCGAATAATTCTTTTTATAGATGTCGCCGGCGGCCATAAGCTTTTTCCAGAGGGTCTGCACACCAATATAATGCTTGGGCTTATCGGATGTACGAATAAAGTGAGTAGTTGAAATGCTTAGCTTCCGGTACAGGTCTTTAAATACAGCCACATTCTCATTCAGGAATTCCATTATGGGTTTGCCGGCCTTTTTAGCGGCTTCCCAATTCTTGGAGCCGTGTTCATCCGTGCCGGTTTGGAAGGTGACATGTTTACCCATAAGCCGTTGAAAGCGGGCGATGGCATCCGCTTCGATAATTTCCAGGGCATGACCCATGTGCGGTCTGCCATTAGGGTAGGCTATAGCGGTTGTTACGTAAAATATTTCCGACACGTCGTTGTTTACTTACTCCTCCCGGATGTAATTAGCAGTATTGTATTCTTATAAAGCAGATAGGCAAAGAAATCAAGTACATTTGCTATTGTTGTTAGACCTATGAATTAGTATATTTATATATATATCAAGTAATATATTCCCGATTGGAGGGAAAGATGAAAAAGTTACTTTATTTCAGTTTGTTAAACGTTTTACTGTTGGTTACCTTTACTCCGCTTTCTTCTCAAAACGGTTTGCCTCTTCATACGATAAAACTACCATCCGGATTCACAATTTCTGTGTATGCCTCTGACGTGCCCTCTGCCCGTTCATTGGCGCTTGGCACGCAGGGTACTGTATTTGTCGGCACAAAAGCGTCTGCCGTATACGCATTACCCGATAAAAATAAGGACGGCAGAGCGGACGATATTATTCCCCTGCTGCGCAATCTTAATAAGCCGGCTGGAGTGGCCTTTAATAACGGCTCACTCTATGTGGCAGAGATACACCGTGTTTTAAGATACGATGATATCGAAAACAGGCTTTTCAATCCTCCGTCACCTGTTGTTATCAATGATACCCTGCCCGGAGATACACATCACGGCTTAAAGTACTTGAGGATAGGACCTGATAACAAGCTTTACATCCCTGTGGGTGTTCCCTGTAATATATGCCGGAGAAGCGATGAGCGCTACGGTACAATTCTGCGCATGGATCCGGATGGCAGCGGCCTTGAAATAGTAGCTGGCGGTATCCGCAACTCGGTGGGGTTTGATTTTCACCCGCTCTCAGGGGAACTGTGGTTTACCGATAACGGCCGGGATTTGCTGGGTGACAATAAACCTCCCGATGAGCTCAACAGAATATCGGACAGGGGGCAGCACTTCGGATTTCCCTATATACACGGCAGAGACCTGCAGGATCCGGATTACGGCAGGCTGAAACCCGCCAATCTTAAAGTAACTCTGCCGGCTTTAGAATTGGGTCCGCATGTGGCTGCTTTGGGAATGCGTTTTTATACGGGGAGCATGTTCCCGGCAAATTACCGCAATAATATCTTTATTGCCGAACACGGATCATGGAATAGGTCTGTACCGATCGGCTATCGCATTACTCTGGTACAATTACAAAATAATCTGCCGGTTAGTTATGAGGTGTTTGCAGAGGGCTGGCTGCAGAACGGAAGAGCCTGGGGGCGGCCTGTGGATCTTCTGGTACTGGAAGACGGCCCGCTCTTAGTTTCGGACGACGCGGCGGGTGTTATTTATAGAATAGATTACGTTTTATAATTAATATTTGTAAATAGCTGATTGGTAACCTTGAATTTTAGTTAAGAAATCTCTACATTATATGCATATTTTTAAAATTAAAACAGAGAGTATAATATTATGGTAGAACTAACAAAGGAACAGAGCAAAGATTTTATCCGTCTGCGAGTGGAAGCCGATATTCGGGCGGGAAAAAACGGCGGTAAGGTAGTAACAAGATTTCCTCCGGAACCCAATGGATATTTGCATATCGGTCATGCCAAAGCATTTTGCATTGACTTTGGTATCGCGGAGGAGTACGGCGGGCGCTGCCACCTGCGCCTTGACGATACCAATCCTGAAAAGGAAGATGTGGAATATATCGAATCTATTAAACAGGATATTCACTGGATGGGTTTTGACTGGGGTGAACACTTGTATTTTGCCTCGGATTATTTTGCTAAACTCCATGCCTACGCTGTAGAACTGATTAAAAAGGGAAAGGCCTATGTATGCAATTTAAGTCCCGATCAAATACGGGAATACAGGGGTACCCTTACCCGGCCCGGTAAAGACAGCCCTTACCGCAGCCGTACGGTTGAGGAAAATTTAGAGCTGTTTGAAGCTATGCACAAAGGGGAGTTTGATGAAGGAGCGTGTGTGCTCAGAGCCAAAATCGATATGAGCTCACCCAATATCAGTCTGCGCGATCCCACGCTTTATCGTATTAAAAAGGTAACCCACCACCGTACCGGAGATAAGTGGTGTATCTATCCCATGTATGATTTTGCTCACAGTCTTTCCGATGCCATTGAAGGCATTACCCACTCTCTGTGTTCATTGGAATTCGAGAATAACCGGCCGCTCTACGAATGGTTTTTAGAGCAGCTTGATGTGCCCGGCCATCCTCAGCAGATAGAGTTTGCGCGCCTTAATTTAACATACACCATTATGAGTAAACGCAAGTTGCTTAAGCTTGTACAGGAAGACATTGTAAAAGGCTGGGATGATCCGCGTATGCCAACCCTATGCGGACTGCGCCGGCGCGGGTACACACCGGCTTCCATCCGCACTTTTATTGAAAAATGCGGAGTAGCCAAGGTAAATAGTGTGGCGGATATTGCCCTGCTTGAGCACTGCTTAAGGGAAGAACTCAATAAAACAGCGCCCCGCGTTATGGCTGTGCTAAAACCGCTTAAAGTGATCATAGATAATTACCCCGAAAATAAGTTTGAGATGATGGAGGCAGAGAACAATCCGGAAGATCAGAGCGCCGGTACACGCCAGCTGCCATTTTCCCGCGAACTTTATATTGAGCAGGATGATTTTATGGAAGATCCGCCTAAAAAGTTTCACAGGCTTTCTCCCGGAAAAGAAATACGCTTAAAGCATGCGTACTATATAAAATGTGAACGGATTGTGAAGAATGAAAACACAGGAGAGATTGAAGAGCTCCACTGCACATATGATCCCGCATCGCGCGGAGGTTGGACGGATGACGGAAGGGTTGTGCGCGGGACCTCACACTGGGTATCGGCCGCACACGCAGTCAAAGCGGAAATCAGACTTTGTGATCATCTATTTATTAAAGAAAATCCTGATGAGGTAGCAGAGGGCGGAAGTTTTATAGATTATATTAATCCGCATTCACAGGACCTGCTCTCTCGCTGTCTGGTTGAGCCCGGTCTTAAAGCTGCAAAAGCAGGAGAACGCTTTCAATTCTTACGCCAGGGTTATTATTGTGTTGATCCTGATTCTACTGACGAGCTTTTGGTTTTTAACAGGACGGTAACACTGAGGGACACCTGGGCCAAGATACAGAAAGCCCAGCAGCATACAAACTGATATTATATAGGCTGAGAGCGAATAGTGAAAAGCATGTATATGCGCTCAAAAATAATTTTTATCCTAAGCATTATTAATATCTATACCTGTTTGTCGGCAGAGGAAGGAGTTATGAATACAAACGGTCAGACTCCCCTCGACTATTATGTCGCAGTTACCGGTAGCGATAGTAATCCGGGAACTGAAGAAAAACCCTGGCGTACCATTCAAAAGGCCGCCAGGATAGTAAAACCCGGCAGTACCGTATACATTAAAGAGGGTGTGTATAACGAAAAGATAATTATCTCCGTGTCGGGCAACGGCACGGCAGGATTTATTACCTTTCAACCCTATCCCGGACACAAAGTCGTTATTGACGGTTCGCACCGGCAAAAACATAAAAACACCTTCGGTGACTGTATTATTTATATTGAGAATAAAGATTATATATGCATTAAGGGTTTTGAGATTGCCAATGCCAATGTGCATGATGGTTCAGGTATTAGGATTTATGATTCCGCCCGGTATATTCAAATTCTGGATAATAAAATATATAATATCAAAGGTACCAGCGCCATGGGCATTACCGTTTACGGCAGGGGCAGTGAGCCGATCAGTAATTTAGTGATTAGGGGTAATGAAATTTACAATTGTGATCCGGCACCCAGCGAAGCTTTAAGTCTGAATGGCAATGTGAAGGATTTTGAGATTACGAATAATATTATCCATGATGTAAATAACATCGGTATCGATATGATCGGGGGTGAGAGGTGGTTAAGCAGCCAGGTAGTACGGGATGGTATATGCAGCGGTAATACGGTGTATCGAGCCCGCTCATCTTATGAAGACGGTTATGCGGCGGGAATCTATGTGGACGGCGGTACGAATATTATCCTGGAAAAAAACAGAGTCTTCGAATGCGATCTTGGTATTGAAATCGGTGCGGAAAACAGCGGTGTGGTTGTGGAAAATATTATTATCCGCAATAATCTCATTTATAACAACGACAAGGCCGGGATTGCCATAGGAGCTTTTTCCAGAGGTGGGGGCAAGGTAACCAAGTGTAAAATTATTAATAATACGCTTTATAAAAATAACCATGTTAAAGCGCAAGGTGAGATCTGGCTGCAGTATACGAGTAATATAGAAATGCTTAATAATATAGTCTCTACGGCACCTAATATTCATAGGCAGGTTGTGCTACTTTCCAGTCTCGATCACTTAAAAAGCTCTTCGAATAGACTGGATTATAATCTTTTTTATGTTGAAAACCTTGGTTCGCATGATGATATTTTTTTAATCGGCAGAGATACTTATACGGCATTTAAAGAGTATAAACAAAAAATCGGGCAGGATAATAATTCTTCATTTGCCAATCCACAATTTCTTGCTCTTCCGGAGGCGGATAAGGGCGGATTTACCCTTACTGAGGCTTCTCCGGCGCGTAATGCGGGGATTATTCATGATGCACAGGGTGAATACGATTACTATGGCAATAAGCGAATTCAGGGCACTGGAATTGATATCGGCGCGGTGGAGCAGTAGGGTCAGAACTTTTTGATAGTTCTGCATTTAATGAAGTAAAAAATATTAAAATGTTTGGAGGTAGGATATGAAAAAGAGAGTATATTTGTTATTGGTAATTTTTGTTATTTTAGGGTTTTTTTCCTGTAAAAATTCAGGCATGACAGAAACTCATTCTGAAAGAGTTTTGTTGGAAAATATAAAGGAAAATTTCAAAATGGATTTTTCAGACATAAGAGAAGTTGGTTTTACATGGAAAAGATCAAAAGCCGGAAAGCAGGCTGTTGATATAAAGGTAAAAGGATTTATGATTTCCACTGATATAAAAATTGATGGCGATTATTCTCTTTTAAACGAAAAGGTAAAAATGGTTTCTGACTATTTGACAGACAGAGGATTCGCAGTAGATATATATAATACTTCGGAAATCGCTAATGGGTATAGCAAAGATTCTCTGGTCTGTTTGATTATAATGATTTTAATGGAAGGGGATTCTGAATCCGATATCTATGCAAAGTTGATCATAGAGTGCGGGCGAATATAGTGAACGTATATTGAAGCTTTCTTTTTAACAGGCAAGCAAAGACGGTGGGCGAGGTGCCTTCAATATTTACCGAGTCGGATTTCAGGAATCTTCCGGTACAAGCCGCAGACGGTTTTCCCATGATGCCAGCCTTTACGGCATGTAATGCGGGAATTATTCATGATGCACGGTTTAGGCTTGAACTCTTGAAAAATTTGTTTTTAATGATTATCATTTTATTAATCAATCAGAAGCAAGAGCGAGGAAAAAAGAACTATGACAGCCAAACGAGCAGCAAAAAAAACCGGTGCCAGGCGCAAGGTAACCTTTAAACGGCTTTTATCCAAAGCAAAAGCAAAGCTAAAAAAGGCAACGCGTAAAAAAACTTCTGCCCGTTCTGCACGCGAACCTAAGAAGGCGGTTTCGCGCCGCAAGCCGGTCGTAAAAAAGGCGAAACCCAAAGCTAAAGCCAAACCCAAGGTTAAACAAAAAGCTAAACCCAAGGCGAAAGTGAAAACCAAAAAAACTTCTGCCCGTTCCGTACGCGCTCCAAAGAAGCTGAAGAAGGCGGTCTCACGCCGCAAACCGGTTGTAAAAAAGGCGAAACCCAAGGTTAAAGTGAAAGCCAAGGTTAAACTCAAGGTTAAACCAAAGGTAAAAGTGAAAGCCAAAAAGACTCCCGTCCGTTCCGCGCGCGCACCTAAGAAGGCGGTCTCACGCCGCAAGCCGGCTGTAAAAAAGGCTTTCTTTAAACCTCGTGCCAAGTTACAGAAAGCCCCAATCAAATCCCGAAAAATACCTAAAAAACCCACGAAAAAACCGGAAGCGGCTGCTAAAAAGAATTCAATCGAAAACTACCAGGTAGTGAGTGTGATCGGTGAAGGCGGAATGGGAAAGATATACAAAGCGATTGATAAGCGCACCAAAAAAGTCATCGTCATGAAGCAGTTGATGATTGCAGAAAAAGAAATACTCATAAAGCGTTTCAAGCGGGAAGCGGATATCATGCTTTCTTTAAACCATAAAAATATCGTTACGGTATATGATTACCTCAAGAAAGGCAGCTCATATCATATAATTATGGAATTCGTAGACGGGATTTCTCTTGAAGATTTAATCCGAAAAAAGGGAAAAATCGAACCTGTCCGGGCTCTCCTGATATTCAATGAGATATGCAAGGGTTTAAAATACGCCCATGACAGGCAGATCATTCACCGGGATATAAAGCCGAATAATGTACTCATATCAAAAACAGGTGTTGTAAAATTAGTGGATTTTGGTATCGCCAAGTCTTTGCAGGAGGATGATGAAGCACTCACAAAAACAGGCGTTATCATGGGGACTCCCGCCTACATGTCCCCCGAGCAGCTGATCAGTACCAAATATGTGGATAATCTGACGGATATCTATTCCATGGGGGTGATGTTTTACCAGATGGTTACAGGAAAAAAGCCCTATGCAGGCGATTTTACCGCTGAAAATTTAAGAAAGATTATCTTGGGAGATTATGTAAATCCCAAGCAGTTGAATCCCACTTTACCCGGCTATTGCATGCACATTGTTAAAAACACCATGCATCATAAAAAAGATAAGAGGGTTAAAGACTTGCAGGAATTGACTCATTACATGTCCGGGCACCTGTCTCAATTTAAAAACCAGCAACAGCTAAATAATGAGATAAAGAAAGCTTTGGGGAATCTTTAGATAGCAGAAGTATTTCCTCTTTATACTGCCGAATCATACCCGCGGACGCAGAATTTTCCTTTAAATCGGTTTGTACATATTATTTAAACGTTATCTCTCCGATAAAGAGGGTTTCTTTATTCTCCCGTAAACGGATGGTAATCGATTTGTGTTCTTCATTGGGCCTGCCGTAATTTGTAAAAATATCTACCTGAATAGTCACCGAGCCCGCAAGAGCCGGTGCGCTGCTGGAAAAATAGTTCGCTTCTATTTTATACTTACCCTTCATTGCTTTTTTGATTATGTACTCTTCAGGACCGTATCCTTGGGTAAAATCACGGGAAAAATTGGCGCCGATTGTTGTAAGCCTGTTGCCGTAGTAAGCCTTTTCACCCGAAGGCTCCGTTATCCACAGATCCATATCGGTAAGGTCCACATCCCAGGTCATGATAATCCTCACGTCGACATCCAGAAGCTTTACCAGGCGCGGATCCACATCAAATTTGAAAATGCCCGCTTTTTTGGCCTTGGGTATAAGAGCATTCAGTTCCATCAGCGCGATCAGCTCGATTTCCGCAAAGCGGTCCCATTCGCCCAGTACTACCTTATAGAGCAGTTCTATGGCCCGGTCATACTCACCCCTGCGCCCCGATACCAGAGCCAGATCGCGGTAGGATTGGGGTTCTTCAGGCCTCAGCTTGAGCACGGTTTCAAAGAGTAAGGCACTTAATTCCAATTCTTTCTCCTGCGACAAGCGGTGCGCTAAAATCCGCAGCAGGGCGGCGTTCTCAAGCTCCAGTTCCGCAATATTAGACCAGATACGCAGACCGAGCAGGGGAAAATCCTGTTTATAGAAATAATCACCGCAGTCCAGGAAAAAGGCCGGGGAGTTACCGTATTCTTTTTTGTAAGTAAGATATATTTGATACAGCTCCTGTTTTTTGGCTTTTTTAAGGGCATTCAGGTAAGGTGTATCCGGATCCCAGGCCTGCACTACGATTTCGGGTTTTTCCGCTGCAGCGCCCTCTTCTTTAACTATGGCCAGGCCTTTTTGAGCATCTTCACCTGTAATTTCGATTTCCGCTATACGCAGCTCTTCGGTATCGGCCAGGCCGTCTGCTGTAGACGGACGAGTATCCGGTTCATCTCCACCGCGGCCGTTTTCGCTTTCTTCTATGCCTTCCTTTTTGTCTGCATCCCGATATTTAAAGTCGGATGGATACGTGAACGTGCTGTTCCACCATTTCACCCGCTCTTCCCAGAGCTTTACCATGCGCTCGAGCTTGCTCTCTTTTTTCTGTTTTTCTTCTCTGTCCAAGCGTGCTATCGCCTCGAAATACTCTTCACGCATTTCGGGTAAAGATTCCGGCGGCGCAATCCTGTGTTCCACATACTGTTCCAGGCTCTCAAGAACTATAAGCGAGGTGCCCGGGGTGACAAAACCGTGCTCCTTTCCCAAAGCCACAATTAATTCCGAATTGCGCTCAGGGAAAATAACCAGCTCGGACAGTAATGCTTGAGCCCAGGTAAGGCGCAGCAGTTCTCCCTCTACGGCATGGTTTTGCGAGATCGTGTAGCTCTGCTCCTTTTTTACTTTACCATTATAGCCGTACTGTAATACAATACGTGCCGATTCGGTTTTTAGTATTCCTGCTAGAGTAAAGTGTGTATCCACAGCCTGCGGAATGCTGGGAAAGATATCCGTAATCTGAGCATTGTCTGCTTTTACACCCAAAAAACTGAAGGCAGACCGTCCTATGCGCCCTGCAATAATATCATCCTGAGTACGCATTAGATTGAAGTATTCTCCACCGTTTTGCAGTGCCAGATAGCGTAAAAATGAATGATTGGCCTGCGCTTGGTCCGCGAAAATATAGAGCGGTGCATTCAGCCGGGGTGGGTTTTCTTTGCCAAAGTTGGAGATGCCGTCGCTAAACAGCAGTGCGTAATCCGTTCCCTTTGCTGCCGGCGGCAGAGCGCCCAGCTGAGTACCACCGTCATAGTCGATCTGCTGCAGAGCCTCGATAAGACTGCGTGAGTTGCCGTTGTTGATAATGAACTGCTCGGCTTTTTCGGCAGTATTTCTGAATACTATCAGCTCTACCGTAATGCGCTGTTTTTTATGGAGCTTAAAAAAATCCTTGAGGATTTTATAAGACCGCTTGTGGTCACTCGAGCTGTGTGATGAGGAGGCGTCCCAGTAAATGGTAATACGCTCCGGTGAGGGAATATTTACCTCAGTCCCCGGAGCTGTTACGGTATCGTTGATTACAAAATAAATATTACCATCCTTCGATTTTTCGACCAGCACGGGTAATTCGTTAACTGTAGGAACGGCAATTACCAGATCGCGGCTTAGGTCCACGTTCTGCAGGGTTGTTTCAGCAATAAAACTGTCCTGCCATTTGGAGAAGCTGAAATTGGCGAAACCGCCCTCCTCGACCTTGGGTAGTGAAGCCGATTTTACAACCTGAACCTGAATGGAAAAGTTTTTTACTCTGTCTTTGAAATTAAGGGGCAGGTAGTAATAACGTTTTTGCTCCTTTTCCACCAGATCGGCCAGGTAGCGTACCCTTACTGTTCTGGTGCCGTTGGCAGGAATGGGAAAAACTCTGGTTTTAAAGTTGTTGCCCTTTACCCATTCCACCAGCCCCGGGTCTATGCCCTGTCGCACTATCTTTTCAAACACCTGCCGGCCGCGGTCCTTTTCCACTACTACACCGTCAACCAGGATACCTTTGATATCCAGAGCATACCCGCTTACAGTAGCGCCTTCGGGTAAGGGAAAGTAAAGGTCACCGGCTACTGCTCCGGATGCCGGGTTGTAGAAGGTGAGTGTCATCTGGGTTTCGGCCAGATTTCCGTAGATACGAGTCTTTACATCCACGGACGTTACTGCCAGGGCTTTGGACTGTTCACCCTCCTTTACGAATAAAGCCGGGGGCACCTCCTGCGCCCAGCCTAATCCTTGAAGCATAAGAAATATAATGGAAAAAATAACAACTTGCTTTTTCATTCCCGTTCTCCTCTTCTAAAACTATAGTATACTTATCATTAATTTACCCGATTATTCGTTTTGATTTTATCTATTAATATTACGAACTAAATTGGGTAAGGTAACATGATTTTCCTGGTTTCATGTATTCCTTAGAGGAAAGAACATCAGAAGTAGACATATATTTCAGACAGCAGAAGTCTTAAATCATTGCTCTCAATCTGAGGTTCTCATATACAGCCTTCATGGTAGTTTCTCTGTCCCTCTTTATAAATTTTTTAAAGGTAGGTTTTACAAATATATTTATCATAAGTCTGCCTAATATATTCTGTAGAGGGTATTTTTTGGCAGTTTTTACATCTTGGGCAATTTTTTGTCCCAATGTGTACGCCTTAGCAAGAGCGCCGGGGAGTTGAGTTATTTCTTTACCATTCAGGTTAATCCCCAGGACGCCGGAAACATAACCCCTCTTGAAAATACCGTTTTTGGTTAGATTGGTAAGAGTCTTGGCAACCTTTTTTGCTTTCCCGCCAGCTGCGGTTGAAATACCGGCTAGATACTTGTTTCCGAACGTAGCGGAAGTGAGGAATTCAAACAGGCCCATGCGTTCCAAAAACTGTTTCATAATTGCATTATACGAATTGCCGTAATTGGGGGAAGCAAGAATTATTCCGTCCGCAGAAGCCAGTTCGTTTTTAAGTACGGCCAAATCATCGGAGATGGCGCAGTCGCCCCGGGCCGTGCAGGCTGAGCATCCTCTACAGAATTCAAGCCGATATTTTTGGAGAAATATCTCCTTTATCACGGCGCCCTGTTCCTCTGCGCCTTTAAGTGCTTCTCTGACTAAAGCAGCGGTACTTCCGCCTGCTCTGGGGCTGCTGATTATACCGATCACTTTGATTTGTTTTTTCATTTTACTACTCCTTTCTTGACAGTAATACTTATTGAATGTATACTATATGTATACATAATATACTAACGGTATAAAAAGTATACTCATAGTATACTAAAATGTCAAGCAAAAGGAATAATTTTTATGGACACATTGTCAAGAAGAGAAAAAGAGAAGAAGGCGCGGGAAACTGAAATCATTAGCGCGGCTGAAAAATTATTTTATAAAAACGGATTTGATAATGTTTCTATGGATCAAATAGCCGGCCAGGCAGAGTTTACAAAGAGGACACTGTATCAATATTTTGCTCATAAAGAAGATTTGTATTTTGCGGTAGCGCTTAAGGGATTTAAGCAGCTTTTTGCTTACTGTAGAGAGGCGATTGAAAAGGGAAAGAGCGGTTTTGATAAAATCCGGCTTTCTTTTATGGCCTACTACCGCTTTTATAAGGATTTTCCCGAAACCTTTCGCTTAATGAACCGGATCGGATATGTAAAAAAGAAAGAAAGTCCCAAACAGCAGGAGTGGCTGTGGTTTGATGATTATATGTTTCAGGCGCTTGCCGACGTGTTTGAACAGGGTAAGGCTGACGGCAGCATACGCAATGATGTGGATGCTGTCAAAGGTGCTTATGCTGTTGCTTTTATAACAACAGGATTCTTTCATCAGCTTTC
>CAZEPL010000027.1:0-17274 GCA_964514135.1 uncultured Spirochaetaceae bacterium | reverse complement strand
TCAAAGGTGCTTATGCTGTTGCTTTTATAACAACAGGATTCTTTCATCAGCTTTCCGAAACGGGCCAGACCTTTACCAGGCATTTTAATCTTGATCAAGAAGAGTTCAGCCGGTTCGCACTCGATCTGCTCGCTTATGCCTTGCGTCCGCATACCTCACAGCAAAAGGGGGAGAAGTAATATGAAAAATTTTCTTGGCATAATCGGAAGTCCGCGCCGCAGCGGCAATACCCATACACTGGTTTATAAAATATTGGAAGGTGCGGCTGCTGCGGGAGCTGTTACGGAGGTTACATTTTTAGCTGACTTGAATATCAAAGAGTGTGACGGCTGTCATACCTGTTGGAAAGGCAAACCGTGTTCCAAAAAGGATGATATGAACTATTTATACCCCAAAATAATCGATGCTGATATTTTGCTTTTCGGAACACCGGTCTACTGGTACGGCCCCACTGCTCTGATGAAGGCCTTTATCGACCGTTTTGTGTACTTCAACTGCCCGGAAAACCGGGTTAAGATAAAGGGTAAGCCCGCCGCCGTCGCCATTCCCTTTGAAGAAGAGAATAGAGAAACAGGTGAATTTGTGGCATCATTCTTCGAGAAGTGCTTTGAGTACCTGGAAATAAAGCTGGCCGCTAAACTTATTGTGCCCGGTGTAGGAGCGCGCGGTGATGTCTTGAAAAAACATGAAGTCCTGCAGCAGGCATACCAGCTGGGCAGACGGTTGGCAAGAGAAGAAACATGATTTAGAACCGGGCTCAGGAGAATATCCCAGACCAACATTTATATGCGAAGAATTCAAAAACGCTCTTCGACTGATTTTTATCGTGATATACGAAAAAGATAACTATTTAATTGGAAAAGTTGTCAACAGAATGTAAAAGATTGTTACAAGTTGTAAAGAAGTTGTGAAAAATAGCTTGAACTTTTACACTAATTATTAGCTTGAAATAATTCATGCGCATGCTATAATTCACATGTAAGCATATTATATATATGGGAATATAAAAAAAAGGAATATGAATACCGATCTTACCTTCATTACAAATGAAGAGAATCAATCCTTAAAAGACCGCTTTGAAATACTTATAAAAGATTCTAATTTTTTCGATTGTCTTGTAGGATACTTTTATACCAGTGGTTTCCATGCCGTATATAAATCACTTGAGAAAACAAAGAAAATAAGGATTCTTATTGGAATAAGCACGAATAAATTGACCTATGCCCTGTTAAGAAAAGTAATAGAGCATAAAGGGCAACCTTCTCGGTTTTCTCACGCTGAAACCAGAATAGAAATTGGGAATACTGTCGTGGATGAAATGGCGGAGTCCATGGATAACAGGGAGGTTGAAGAAGGTGTTTATAAATTTATGGAGTGGATCGGGAGCGGTAAGCTTGAAATAAGGGCGTACCCTTCGGAGCATATTCACGCCAAACTTTATATTTTGACCTTTATCGAAGGAGACAGGGATACAGGTAGAGTAATTACCGGGTCGAGTAATTTTACACGGGCAGGACTTATAGATAATATAGAGTTCAACGTGGAGCTTAAAAACCGGTCGGATTATGATTATGCATTGGAAAAATTTGAGGAGTTATGGGCGGATGCAGTTAATGTAAGCGAAGAGTATATTCAAACCATTGAAAACAGGACATGGCTTAACCAAAATATTACACCATACGAGTTATACCTGAAATTTCTCTATGAGTACTTTAAAGATGAGCTGGGAAGTACCGGCCAGGTCTTCGCAAAGTACATACCGGAGGATTTTATCAGGCTTGAATACCAGGAACAGGCGGTACTGAACGCAAAAAAAATACTGGAAGAATACGGTGGTGTTTTCATCTCCGATGTAGTCGGGCTCGGCAAGACCTATATAGCAACACTCCTTGCCGGGCAGCTTGACGGCAGAACACTTGTTATAGCACCGCCGGTGCTGCTCGATGAAGATAATCCGGGTTCATGGAAGAACGCGCTTTCAGATTTTAGAGTTCAGGCCGATACCGAATCAATCGGCAAGCTCGATTATATTATCAACAGGGGTACTGAAAAATATACGAATATCATTATTGACGAGGCACACCGTTTCCGTACGGAAACAACAATTAGTTATGAGAAACTTGCTGAAATTTGTAGAGGGAAGCGTGTCATTCTCGTCACTGCAACACCGTACAATAACCGACCTCAGGATATTTTAAGCCAGGTAAAGCTGTTTCAGAAATCAAAAAAAAGCACCATCCCGAACTTGCCGGACCTTGAATCCTTCTTTAACGGGCTGGACAGAAAATTGAAGAACCTTGACCGTCAGATAAATTATGATGAATATATTTCCATTATAAAAGAAAACTCACGGGAAATCCGGAACAAGGTACTTAAATATTTAATGGTACGCCGTACACGGACAGAAATTCTTCAATATTTTCAACATGATTTAGCAACAAAAAAATTAAGGTTTCCTGAAGTGGAAAATCCTGAACCGCTGTTCTATGAGCTTGATGAGAATGAAGACGATATCTTCAACCGTACCATCGAGCTTATCTCCGTGCAATTTAAATACACACGTTACATGCCCATGCTCTATTATAAAGGTAAATTAACACAGCCTGAAGAATTATCTCAGAGAAACATGGGGAAATTCATGAAGATACTGCTAGTTAAAAGACTGGAAAGCAGTTTCTTCGCTTTCAGGAACTCCATAAAGAGATTCATAAATTCATATGAGATGTTTATTAAGGCATATGAAAACGGCGAAGTGTACGTAAGCAAAAAATACACCAATAAAATTTTCGAGCTTCTTGAGAATGGAGAGGATGAAGCTGTCCAGAGCCTGGTCGATGAGGGCAAAGCCGAGGAGTACGGCAGTGAAGAATTTGAAGAGGGATTTATCAAAGATTTGGAAAACGATCTTGCAGTATTAAAAAAGATTTGGGTTCTTTGGCAGAAAATTACCAGAGATCCCAAACTTCTCGCTTTTCTCTCAAGGCTGTCTCATGAAAAGCTCCTGAAAGAGAACAAGCTTATCATTTTTACGGAATCCAGGGAGACTGCGGAATATCTATCGAAGCATATAAACGAGAGGTTTAACCATTCCGCACTCTGTTTTACCGGTGCCTCCATTGAAGCGGTAAGGGACAGGGTTATTGATAACTTTGACGCTAAAGCCAGGCACCCTAAAAACGATTACCGTATTCTCATTTCCACGGAAGTACTGTCTGAAGGGGTAAATCTGCACAGATCGAATGTGGTCATTAACTACGATATTCCGTGGAACCCGACAAGAATGATGCAACGAGTAGGAAGAGTAAATCGTGTAGATACAGATTTTGATGTTATTCATACGTATAATTTTTTCCCAACTAAACAATCAAACGACCAGATAAAACTCAAGGAAGCTGCTGAAGCAAAAATAAATGCCTTTCTTACATTGCTGGGCGGGGATTCGGCGCTTTTAACCGAGGGTGAGCCTATAGGATCGCATGAGCTTTTTAACCGTCTCATATCCAAAAAAACTTTAACCGGTGAAGATGAGAATGAACCAAGTGAATTAAAATACTTGAAACTTATAAAAGAAATACGTGATAACGATCCTGAATTATTCGAACGGATAAAGCGTCTCCCCAGGAAAGCGCGCTCCGCAAAAATTGCAGAAAAAGCTCAAAATAATCTTGTCACCTTTTTCCGCAAGGGGAAGCTCCAGAAATTTTTTATATCCGGTAGTGATAGTGAAACAAAAGAGCTTGATTTCCTGGATGCGGCCGAAATTCTCGAAAGCCATGTAAACGAAAACAAACAGAAACTACCCGGGCATTTTTACGAACTGCTCGACAAAAACAAGGAAGCCTTTATTTTTTCCACTACAGAAGATATGGTAACTTTCCGGCCGCGTCGCGGCAGGGACAGCGCTTTAAATGTATTAAAGATCATGAAGGCGGTCTTTAAGACCACACAGCAGTTAACAGACGAACAGGAGCTTTATGTAAAAAAGGTTATTATGCGTCTGGAAGAAGGTGGACTCCCAAAACAGACGACAAAGGAAACCCTTAAAACACTAAGGGAACTGAAAGCGGAAATAGCAAATCCATTAAAAACACTAGCCGCTTTGCAGACAAAAATACCTTCACGCCTTCTGGAAGACCATTACGCGGAGCAGAATCCGCTCTCCTTCGGAAAACGGGAGGTTATTCTTTCCATGTATTTAAGCGGGGAGGAATAATTATTGAAAATTCGTGTTTTTTTATGGAGACACTCATTTTACCAATTGGTATGATATAATGGATATATTTCAATAACTATGGTTTTTCTATCGATGAGAACAAATGATAAAGGAAAGTGCACGATGAAATTCCAGGAAACAAAAGAAATGGTTAGCCGCATAATTTGCGGAGAATTCGCCCGGCGCGGGATTACCGTAAAAATGCTTATTCTTTTTGGCAGCCAGGTTCGAGGCACCCCAAGACCGGACAGCGACTGGGATTTTCTGGCGGTTACCGACAGGACGGTAAACTGGCCGGAAAAGCGGGAGATCTGGCATTCCCTGTCCCTGGTGCTGGCCAAAGAACACGTTTCAGCCGATGTGTTGATAAAATCGGAAGATGAATTCGCCCGCGACCGGAATGACAAAGGAAAAGTAACGTATTACGCGCAGAAAGAAGGAGTGGTTCTATGAACCCTGAAACCATTAATAATTGGCTTATTAAGGCTGAACACGACCTTAAGATAGGCATGGATGAGCTCGATACCGCAAATCCGGCAACCGATATGGTCTGTTTTCATATGCAGCAATGCGCGGAAAAACACCTGAAAGTCTATCTTGCTTTTCATGATAAGGAGATAAAGAGAATCCACGACATAGATGCAATTTTGTATGATTGTATCGATGTCGATGGATCTTTTTCCCTGCTTTCGGAAAAGAAAGCAGGGATGCTTACGCCTTATGGGACGATAATCAGATATGCCGACGATTTTTACATGCCAACTGTGGATGAAGCAAAAGAAGCAGTTACACTTGCTTTAATGGTTAAAGATTTTGTGCGTGAAAAATTGCACGAGGCCGGTTTTGCTTATGAGAAAAACCGGGAATAATCACAATATGGATAATGTTCAGGCGGCAAGCATTGTCAAAAATACATTTGAAAATCCGTTTGACAAGAACCGGTTTGTTGTTTTTATAAATGATCTTTTGAATTCTTATGATCATAACAAGGCTTTTCCTAAACCTTTATCAGGCCAATATATAAAGGAATCATACAGAAGTTTTATCTCGAAGTTTGACAGGATAGGCCGTTATACATCGGATGAAAATGAAGTCATAGATATTCTCATAGTATATTTACAAAAAGACACTTCAATTGAAAGAGCCCGTACTTCACAAAGAAATTTCATTGCCGGTTATTTAAAAGGTGCTTTTGGGAGTACAAGCTCAAAAAACGCGGCACTTGTTGCTTTTGTTCCGCCCGATCAGGAAGACTGGCGCTTTTCCCTGGTGAAAATGGATTATACCTTGATTAATAATAAGCCGAAAGAAGAATTCAGTCCGGCGAAACGATGGTCTTTTCTAGTCGGTAAAAATGAAGCGAGTCATACGGCAAAGAACAGTCTTGTTCCGATCATAATCGAAAATAAGCGCAATCCTGCCCTTGAGGAGATCGAAAAGGCATTCAATATCGAAAAAGTAACGAAAGAGTTCTTCGAGAAATACCGGGAGCTTTTCCTACGTACAAAAGAAGCGCTTGATGAAATCGTTCGACAAGATGCGGCGATACGAAATGATTTCGATAAAAAAGGAGTGAATACGGTTGATTTTGTAAAAAAACTTCTCGGTCAGGTTGTATTTCTCTATTTCCTGCAGAAGAAAGGCTGGTTCGGCGTAAGGAAAGACGCAAAATGGGGAACAGGCTCAAAACAATTTCTCCGGGAGCTCTTTGATAAAAGGCGCATACCCTTTAATAATTTCTTTAACGACATTCTTGAGCCTCTTTTTTACGAGGCACTTGCCTGTAAAAGAGATGAAGATTATTATGAAAGATTTGCCTGCAGGATTCCCTTTTTAAACGGCGGTCTTTTCGATCCTCTCAATAATTATGAATGGGAAAACATAGACATCCTTCTCTCTGACAGCCTGTTTTCGAATTCGTATAAAACAAAAGAAGAAGATACCGGAAACGGGATACTCGATATCTTCGACCGCTACAATTTTACCGTGAAAGAGGACGAGCCTTTGGAAAAGGAAGTTGCTATCGATCCAGAGATGCTCGGCAAGGTCTTTGAAAACCTGCTTGAAATAAAAGACCGCAAATCAAAAGGTACATACTATACGCCCCGAGAGATAGTGCACTACATGTGCCGCGAAAGCCTGAAGAATTATCTGCACAACGTATCCGGTAAAGCAGAACCGTTATTCGGCCATAATAATGAAGAAACAAACTATACGTTCGAAGAATTAAGCCTCATAAGAGCTGCTTTACTCTCGGTTCGTGTATGCGATCCTGCGTGCGGTTCCGGGGCGTTTCTTCTCGGGATTATGTCCGAGATGCTTCTCCTTATTTTTGAGATCGACAGGAGGTTTAAACATCGTTCAATTGAAGAGATAAAGGGTGACAGGGATAAGGAGTATACGATTATTGTAAATAAAAATGATCACCTTGTTTACAATCCCGATGATGAGCTTTACATCGACTGCACCTACCTGGGTGGATGCAGGTTCTCCATAACAATTAATAATGAATTCAAGGGGCATCTTTTATCCAACGACTTGGCGCTTTATTTAAAAGCATATATCAATAAATTTAACCGGGAAAGGGGCAAGAAGACCATTGCCAATATATTCTCGCAGGGAAGAATCGGGGACGGAAAAACATTCAACACCCTCCGTTCCGGGAAAAACATCAAATACATCACGGACAAGGATAAAAATATTATCTGGGCGTATAAAAACTACGACACAGAAGGCGCCACAAGGAAATGGAGAAAGGATGAAAAGGAACAGGATGACAGCAGGGATGACAATGCTTTCCTGAGCGAGGACAATTATAACCTGTACCTGTACCATCTTAAAAATGATATTATCAGGAACTGTCTTTACGGGGTGGATATAGATCCCGGGGCAGTAGAGATAGCAAAACTTCGTCTCTGGCTGAGTCTTGCAGTTGAATACGAAGGAGATGAAATCGAGCCCCTTCCAAATCTTGATTACAAGATCATGCAGGGGAACAGTCTTCTTGAAGAGTACGAGGGGGTCAAGCTGATCGATGAGCGGTTTATTTCCGCCCGGCCGCGATCTGCCGTTAATCACACAGAAATTACAGCAATTAATAAAAAGTTAAAGGAACTGGACGCGGAGAAGCTTGACCTTCCGGCAAAAAGCGGGATGAACTCGACCAGGGCAGCCAGGGAAAAAGAAATAGATAAGGAATTCAGGGAACTTGAGAAGAAGCTCAAAAAACTGAAAGACCGTGGCATGAACGTGGGGACGTCCGCCGATCTCTTTGCAACGGAAGCACAGGAAAAATCCGAAAGACTGAAAGTGCTGCATTCGAAATTTTTCGATGTTTCGGACAGGGCAAAGAAAGAAGCGATCAGGAAACAAATAGAAAAGCTTGAAACGGATCTCATTATTAGTACCCTCAAGGAGCAGGGCAAACAGAAAGCATTGGAAAAACTTGAAAAATACGAAAAGTCCAATACACGGCCATATTTCCTGTGGAAATTCAACTTTAACGAAGTATTCAGGGAAAACGGGGGATTTGACGTAATGATCGCCAACCCTCCCTACGTGCAATTACAAGGCGATCACGGGGTTCTCGCCGATCTTTACCAGGACTGCGGGTACGAGGTGTTTGCCCGCACGGGCGACATCTACTGCCTGTTCTATGAAAGGGGCTGCCAGCTACTGCGGGAGGGCGGGCACCTGGCATACATAACCATGAATAAGTGGATGCGGGCTAAATATGGTGAAAAGCTTAGAAAATATTTTATCGCCAATTCGACTATATGTGAGCTTATTGATTTCGGGGATTCAAAAATATTTGAAAATGCGACAACCTATACCAATATCATGATCCTGGCGAACGGGGGAAGGGGTACGCGTAACGTCTATGATTTAAGCCGCGTTTTTACCCTGGACGCGTCGTTTGAAAAAATACTCAAGGAAAACGCCGGCAGCGAAGCGCACTTTACCGCTGACTCATTTATAATCGGGGACGCGAAATCCGAACAGCTTCGGATAAAAATTGAAAAGGCCGGAACACCCCTCAAGGACTGGGATATAAACATAAACTACGGCATAAAGACCGGTTTCAACGAAGCTTTTATCATTGATACAGAAACAAAAGAACGCCTCTGCGCTGAAGACCCGAAGAGCTCGGAAATCTTAAAGCCGATTCTGCGCGGCCGTGACATAAAACGCTACCGGACGAATTATGCGGGGTTGTGGTTGATATTCATACCCTGGCATTTCCCTCTACACAGAGATACCACAATCCAGGGAGCTTCAAAAAAAGCGGAAAAAGAATTCTCCAATACATATCCTATTATTTATAAACATTTATTAAAGTATAAATCTCAACTTGAAAAGAGAAATATAGCTGAAACAGGTATTCGTTATGAATGGTATGCATTACAAAGATGCGCCGCAACTTATTTCCAAGAATTCGAAAAAGAAAAGATTGTGTGGGGCAACTTATCGACTGAGCCTAATTTTGCTTTCGGTGGCAAGGGTACTCTTATAAATGCCCCAGGTTGTATGATCGTGAGCGATAGCAAATACTTACTCTGCTTGCTAAACTCCAGGCTTGTTCATTACCTTGTTTTAAAAAGCGGGGCTGAGAGATCGGGCGGCTTTATCGAATATAAACCTATGTATATCGAGCGCCTTCCCCTCCCGAAAATCCCCGAAGCTTCTCAGCGCCCCTTTGATGAACTTGTTGATCGTATTCTCTCTTTAACACACTCGGAAGATTATCCGGAAAATGAAACTAAACAGGCGAAGGTTAAGACTCTAGAGCGTGAGATTGATCAAATGGTGTATAAGTTGTATGGATTAGATGAGGAGGAAATTGAAATTGTGGAGGCTGGATAAATAATTAAACCATTTAGATTAAATTAGCGTGTAACTATAATAAAAATAGGAGATTTAAATGTCTTTTGATCCTGGTGGTCGAGCAGCAAAACTCGGAGACCGTTATGAAGGACGTTGGATAGTAAAAAACTACCTTGATTTATTGGATGAACGAATAACGAGTATTACTATTGAAGCTTTGGGCGATGATGAGGAAGGTGTTGAATTCTGGGTAGCAGATCAATCAGGCAAAAGAAAAGCATTTCAATGCAAGGCGAGAAATGCTAATGCCGACTATTGGACAGCAGGGGCTTTAAATGCCAAAGCAATTTTTCGGAATGCAAAATCTCAACTAGATAGAAACAGTGATGCAGAGTATCATTTCGTAAGCGCTGTTGACGCCATCCAAGTTAAAGATATTTGCGACAAGGCACGAAATTCCAACGATTGGCAATCATTTTATAAATATCAAATAAAAAATTCTCAAAAACGAAAGCAACAATTCGCCACAATATGCCGTGGATTTCAGCTTTCAGAAAACAATGAAGGAGATATTGAAAAAGTATATTATTACTTGCAAAAAATATTTTTTAATCAGTATCCTGATGATCCTCATAATAAATCTGATTTATTAAACAGGATCTCATATCTTATAGAAGGCAACGCCGAAAGTATTTACACTTTGCTCATTACCTTTGCAGAAGAAAATGATTATCTCGGACAAAAGATAACCGCGAATGATTTGTGGAATTTCCTTGAAAAAAACAATTGCTGTCCGAAACGTCTTGCTAAAGACCCAAGGATCATGCCTGCCATAAAAGCTCAGCAAACAAAATATGAAGAGTCGATTAAAAATCAAGGTTTAGTGAAAGGCATATTAATAAAACGAAACGAAGCACAACAATGTCTAGAAGAAATTAAAAATGGCAACTTAATTTTTTTTTACATGGAGCATCTGGATGCGGAAAAAGCTTGATTCTTTATAACCTGACAAAGTTACTTGATGAGGATAATATATTATATTTCCCAGTCAGACTGGACAGAGTAGATATATCAGGATGTTCAACTTCCAAAAAGTTTGGTGAGCTTTTTAACCTGCCTGACACGCCGGTGAATTGTCTGTCTGCAAATTCGGGAGAAAAATCTTCTGTTCTTATTATTGATCAGTTGGACGTAATACGATGGGCCGGTATCTATAGTAATCAAGCTATAGATATGTGTATGGAAATAGTAAGAGAATCTATTTCATTGAATAAATCCATAAGGCCGGTAGCTGTACTCATTTCCTGCATTACATTTGACTATAAAAACGATCCGCAAATAAAAAACTGGATAGATAAACAAAACGCATACAATATTGAAGTTTCAGGTTTTCCGGAAAATGATATAAAAACAATTATTGGTGAAAATAACTACATGCGCTTAAGTGAAAAACAGAAAAAAATGCTCTCCATACCACAATATTTAAAACTGTGGGCTGAGATTGAACCGTTAGGCGAAGAACAGATAAAATTTCAAACATCGGAACAATTGATTGAAGCCGCATGGAATTACTATAGAAAAAAAATGGAAACTGTAAAGGGTATATATGGAACTGAAATTACTAAATTAAACAAAGCGCTGGTTAGTTATCTCGATGAAAATTCAGTAATTTCTGCACCAAAGCGAATAATTGAAGGTTTTTCTAAAAAACTCCAGAAAGCTTTTTTTTCAAATGGAATTCTTGAAGAAAATAACGGCCGTATACTCTATACACATCAGAGTTTTTTGGATTTCTTTATTGCGAAAAAAACATTAAATGAAGTGGATACTGGAAAGTCGATTGTAGAGTGGCTTGGTGAAAAAAACCGTCAATTTTTCCCGCGGAGAAGGCAATTGCAGCAGGTGTTGTTACTTTTAAAAGAAGATAATCCAACACGTTTAGAAAAAGAGGTTATTCAAATTATTCAATCGGATAAGGTCAGGTTCATGCTAAAGCATCTCGCCTTCGCGGTACTATCCGAATTGGAAGACATTTCAGATAAACTTTTTGAATTCCTGACTGATAAATTGAGTGATCCTGTTTTAAAAAGTCATATTATTAATAATGTCTTCTGGGAAAAGCATCGTTTGTCAAGAAGCTGATTGAAAAAGGAATACTCTACCAGTGGCTGATTTCTACAGATGAAACCGAGAGAAACACGGCCACGAATATGTTGAACACTTTTTCTTCAAAAATTTCACATGAAGTATACACATTGCTCTCCCCACGTTTATTAGAAAATAAAAAATGGAATCAGATAATCCTTCAATCTTTACCTTGGAAATCAGAGGATGATACAGAAAAGCTCTTTGAACTCCGATTTACATTATTAGAAAATGGTATTTATACTCCTAATACATTTTATGGTTTTGATAAAATGTCGGAAATAAATCCTGAAAGGTGTCTTAAACTCATAGATGTTATTCTTAAAAGCTGGAGTTATAACTCTGACAATTATAATTTAAATAAAGGCATAAAAGATGATTTCTGGCATGAAAATATTGATAAAAAAGTTACGGCTATAGCAGATAGAATGCCTGAACAAGTGTGGGACACACTGGTCCCTCATTTGTATAGATTGACTGAAACAAGCTCGTATTCGTCATATGCTTGGGATGATGACGATTATTCCAGCCACCCATCGTTGAAAAATACATGTGTTAAAATGATTAGAAAAGCTGCACAAATACTTGTTAAAAAGAAGAATGAAGATTTCATAAATCGACTACAGAAAATTGAATCATCTTCATCGGTTATTCTTAATAAGCTGTTCAAGGAATGCCTGTATCTGTTGCCAGACGGTTATGCTGATTATTGTTTAAACTGGTTTCTTGCTGATTTAAACAGGCTTAAGAGTGAACACAGAGGAGGTAAAGAATGGGAGCTTGCGGCTCACTGTATTCGTAAGCATTCCTGTTCTTGTAGTGAGAATATTTTTTTAAACCTTGAGAGAAATATAACTACCTATTATGAGTTTAAAATTACCAGGAAGTTAATGAAAGAAACCAGAGAAAGTCGGCTTTCAGGAACTCTTTTCCTTTACGGGGAACCGCAGTATTTTCTACTTCCTTCGCTCTACCCGAACAGAAGAAGCAAGGAAACAAATAATATAATCAATATGTTACAAAGGCGGTTCAAAAGTCGTAACTGGGTGCATAAAAGATTTTATTCCGGCTGGGTGGGCTCAACGCTTTCCCCGAATATTAATAATATTAGTGATAAGGCTTGGATGGATATAGTCATTAAACCAGGTAGTTCATTTAGCAGCAGGTATTATAATAGAAGGCAAGCATGTCCTGACATAATTTTAGAATCATCGGTCGAACAGTTTTCAAGAAGCCTTGAGCAAGTTGCCTCACAACAACCGCTTAGGTTCAGTAAACTGGCTATTCAATTTCCCAAAAAAACCGAACATGATTATATTACGGCAATATATCGAGCGATGTCTCAGACCAAAGCGCCGGATAAAATACCTGAGGAGATAAAAAAGGAATGGCAACCTGCACCAGTAGATTTAATTCTAAAATTTATAAATAAATTCCCACCTATTGATGAAATCAATCAAGCCAATGCTTTTTGCTGGCTGATCAGAGACAGGTGTGAAGAACAATGGCCATTAGAAATACTTGTGTATATAAAGAAATTCGCCGAATCTCATCCTGATCCTGGCATAAAGGTGGAATGCAATAGTATTTCGGATCTACGGAGAGTTGAAATAAATCATACACGTGGAGTCGCCGCAAGAGCTACCGGTGCGCTTCTTTTTCAACATCATGACTTATTTGACTTTTTCAGACCTACAATAAAGAAATTAATCTCCGATTTTCATCCCGCTGTCAGAACCGCTGCATGTGCAATAATCCTTTCGCTTTATAATATTGATATAGAAATTGCAGTTAATTTTTATCTAAAGAATATTGGAAATGATATAAGGATAGTAATAACACCCCATAGTATTGAATTTCTAAATCATACTATCAAACAATATTATGAAAAACTGCGGCCAATAATACTATCAATATATAAATCTTCTATTCCTGAATTACAGGAAAATGCTGGAAAGGCCATTGCAGGATATAATTTATTTTATGATCTATTTGACGATATGATTAATGATTGCTTACACTCAACTGTTGCTTTAAAAAAGGGTATGGCGTCAATGTATTGCGCTCATGTATTTGAAGAGCAATATACTCAGCAATGCACTAAGTACTTGTCATCGCTATTTAATGATAATGATAAAGAAGTGAGGAAGGAAACAGGTCGTTTTTTACGTTATGATTTTTCCAACACGGTTGATATAAGAGAATTGTTAATAAATTTTATTAAATCATTTGCCTTCACAGACAATATTTCTAAATTTTTACGCTTTCTGCGGAAAAAGTATTTCAGTTCTGTGCTCCCATTTTCTGATCTTATTTTTCAGGTTTGTGAGAATCTGATAGATAGACATATGCAATTAAACAAGGATGCTGATATGTTTGATGTGACAGAAAATATCTCTTTTCTTCTCTTCAGACTATATGATCACAGTTTACATAAAAGGCCTAATATAGCAGTAAAATCATTGGACTATATAGATTTACTGATGCAAAAGAATATAATAAATTTTGGAATGATAAAAAATCCTCTAATTGATGAATAGACAAAGTTATTTTATGAACAAAAAGTGTGAGGGTATGATATAAAGGTTAATATAAAAGAATAAAAAAGATAACATAGTGTTTTCAAATATCATTGGGCAAAGAGATTGAAGAAGGAATCACCCTTAAGCGCTTGAAAGAAATGCGAGTGCAAGCGAGAAAATATGAATCATTATATGAGTGAAATTTTAAAATATTGATGCATCCTAAATGAGTAATATCTAAAGATGAAAGACCTTTTCGGAAATACAGCTACAACTAAACGCATCAGCATCTATATTTATGTCGATAAAATATAGAGAATAATATTTTCAACTACAGTGAATGTTTGGGGTTATATAGGAATTATCGCTGGGAAACATGTAGCCTCCCTTTACCTCATAACTATTGATGAAACAATAATTTAAGCATAGAATGATAAAAAAGAGGAGGTATGGATGATTCATCCGTTTGTGCTTGAGAAATTACCGCGAATGAAAGCTGTATTACGTAAGAACAAGGTGCGAAGAGCTTATCTCTTCGGATCGGTCTGTACTGAGCAGTTTACCGATAAAAGCGATATTGATATTATAGTGAGCTTTCATGAAGGAACCGACCCTTTAACTCTTGGCGATTTATGGTGGGATATTTATTTTTCACTGGAAGACCTCCTCGAAAGGCCTGTAGATCTTTTGACCGAAAGGTCTCTGCAAAATCCTTACTTAAAAAAAGAAATTGAAAAAACCATGCAGGAAATCATATGAAAGAAGAGTCTAAGAAATATCTTTATGATATAAAGAATTCGATAGATTCGGTAAGCATTCATCTTAAGGGCATAGATAATTTCGATAGGTTTTCACAAAATCTGACGGTAAAAAGAGCTGTAGAAAGAGAGCTTGAAATTATTGGAGAGGCGATGAACCGGCTTCTATCAATTGAATCGAATATATTGATTTCTGATAGCAGGAAAATAATCGCCTTGAGAAACCGGATTATTCATGGCTATGATAGCGTGGACGATGCAGTTGTTTGGAATGTGGTAGTGAAAAGCCTGCCGGTTTTGAAATCCGAAATTGAGAAGCTATTGGAAGAATAGTAACTGGGTATAAAAAACTCTCACAGCCATGTAAGACCATAAGGACTTTCAGTGTCTTTTAAACATTCGATCTCCGCCTTAGCTTACTTCCTAAAAAGGGAGCTGTCCAAAAAATAAGAAATTTCTCACAAAGCGCACAAAGTTCACAGAGAACACGGAGGCCGCAAAGAAATATTTTACTTTTTGGAAAGCCTCATGGTGAATATGAAAATGAATAAGGATAAAGTAAGATTTGTCTTCAAGTACATTATTCTGATCGAACTTATTGTGCTTGTTTTTGTCTTGTTAAGCGCTCTGTTCAGCGGTTCCGAAAGCAAAGCAAAAATGAAAAACAGTTTGGATCCGAAACTGAATCTTCAAAACTATAAACTGTTAGTAGCTGAGATAGAGGAAAAAAGAGGCAACTTAGTAAAATTATATGCTAAGAGTACTTCAGGAGCTCATAAAAAGCGGATTATACAGGAAGCAAAAACACTCATCACTAATGCTGTGGCTTGTGAATTACCGCTTTACTGGTACGGAACACCCTGGAATTTTCACGGAACCACAGAGCTGCCGCAGCAAGGCAATATAGCATGCGGGTATTTCGTATCAACAATACTGCGTGATACGGGATTTGATGTGGAGAGGATAAGCCTGGCCCAACAGGCATCGGAAAATATTATTAAAAGCCTTACTGACGAGCAGTATATTGAGCGTTTCAGTAACACTCCCATTGAAGATTTTGTGGATGCGGTGAAAGCCCTCGGCATAGGGATTTATATTGTGGGGCTGGATATGCATACGGGTTTATTATTTAACAACGGCGAAAATGTATACTTCATTCATGCGTCTTACATTCAGCCGAAATGTGTGGTCTGGGAAGAGGCCCTGCAGTCGTATATATTAAAGGCGTCAAAGTACCGCATTATCGGATATATTTCAGCGGATGATAGACTGATAATAAAATGGCTATTAAACAAAAGAATTGTAACCTGTAAATAATACTGAAGAAATATGCTTCATCTTACAGAAAAAAGGCTTTTATTTACAACAATTTACAAACTTTGACAAATAACATACAAAAATTGTGAAACTCTATGATATTAATACCATTATATACCATATTAAAGGACTATTTTTATGAAACGCTTGATTATATTCTGGTTATCTATTTTATGCTTTTGTATAGTAACCGCAGATATAATTTCACAGGAGCAAAACATCTGGGATGTTGTTAAAGAGACTTCATGGCGCTACGAAGACAACTGGACGGGGGGTATCGTTACTTTTTATGAAACCGATAATGGTGATAAAATGGCAGTGTGGCAAATGTGCGGAAGCGGAGTTATGGTGACGGGGAGTTTCCTGTTTCGAATTCACATTGAAAATAATGAACTCTTATTTTTTCATCACACAGCAGTAATGAAAGAACAAGAGCCAGCATATATTTATTTTTTTGATGAGGAATCAAAAATGTTGTACCCAAGAAAAGGATTTAACGTGCTTTTCTTTTTTAGCTCCGAACCATGGATTGCAAATAAATTTGAATCCATACCCATAGAAGAACTAAAAAGAGAAGATTACTCACGGCTCGATCTTATAAATTGATAATTGATGACAGCATCGCAAAGAACCTTCGCTACTCTGAGCCCCCAATAAACCTTTACTGGTGCAACGGACCTTGCATAAGAATATAAAAAAAGGTAAAATTTCAATAATGGAATATGATATATCACATTATATCCCAAAAATCATAGAATCTCTTAAATCATTAGATCCGGTGAAAATAATTATCTTCGGATCTTTTGTAAGAGACGAAATAAAAAGAGATAGTGATCTGGATCTATTAATAGTTCTTAACAATCACAAAATACCACAAACATATCAAGATAAAATGGAATTAAAACTGAGTGTCAGAAGAGCGATAAGAGCCATTAATCATGAGATTCCCATTGATATTTTGGTATATACAATTCCTGAATATAACGAGTTATTAGTGAATATGGGATCGTTTATAAAAGAAATACATGAGACGGGTAGAGTAATTTATGAAAAAGCAAGTTAAAGAATGGTTGTATCATGCGCACGTTGATTTATTGTCGGCTGAGAAATTACTAGAAGAAGAAAATCTTACGCAAAGTAGCGCTTTCCATTGTCATCAAGTTATTGAAAAAAGCTTAAAAGCAATTATAGAGAGTTTGGATTTACGTATTCCTCATACGCATGATTTAATAAAGTTATCTGCATTAGTCAAAGAGAATAATATTGATTTGATTCTTGATGAAGATATCATTGCCCAAATAAATGATGTTTATATTGATTCCAGATATCCGAGTGATCATGGTCTTATTCCTGAAGGTAAACCGTCTGTTGAATTTGTTACAAAAATATATGAATACTCATTATTATTGTATAAAGAAGTGAAAGATTTATTACATTAAGCGTAACTATTCAGCAATTAATCAAGCCCAAAACATTATTATTTTGTAAAGCCGCA
>CAZEPL010000026.1:0-40010 GCA_964514135.1 uncultured Spirochaetaceae bacterium | reverse complement strand
TTTCTGATGAATTCGATAAGAAGTGCAGGCAATACCACATATCTTTAAGAGAAAAAGAAATTATGCTCTTGCTTTTCAAGGATAAACAGTATAAAAAAATCTCCAATGAATTGGGCATTTCACCTAATACTGTCAAAACTCACATAAGTAATATTTATAAAAAGTTCGGTGTGAAAAATAAAATTAAGCTGATGAGTATATTTAAAATTACATAGTATTTCTCTGGTTTATAAGCAAAATAATTCTTCTGTTATGTATCTAAATTTTAAGCTAAAAACCGCGATTTTACCCTGTCATCACCCGAAAATGGTTATTAAAATCACCCAGATGGGTGATTGAAAAATAAAGAAGGCGGGGGTAGATTACATTAATTAATTAAAGAATAAACATAACGTCTTAGTAAATAAGTAAAAATCATTAAGAAAGAGTATATCTTGTAAGGAGGAATAAATGATAAACATGTATCAAAGGAAAATTTTATTTTTATGTGTGCTTTTTTTATTTGTACAATTAGTATGCTGGTCACAGGAGTTTTATACTGAAACGAGTTATACCTGGACAAATAAAGACATTGTGCCGATTTATTTCAGGGCTACTGATCATACGTCCGGGTTGCACCAGGTTGTTTTTTCTCTAGATACCAATTCCAATCCCAATTCCCTTGAGTTTTTTCTTACGTCTCCAAGTGGGCAAACGGATTATATCACGCCGGGCTCTATTTATAATTCAAACCCGGATCCAAACCTGGGGGTAAATATCTCTTTTCAACAAATATCTTCTGATGAGTATCAATTGGCAATAACAAAAAATCCTGCTGCGTCAGGAACTTTTCCAAGCAAGAGAGTCTGGGGCTTAACCGTAATCAACCTGGGTGAAACAAATACCCTGCATGCATCGATTTCATTTTATAATACATCGGACGCTGTTATAGCTCCGGCAAGCTTTACAACTCCCGTAGGGATTCTCCCGAATGGTTTTTATTGTGTAGATAATTCGTAGGTGGATGTTCTTTTCGAGATAGCGGGAGAAACTCTTCCCGTTACTATACATCAGGTGAATATTTATTTTTATACAAATGGTAGCCCGGTAGATTATTCATTAAAGGCAAGTACACATGGTTCCGGCGCTTCTGTTATTACAATAAATCAGACTAATTTTATGAGTATGAAAAACAATTTTGGAGGAAGTACACTGGGAGTTCATCTTGAGTTTTATGATTTAGGATCCAATTTCTATAGAATGGAGATTACTGCAAATCCAGAAAATTGTGCTTTACCGGGAATAGATTGTGAATTTGATTATAATGAAGACTGGTTGTTTTCAATAAACGGATTGTCGGCAACAAACGATACTGTTATTTCAATAGAAACTCTCATGTATGATGGAACGGTAATATCTATGGATCCCATAAACATCTTCTATCCACCCCTGCTGCTTTCTCCGGAAAACGAGGCTATAGATATGGATACGAGTATCACCTTCAAATGGCAGCATGCTACCAGCTTGCCCCCCCCCGAGAACCTGGATTACTACCTCTATGTGTCGGAAGACGAGGCATTTGATAATGCTGACATATATATGGTAAGTGCTGGCCGGGGAAAAAATATCCGGTATGCCGGCACGGGGATCCTCTGTATGCTGCTGTTGTTGACAGGGGCCGGAGGGCTGTGTCAATCGCTCGGTTTACGGGTGGCATTGTTCACGTTTCTGCTTATAACTTCTTTATTGGTCCTTTCCTGTCCGATATCGGGGAGCGGTGATCCAGTTGATCCTCCAGGCAATGGTAAAACCGGTCCGGATTTATCTAAGCAGGTGGGTGGATTGAAACCCGGCACCACGTATTACTGGAAGGTAAGAGTAGCGGATAGCGACGGGCATGAAGCCGAGAGTGGGGTGTGGAGTTTCAGTACGACGCTTTGATTCCGCAGGCTGATGATATTTTATATTCATTATGTTGATCCTGTAAATCCTGTCTAATTTTACTTATGCTTTTTAATTATTTCTGACAGGATGAAGGTTATAGTCAGGCGTCAAGACGCAAAGCCTGGGACGGGTGTGAATTCAAAACTTTATCCAGTCCCAACTATCTGGCTTATATCAATGATTAATAAGTCTTTTTATATAATTTTAGAGGAGGTTTTTTTATGAAAACACAGTGTGCATTAATATTTGTTTTATGCCTACTTATTTTGAATTGTGGTTTATCAGACAGCGGGCCTGGTGATGAGGATTATCCGGGAACGTGGAAGGGAGAAGATATTTTTGTCAATTTGGTGGGTTTTTGCGATATTAAAGTAATACTTACAGAAACGGATTACGAGATAAATCTTTATGATGCTGGTACGAATGATCTTCTCATAGGCTCTAACAGAGGAACCCATACGGGATTAAATGAATCAAGTGCGTCCGTAGACGACTGGAACACGTTAACCTTAACCGATGAATATGACGGTAACGACTGGTCGCCAGCAATGGGTGATGAAGATTATGCTGCTTTCTGGATTGAAGGAAGCACCATGCATTTCAAGTATGATATTGATAATGATCATGGAGTAATAGACGCTGAAGGAGATTTGATTAAACAAAGTGGAGGAGGTGGTCAGTTTGTATCGCGCGATTCCCTCTTTTTCTGTATGGTTGAGGATGGTATAGGAAAAATTAAAGTAGCCGATCTTGACGGTGGTAATATGCGAGATGTGCTGACGGGTTTAAGCGATAAAATAGCGGATATCGAGGTGGATTCTGTTCATTCAAGAATATACTGGGTTGAAAGCGATCCCCCGGCGGTTGGGCCGGAACACACAGCAATTATCTGGCGGGCTGATACTAACGGCAGTAACGCGGAGAAAATCAGGGAAGCTGTCGGTGTTTCCATTCAATATATTGAGCTTGATGTCGAGGGAGGAAAGATATACTGGGAAGAAGGAAACGGAATGAATGGAGGAAAATTCTACAGAGCCGATTTGAACGGGGATATGCCTGAAAATATAACCGTCGGATTTGCTGTATATGGAATTACTTTGCACATTAGTGAAAGCAGGTTGTATTTTGCTGATGATACAGGGGGGATACAGTATTTTTCTTTTAATGATCCTGATACTAAAATCGAGGTTCTTGATTGTTGGTCTGACGGCGGTCTTGAGATCGATACTGCGGGCGCAAAGATGTATTGGACTGAGTGGCTGGGTGTAAATGGTATCCATAGGGCGAATCTGGACGGCACTGAAAGTGAACAAATAGTATTAGGTATTGATTGTACCGATCCCTTTGATCTCGTGCTTGATCCGGCGGAGGGGAAAATTTACTGGACTGACCGGTATAGAGGAGTAGGGCGCAGCGATATGGACGGCGCAAATATAGAATCGCTGTTTACGCTCAATGATCCGCAGCCTGATTGCGTGCGCGGCATAGCAGTATATAAATAAAGGAGGCAAATGATTTAATCAGCTGTACTGTCTTTATTTGTTTTCGGTACGTTTTTCTCCGGTATTTTATATATTTACTGCCAACGTTGTTGGAGATATTCATGTGATATTAAATATTTAGGAACTATGATATTGAAGGAGAGCTTTTATGAAGAAAAATAATAAAATACATTGCCAAAGGCTTAAAAGTATACGAAAGCCCGCCAGTACACAATGGCGCTCTTTTTTCAAACTCAGCATAATTGGCGCCATGTCTGTATCGGTATTTTTTTACTGGTTTTGGGATGTGAACCTCCCGGAGACGGAGATGGTTCAGAAATCAACTTTGCCACACCGATCACTAATCCATTTAATCTATCTGCTGATATTAATGACGCTGTTCCCAACTTTGTTGACATAGACAACGACGGCGACCTGGACGCATTTATAGGCGAGACGGGTGTCGGTGTCTATTATTTCGAGGATACGTTCTATTAAGAATGTGTCCCAAAACCAGTGACAATCCTTAGGTTGACATATAGGGAGGGAATGATGAGAAGAAAGGAGAAAAGAAAATGCGAATAATTCTTTTTATAACGAGTATACTCGTGCTCGCCAGATATCCTTTGCCTGAGAATGATCCTCCTCCTTTCATACCTCCCCCTCCGCTGCACACGAGGATTTCGAGCGGTGATGTTCATATAGTTTTTATAAAAGATGATTTGATAGTACACAATTCGCAATCGGGGAAGCTGCGGATGACCTCGTGTGTGAATCCGGTGCTCTTGCTGAGAACGAGGTTACAGTATATTCCTATGTGACGGCGGGAGCCTATTCTTTGTTTATTGATATGGGCGCCGACTGGCTGCTTAATGCAGCCCAAATACCCGATTCAATGTTTGAAGAGATGGAATGCACTTTTGAGGCGGGTAAAAGGTACGATTATGGTACCAATGGAGGCGCTATGATGTCCGTCGCTGAAAAACAAAAAAGGACAATGGTTTATGATATTAATCTTCACTCTGGCAGACTTTATTTTGTAATAATTGCAGGTGAATTGGACATTTATTGCATAACTACAGACAGGACGGGTGAAGAACGGTTAACCCGGATTCAGTGTCCCATTTCAATAATTATTATATTTACTATCATTTTGGGAGAAAAGGAAAATGGAAAAGGTTAGAAATTATATCAGTAGATTGATCGAAAAAGGAGGGCCAGGGCCTTATGAATATGATGAATTGAATCATATTATCAATAACGTAAAGCAAGAAGAAATAGAAGAATTCAGGAATAACCTTAAACCTGTGCTTAATAAAAATACTCTCCAAGGTTGGGCATTTATTAAACCGTTCGGTTACTCAGGCGATCATATTATGATCGATAAAATATATAGCAAGTATGTGAACGGGAATCATAAATATAAAAACTGGGATCTTTACTTCCATTCCCATTCTGCGCCCAGGGCAGTGAGAAACCGGAAAAGAAATATGATCTGATTTGGAGTGGTGGCGTGTTTGATTATGTAAAGGACAAACACTTCATTAAATTCCTCAAGAAATTCTACAACTGTCTGCACGCAAGTGGAGAAATGATTATCGGTAATTTCTCCCACAACAATATATCAAAGCAATACATGGAAAAGGTGGGAGACTGGTATTTGCAATATCGTTCCATGGATGAATTGATACGCATAGCTATTGAAGCAGGAATAAGACGTCGGAACATTAAAATTGATTCCGAAGATTTAGGGATTAATCTTTTCATGCATCTGAAAAAGTAATGTAGCTGCAGGCGTATTCATGCCTGTTTTTTATACGCAGCAACAATCCATTATCCGGTCTCAATTATTATTTCCAACCAAGCATTTTCTCTCAGATTAATTACAGGTAACTTTGATTATATGCTTTTAAAAGAATCTAAAATGTATTACTATTAATCTTCAGCTTAAACATGAAGACATTTAACTTGATAGGAAGATACCTCTCGCCTGCACAACGTAATAAGAGAATACTAATTTCTCTCTTAATATTTGTTTTGTCGTTGATATTGCAAATTATCATCTACATGGCAGTTCAAATTGAAGCTTCATTAAGCTTGTGCATCATTCCTCTTGTTATAATAGCCTGGCTTTTAGGGCCATGGCCGATTCTTGTTTTTGGGATATTTCAACATGTATTTACTATTGTAGTAATTATTCATGTCAGCGGTATAGATTATTATTCACGATTGATATGGATAGGAGCAATTATTGATATAGTTATAATCGGTGTCAGTATGCTTGTGGGAATATTATCCGACCTCAGACAGAAGGCCATTATGATGGCCAAGCAATTGGAACAGGCAAAAGAAGAAAAAACAAAATATTTCATCAACCTTGCCCATGAAACAAAAACCCCTCTCACTCTTATTTCAAACTATTTAAGTAAATATATACAGGAAAAGGGTATGGATCCTAAGCTGTTTATAATCAGTAACAATATAGAAAAATTAAAGAAGAATATGGTTAATTTTTTAGATTATGAAAAACTGGAAAGAGGCCAGAATTTTTATAATCATGAAAATTCTGTTGATTTTTCGGGAGTCTTAGAGAATTCAACTATTCTGTTTAAGGAAATAGCAAAACAAAAGAAAATAAAAGTAAATGCTCGTATAGAAAAAAATATATCAATTACAGCCGACCCGTATGCTGTTGACCGTATTATAAATAATATCTTTGATAACGCGTTTAAATTTACACCGGAAGGGGGAAGGATCGATATACGTTTGAAGTCCAACAATAATAAGGTTGAGTTTATAGTAAAGGATACAGGTATTGGTATTTCCGCCGAACAGCTTCCGAATATATTTAAAGCATACTATCAGATATCGCATAAAAAACGGAATATTCAGGGGATCGGTATGGGATTGAATATTGTAAAGAGGATTATCGATGATATCGGAGGCTGTATAGAAGTAACAAGTGCTCTGGATAAGGGCTCTGAGTTTAAGGTTACCTTTAACAAATCTAAGGAGCATAAAAAGAGGGAAGTAAGCGTAGAACCACGGGTAAGGGACTATAGTGTGGAAAAAGATGCTTATAAGGAACTCCCTGTTGATGAAGATTTGAATCAAGACAGATACACGATTCTTCTTGTTGAAGACAATTTTGATATGCTTTTATACCTCAGGAGTGAATTACATAACAACTATAATGTGTACTGCGCACAGAATGGAAAACAGGCTTTGGAAAAGCTTGCCCAGTTATTGGATGTACACCTTGTGGTATCCGATATAATGATGGATATTATGGATGGGTATGAATTTTATGAGAAGCTTAAGAAAGACGTGAAGTACGATCATATACCGGTTGTCTTTTTAACAGCCAAGAATACACAGACTGAAAAAATAAAGGCTTTACAGGAGGGAGTGGTTGATTTTATTTACAAGCCCTTTGATATAGAGGAACTGAAAGCTAAAATATACTCCATTATTAACATATCCGAATCTCAGTTCGAAAAAAGTAAGCATGAATTAATAAAAGACATAATTAAGGTTTCAGAAAGCAATATGAGTGAAGAAATGTTTTCAAAAGAATTCTATAAAATGTGCAGACAATATAAAGTATCCTTAAGAGAAAAAGAAGTTATGCTTTTTCTTTTAAAAGGTAAACAGTACAAAGAAATTTCAAATGAATTGCATATCTCTGAGAATACGGTTAAAACCCATGTAAGACATATTTATGAGAAGTGCGGTGTGCAGAACAAGATTGAGTTGATGAGTATATTTAAGATTACATAGCATTTTCCCAAAATTGTTGTACTAAAGCAGGTTGATTAATCGGTAATAATTGTTTTAACTCATTACTTGTAGGACGTTACCTTTAAAATTATGTTATTTTTTATTACCATATGGATTTACATCAGGAAAAATGCTAAAGTATATGGTACATCCAAGACTCCTTGAAGTTATGAAATACTTATATTGTATTCTTATAATCTTTGTTTTTTTTCTCTCTATAATTGCAGCAGCTCCATTCAACAAAAGCAACCTCCTCCGATAGAGAACGGTGTTCTGGATTTAAGGGATTGGAATTTTAAACAAGACGGCCCTGTGGATTGTAAAGGAGAGTGGAAATTTAAATGGAAGGAGGACAGTGAGGAGTATAAATTACCAGAGTATGATGATTCCGGATGGGAGAGCTACTACATGCCTGCTTCATGGGTAAAGACCGGCAGAAAGGATACTGGATTTTGCTGGTACAGATTGAGAATAAAATTAGAACCTACGAAAGGCTTGGCAATTTACCTATTTGAGGTTAGTACGGCCTTTAAAATGTATGTAAACGGCCAGGAGTTGATGAGTAATGGCAAGGCTGGTAACAGTATGGAAACGACTGAACCCCAACAAATGCCTTTAATTGCCGAACTGCCGAAGGCGGATGAATTAATAATAGCTATGAAGGTGTCTAATTTTCATGTTGCTAATGTAGGGGGTTATATTGATAATCTTGAGATAGGTGATGAAAATAACTTAAGAAAAGCAAAATGGAAGAGCGATTTTTTAAATTTTGTGATACTAGGCATCATGATAATGATGGTGCTTTACCATTTTATGCTTTGGCTGGGTAGACGTGAAGATAGGGCTAGTCTTATTTTCTCTTTTTTTAGTTTGTTAATATGTTTGCGCCTACTGCGATCAAATCTATTTTTTCAGAGGTTATTACAAGAAAGTAATATTTTTTTTATAAGACTTAGAATTGAATACATAACCATACCACTGGGGTGGACGGTATTTATTACCTTTCTCTCACAACTGTTTCCGAATGAGTTTAAAAATAAAATATTAACTGTTTTTCAGATAGCAGACCTCCTAATTTCAGGATTCATCCTTATTGCACCTGTATTTGTTTTTACAAGCTGTTTGTTATTTATAAACACAACACTTATAATAGTAAGTCTGTGGATGATTTATTCTATAATAGTTGCCGTAAAGAATAAGCGAGGCGAAGCAGGTATTGTTCATTTTTGTAGTAAATGATGTTTTACGGGCCTTTTTATTATCCATACATTTTTTGTTATGCATATAGGTCTCGTATTTTTCATTTTTTGTCTATCTGCGGTCATCTCCCTTCGTTTTGCCAAAGCGTATAAAACCGCAGACCATTTATCCAAGAACTTGCAGAAAGAGGTAAAAGTACAGACAATGATAATTGAAAAAAAGAATGAAGAGAAAACCAATTATTTTATCAACATGGCTCATGAAACCAAGACTCCTTTAATTCTTATTTACAATTATTTAAAGAAATATATAGGCAAGAGGGGAATGGACTCGGATTTAGCAGTAATTAAAAACAATATAGAAAAGCTTAAAAATAATATGGTTAGCTTTCTTGATTTTGAAAAACTGGAAAAAGGGCAGGAATTTTACAATCATGAACTTATAATCGATGTGTCGGCAACAGTACAAAACTCTGTTAAATTGTTTAAAGAACTGGCCAGGCGGAAACAGATAAACATAATAACCGATATAAAGGAAAATATAACCGCCAGGGCCGATCCCGCGGCTGTTGATCGCATTGTCAACAACCTGCTCGACAATGGGATCAAATACACCCAAAGGAGCGTCCAACTGCGAGTTGAGCTTAATACCGGAAGGGGCAACCTCAAATTGGTAATTGAAGATGACGGAATAGGTGTTTCGGATGACCAGTTGGAGCATATTTTTAAGCCTTACCATCAGATATCCCCCAGTAAGCGCAACATCCAGGGTATAGGCATGGGATTGAATATTGTGAAAAAGATTGTTGATGATCTTGGCGGAAAAATAAAGGTGCAAAGTGAATCTGGTAAGGGATCCCGGTTCACGATACAGCTGAAAAAATATGAAATACAAAAAGGGGATATGGTAAGTGTTATAAATGAAGAATCCGAATATACCGGTACAATACAAGAGAGAGAAGAATCTTACGACATGATTAAAAGAGAAAAAAAATATACTCTGCTTGTTGTTGAGGATAATCCCGATATGCTTGCTTATTTATGCGACGCGTTGGGCGGCGAATATAATGTGTACTGCGCGAAAGACGGCAGGCAGGCTCTGGAAAAGCTTGAAACAACGTCAAGAGTGCATCTTATTATTTCTGATATCATGATGGATGTGATGGATGGGTATGAGTTCTATGAGGAGCTTAAGAAAGATGAAAGGAATGATCATATACCCGTTGTTTTTTTAACCGCTAAAAATACCCGGCAGGAAAAAATAAAGGCTCTGCAGAAGGGCGTGGTTGATTTTATTTGTAAGCCGTTTGATATAGAGGAATTGAAAGCGAAAATAAGCTCTATCATCAAAATAAATGAATCCCAGTTTGAAAAATGCAAACATGAATTAATAAAGCATATAATTAAGGTGTCCGACAGCGGTATGAGTAAAGAAACTTTTTCTGATGAATTCGATAAGAAGTGCAGGCAATACCACATATCTTTAAGAGAAAAGAAATTATGCTCTTGCTTTTAAAGGGTAAACAGTATAGAGAAATCTCAAATGAATTGGGTATTTCACCTAACACTGTCAAAACTTATATCAGTAATATTTATAAAAAATTCGGTGTGAAAAAAAGATTGAGCTGATGAGGATATTTAAAGTTACTTAGTATTTCCCTGGCTTATAAGCAGAAAGATTCTCCTGAGATTTATCCAAATTTTAAGCTAAAGACAGCGATTTTACCCTGTCATCACCCAAAAATGGTTATTAAAATCACCCAGATGGGTGATTGAAAAATAAAGAAGGCGGGGGTAGATTACATTAATTAATTAAAGAATAAACATAACGTCTTAGTAAATAAGTAAAAATCATTGAGAAAGAGTATATCTTGTAAGGAGTGAGAAATGAAAAGATTAGCTTCATTATCAAGCGCGGCTTTTTTTATCCTGTATTTATTATTTCTCGTCATCGGATGCGAGAATCCTGTTAAGGGTACAGGCGGGCCTATTACCGATGTTTCATTTTCATTTACAGTTCCGGCTCATGTAGTGGGTGATAGTGAGATAAACCAAGTTGAATTATGGATAAATGTCAATCCGATTGAGTTAATTGATGAAGAAACAGTATTTACACTTTCATCGCCCTATGGAACTTCTCCGCTTGGTTTTACAGATGATGACATAGATCGTCCTCTTGATGAGCCTGATCATTCTGATGATTGGTGGATATCTTTATCTCAAACTGATGTTGGACGGGTTCTAAGAATAAAACGAGCAAATAATGCGACAAAAATAAATGAAACCGCCACTAACCAGACATGGTTATTGAAGATATCAGACTTTTCTTCACCCATCAAAATCAATAATCTTGATATTCATATTATCAGTGAGACATGGGATGGTTTAGCATTCAATGTTTTAACTGGTCCCAACTATCTGGCTTATATCAATGAGTAATGAGTCTTTTCATAATATATAATTTCAGAGGAGTATTTTTTATGAAAACGCAGTGTGCGTTAATACTTGTTATGTGTTTGTTTATTTTAAACTGTGGTTTATCAGACAGCGGGCCTGTTGATGAAGATTATCCGGGAATATGGATAGGCGAAGATATCGATTTTAAATTGGGAGGTTTGGATTTGGTTTACGATGTCGTGGTAACACTTACAGAAACGAATTATGAGATAGATCTGTGCTGGTTTCCTGATTTAAAAATTCTTTACGGATCCAGTAGAGGTACTCATACGGGATTAATTGAATCAAGTGCGGCCGCGGATGTTTGGAATACTTTGACATTGACTCATGCAGTTGATAATAACGATAACTGGCAGCCGATAGAGGGTGATGAAGATTATGCTGCTTTCTGGATTGAAGGAAGCACCATGCATTTTAAATATGCTGTCGATGCTAATCATGGAGATGGAGAAATAAACGCGACAGGAGATTTAATTAAACAGTAGCAATACCGAGTAAAAGGAGAAACAGATGAGATATTTTATTACGTGCCTTTTTACAGTTTTGGCTTTACTGTCATGTGAAGTGCCTGTTGATCCGAAGCCCGATCCTGATCCGCTTGATGCGACACCGTTTAACGTAACTGCCATGCTTCCTGCCAACGCAACTGACACGCGGGCTGACAAGTATGAAATTGTTCTAACCTGGGAATGTAACAGCGATGCTGTAGATGAGTTTATCATAGAAAGAATGGTAACCTGGAACAGCACCATGATTACGCATAATATTGGTAATAACGATTTTGAGCACATAGGCTCAACAACGGAATATACCTTTTCCGATTCGAATCTGGAAATCGAAACCTTATACTGCTACAGGATAAAAACAAGACAAGCTGAAAAGGAATCAAATTACTCAAGCAAAATCTGGCAGGAGACTCCGTGTATCGGGCATCTTGACTTTATTAAGCAATTCACTTTAGAGAGTATAGGCGGCGTCTCCCCCGCCGATATTGTGTTATCACCCGACGGCAACAATCTTTACCTGGCAGATACAAATCAACGAAGATTAGTTGTATTAACGAGGGATCCTCTATCCGGCACACTTGACTATTTAACCAGCTATAGTGATGAGGAACTTGGTATAGACCTCATATATGACATGGTAAATCTTTGTATGTCTCCAGACGGCAGGAATCTATATGTGACCAGCAATTCTTATGACAGCCTGGCTATATTTAAACGAGACATGACGAAAGGCGCTTTAACCTACATCGATTGTATTAAAGATGGTGACAATAACGGCATGATCGACGGGCTTGATGATGTAAGAGGAATATGTATAAGCCCTGACGGAAAAAATGTATATACTACCGGATATAGAGATAATGCGCTTGTAATTTTTAATAGAAATATCTGTAAAGGCAAACTCACTTATGAGCAGACCATTTATTCCGATTTTATTGGCATTGATTATGCTCTGCTTAATGCTCATGGCGTTACCTCTTCTCCTGACGGTGAAAATATATATGTAACAAGCTTGAAAGGCATAATAGAGTTTAAAAGAAACACAGTTTCAGGAGAATTAACTTATAATAAAGCCTATATCCAAGATGGCGATTTTTATGATGAGTTATCAGATGCCCGTAATGTTGCGGTTTCTCCGGATGGAACGGCTTTATTTGTGACTACCGCGGCATTGTATGGTGTTGGAGGACGCTTTGAGGATCCGATTGTCTGGTTTACGAGGGATCCTGAGGCAAGAACGTTTAACTATAAAGACAGATCCGATGATATGGCAGGTACTTATAAGATGGCGGTATCACCCGATGGTATGAATCTTTATGTGACGGATAAATCATTTAATGTAACTGTGAGAAGGATCACTCCTTCAATTAACTTTGTTAATGCTTTAAAAGATCAAGGTATTAACTCATCCGGCAAGAGTGTTGTTGTGTCCCCGGATGGTAAACATGTATATGTGGCAGGAAGTAATTCCATAGTAATTTATAAGAGAATTCTGGAATTATAACTTTATTAAATTATAAATATACAAAGAAAATATAACTATAATTAGGAGGATTAATTAAGATGAAAATGCATTTTGTGCTTATTATTATTTTTTGTTATATTAGCTTTATTTTTATCATGCGGCCTTGCTGATTCTCCGCCTGAGCAGACGTTTGGCACGACAAAGAAAATATACTGGACTATATGGGATGACGATGGTATTTTCAGAATTAAAAGTGCGGATATTAATAATCCGGAAGCTGCCAGCCAGGTTGTTGTAGAGACTGGTGACTATAATATCGGTGACATTGAGATTGATTCCATTAATAAAAAGATGTATTGGATAGATATATCAAATGATAGAATATTACGAGCCAATCTTGATGGCAGTGTAATTGAAGAGCTAATAAGTAAAGAAGTCCCAATTATTGATTTATGCATTGATACAAAAAGGAATAAATTATACTGGACAGAGAGTGAGTTTGATAATTATAAAATTAGACGCGCTAATCTGGATGGTTCGGATCCAGAAGATTTTTTAGTAAGAACAGTAGCGCCTTATTACCTTGCAACGGATTTGGAGCTTGAAAAGATATATTGGAGTGAAACTAGTAAAATATATAGAGCTCATCTGGACGGTACAGGAATACCAGAGCAAGTATTAGATGAAAAACAGATTGATTTTTGTATGGCATCTAATATTGTGGAAAACAAAATCTACTACAGCTTTAATGTTGGTAACAGTGAGGTTGAACGAGCGGATTTAATTACCAAAGATACGGAAACACTCTATGTTGCCAATATTTTTATAAATGCCATGGCTATAGATATCGTTAATTTTAAATTGTACTTTCATGATACTGGTTTTTGGGATGAAAATGCAGATTCTTATATAACACAGTCAAACCTCGATGGGACAGGAGTTACACATCTTATTGCCAATGAAGAAAATGGAGGTATGGTATATGGTATAGCATTTGAGTATGAATAATATGAATTTTAACAAATTAAGCAAAAACTGTCTGCAGGCAACGACACGCCTTACTGAAAAGTACAATTCCAGGATTACAGGTTCACCTATGTGCCTTAAAGCCGGTGATGAGCTGTACCGGGATTTTAATACATTTTGTGATAAGAGCTTTAAACATGATTTTATTGTACGGCCCAATGTATTTTACGGATACACAAAAATTTTACCGCTGGTGTTTCTGGCCGGGATATTGACATTTTTTCTGCCCCGTGTCTGGACTATTATTCCACTTATAGGCCTGATTATGGGAATTATGATGATGATAACCATTTTCGGTTATTATACTGATTTCTTTGACAGGTTTTACAGAAAAAAAAAGGCAGCCAATATTATCGGCTCTATTGAACCTAAAGCCAAAGCACGGCAGCAGATTATTATCTCCGGTCATCACGACAGCGCGCCGGTCACAAATCTTTTTCATCCTCTGATTCAGAAATTTCTTATTATTACCATGTTTGCCCCTTATCTGTTTTACATATTCCAGATCGTACTCTGTGTATATGCTCTGCTTTATGGAACCCAAGCCGTACCCATGTGGTGCTTATGGGTGCTGTTTGCGGGTATACCCTTTGTGCTGCTCTATTTTTACGCAGTGAACATGAGGCGGGGAACTCCTGGTGCCGGAGATAATATGATAGCTTCGGTAATAACAGCCCGCATCGGCAAAGCCATGACCCGGCTAAAACATAACGGGTTTCCCCCTTTGATGCATACTAGAATTATTCTGGCCAGTTTTGACGGTGAAGAAGCGGGTTTAAGGGGATCTGCGGCATATTTTAAAGAGTACGGTGATAGATTTAAAAAAATACCCACCTATCACCTTAATATTGAAAGCCTTTATAAGCTTAAAGATCTGCATGTGCTGGAGAGCGATGTAAACGGAGCAGTAAAGCTCTCTGAGCACATGGCACACCAAATTATACAAATAGGCAAAAAAATTGATATTAAGATTACTCCCTTTAAAATGATTTTTGGTGCAGGGGCTACGGATGCTGCGGAAAGCGCCCGTGTTGGGATTACTTCTACTACCATATTCGGTCTGCCCACATCAATTTTTCGTGACGGTATGGTGTATCACACAGTCCGGGATACTGTGGACAAGATTGAGCCTGAGACGGTAAAAGCCTGCGTGAAAATTATATGGAATTATACTCACGATATGGACAAGGCGTTAAATTGATTTACGAATTGGTAAAATTGTTTGAGTATACTCCTCGTTTTACCCCGGAATCACCCGAAAAGGTGACAAAAATCACCCAAACCGGTGATTGAAAAACAAAAAAAGCTGGATTAGATTTATTTTAGAAACAAAAGGTACACATCAGGCAATAGCAATAAGTAAATAAAACTGGGAAATAATATATCGTGTAAGGAGTAGTAAATGAAAAATACCATTATAACAATCCTGCTTATACTTGGTACATTTTTTATATGTGCCTGCCCCGGAGTGGTTAATCCTCCGTATGATGGTGAAGGTAGAAAAATCGCTAAAATAACATATGATGACACAAATCTGAAAACTTTCAATTATATAGAATTCGATGGATCGGAAAGTAAATATATTTATTATGTATGGAGTTATAAACGTTCCGGAGACGATGAATTTTTTAATTTTTTTAGCGGACCTTTTTTTGATACGGATTCAAAAGTAAAGCTTTATTTTTTTAAAGCGGGCGACTATCAAATACGTCTGCAGGACGATGATGATCCGGATGTTTCGTGTACTGTGGATGTGACGATTGAAGAAGGATTCCAAGAGATTCCCATTGATAAGAGTAGTTTGCATTTTTCAAGACACCCTGATGATAATGGGGAGTTTAATGTAACATTTAAGATGAGCGATACCGTTTATAGTGTTATAACCGATGAAACAAGAAAAGCCGTTGCGTTCTCCCTGGAATTAAGGGATGATATTCCATGTATGAACCTCGGTAATACGTGGACAACTTTATGGTCTGATAAAAATGAGAATGGAATAATTGAAGAAGAAGAGTTGTTGGTGGATGCGTTTGCTTTTTTAGCTTCAGGCAAACCGCAGGAGATAAAACTGTTAAATGATGCAAAAGATGCGGATTATTCAATTCATGGTAACGATTTAAGAAAATTAATGGCGTTTGAATTTCATGCTCCGAAAAGTACTGTTGATGATTGTATATCCATGTATCAAAGTGCAATAGAAGGTTATCTTGTGTTTCCTGATGATCAGGAGGATTTCACGATTTTTTTGACTACTGAGGAAAGGATTGATAATTAAATGAAAAAGATATTTTTTGTTGTCTGTATTATATTCAGCGTTACACAGGTTTTTGCGCAGGATGAGGGAAGATTAAAAATAAAAACCGGTTATGAATGGATAGCCATAGGAGGTTCTTATGATGACGAGGGCGAATACGACTATACTTTGAGTCTTCCGACTGTGTATTCCATTTTACTGGAAGTATCGTATGAAGTAATTGACGGACTGGAACCTGAAGTTAAACTGAGATACGATATTATTGACCCGGATTCCGATTGTTTAACAGGCATAAACAGACCCGTGGTCGGGATAAAGTATACATCACCTATAGGGCTTGGCGGATTTGTCGATATGTGCCTTCCTTTTGGGAGCCAAGATATCGTGGGTGAGGAGCCGGAAATCGGACTTTATTTTGCACTATTTTTTGACACTTTGTTTTATGGTTTCACGCTCTATACCGAAGTGCTGTTTGATATGCAGTTTGAAGGAGAAGATGATACGGCTCAAAATCAACTTAGATTGATAATCCGACCTGGTTATATGATTCTAAAGAATCTTGAAGTATATTTCGAAACACAGATAGAATTTGGATTGGGAGTTACGTTTGACGGCTCTGCGGTCGATGATTCAAGTGGGTATTTATTAAGATTAAAATCCGGTGCTGTATACCAGGTTACGGAGAGAATTGAACTTGAAGGCGGTCTTTCTTTCACTATGTGCGGCGAAAGTGCTTCCAATACTCCCGGCTTTATCGCGTGGCACAGAACGGTGGCTGAAATAAGCGCAACTTTCAGCTTATTTTAATTTGTAAGACCATTATCCGGGACAATATATAATACTTATATGGTGTCGTTCAAAAGAAGGACGACCCTGCTTTAATCAATCTTTATCTTTACCGGTATTCTGTAATTCGAATAAGCATAAAGAAAATTTCTCATAAATTTTTGCTTTTATAAATGATAAAAATATTTTACTATTAATTTGTATTGTAATAAATGGATAAATATATCTTCATTGGAAAATATCTATCACCCGAACAACGAAAAAAGCGAATAGTAATCAGTTTATGTATCTTCGTGGTCTACTCGGTAGTGCAATTGATAACTTACATGTTACTGCAAAATGAGGTTGTATTCAGTCTGTGTGTAGTTCCCTTTATTATTATCGGTTGGCTGTTGGGTCCCTGGTCTATTGCCGCTTTAGGAATAATTGAATATGCATTCACATTTTTCTCAATTATTTTTATTTTCGGTCATGATCGATTTATACAGTTATTAGGCAGAGGCATGATAATGAATATGGTTGTAATTCTTGTGGGTATGCTTGTGGGCAGATTATCCGACCTGAGGCAGAAAGCCATATTAATGGCCAAGCAGTTAGAAAATGCAAAAGAGGAGAAAACCAGATTTTTTATAAACCTAGCCCATGAAACAAAGACTCCCCTTATACTTATAGACAACTACTTAAAAAAATATATACAGAAAAAAGGAACTGATCCGGATTTGACAGTTATGAGCAGAAATATAGAAAAGTTAAAACAAAATATGATTAATTTTTTGGATTACGAAAAGCTGGAAAGAGGACAAGAGTTTTATAACCATGGGAATATTACCGATTTGTCCCTTACCTTGGAAAACTCCGTCAAACTGTTTAAAGAAATGGCAGTTCAGTAGCAGGTTAAGTTCAATTCGGATATAGAAAAAAATATTGCTGTTATGGCTGATCCCTATGCTGTGGCCCGGATAATAAACAACCTGTTGGATAATGCGCTGAAATATACGGAGAAAAACGGAAGCATAGACGTAGCCTTAAAGACCAATCAGCATGAGGTGGAGTTTATGGTAAAGGATACCGGAATTGGGATTTCTGAAGAACAACTGGAGCACATTTTTAAATCATACTATCAGATATCACATGCGAAGAGAAATATTCAGGGGATCGGTATGGGATTGAATATTGTAAAAAGAATTCTCGAGGATATAGGAGGCCGGATAGAGGTTTATAGCAATCCGGGTAAGGGGTCTGAATTTAAAGTATGTTTTAAAGCACTTGCTGATCCCACTATGCAGGCAGAGGGCAAAGCAGTAAAAACAATGGAATATAACATAAAATATGATGAGCATAAAGAAATTCCGACCGAATCCGCTCCCCGATCGGACAGATATACCCTGCTTTTTGTTGAAGACAATCTTGATATGTTGGTCTATTTGCAGAACTCACTTCAGGAGTTTTATAATGTGTACTGTGCCTTAAATGGAAAGCAGGCTTTGGAAAAACTTGAATCAACACCCAAAGTACACCTTGTAATTTCGGACATAATGATGGATGTGATGGACGGATATGAGTTTTATGAGGAGTTGAAGAAAGACGATAGGTATGGCGGACTGCCAGTCATCTTTTTAACAGCTAAAAATACCCAGCAGGAAAAGATAAAAGCCCTTTTAAAGGGTGCGGTCGATTTTATATCAAAACCGTTCGACATTGAGGAGTTGAAGGCAAAGATATGCTCGGTGATAAAAGTCGCCGAGTCCCAGTTTGAAAAAAGCAAGCAGGATTTAATAAAACACATTATTAAGTTATCGTGCAGCAGCCTGAGTGAGGTTGATTTTTCTTCGGAATTTTATATGAAATGCAAGGATTACGATCTGTCCGCAAGAGAAAAAGAGATAGTCCTTCTGCTGTTGGACGGCAAGCTGAACAAGGAGATCGCACACACGCTGTGTATTTCAGTTAATACCATGAAATCCCATGCGGCCAGTATTTATAAAAAATATGGTGTGCAGAACAAGATTGAATTAATGAATATTTTCAAGCCTAAATAACTTTCTTAAAATCACACGCAAACTTTTTTTCTCGTTATTTCCCGCGAATTGATAATAAAACCACTTATTTAAGCTAAAAATCATTCTAATGGGTGATTGAAAAAGGCAAGGCGCGGAGGCAATGTTTAGAAGTAAAAACACATATAAAAACCATTTAAAAACGGAGCAGTGAGTAGCGTTGTGGCGGCAATTATGAACCGAACAGCCGTCCAAACGGATGCGTGAAATCCATGTCTGCCCTGTCCAATTTAGGAGGTAAAATGATGGAAAAAATATGTACATTTTTGGGTATTATAACCGCGTTAGCAGGCGCCTGTTTGCTCTTATCCTGTGACGCCGGTTTGGGGGGCGGTGGGGAGTGTGATACGGCTGTCTTTCTATTTACAATTCCCACATTGCAAAAGTATATTAGGCAGATTTCACTTTTATTTTTGATAGGAGGAAAAGGCAAATGGAAAAGGTTAGAAACTATATCAGCAGATTAATTGAAAAAGGTGGCCCTGAACCTCATGAATATGAAGAGTTAAATCATGTTATTAATCTGGTTAAACAAGAAGAAATTGCAGAGTTTAGGAAAATACTCAAACCTGTGCTTGATGAAAATACCATACAAGGCTGGGGATTTATTAAGCCATTCGGTTACTCAGGCGATCATATTTTGATCGATAAAATATATAGTATGCATGTTAGCAGTGACAATAAATACAAAAACTGGGATCTTTACTTCCATTATCATTCAGCGCCCCGGGCTGTGAGAAATCGAAAACAATATTTCTTATCAATATTAAATGGAATGGACTCAAATAAGAAAAAGAGCATCCTTATTCTGGGCAGCGGCCCTGCTACGGATATTAAAGAATATTTCATCCAAAAGCCCGGAAGCAGATTTAAATTTGATTTGGTGGATGCCTGCAACCAAGCTGTTCAATATGCAAGTGAGAAATTAAAGGTTTTTAGAAATAGGATAAATTTCATGCACACGAATATTATAAAGATAAAACCGCAAAAAAAATATGATCTGATTTGGAGTGGTGGTGTGTTTGATTATGTAAAGGATAAACACTTTATAAAATTTTTAAAGAAATTCTATGACTGTCTGCGAGTAGGCGGTGAAATGATAATCGGTAATTTCTCGCACAACAATATATCAAGGCAATATATGGAAAAGGTAGGAAACTGGTATTTACAATACCGTTCCATGGAAGATTTAAAATGTCTAGCCATTGAAGCTGGTGTAAAGGAAAGTAACATTGAAATTGATTCCGAAGTTTTAGGGATTAATCTATTCATGCATCTGAAAAAGTGATGTGCTTATAGTCGAATTCATACCAAAGTATGATTGTTGTAATTCAAAGCATAGGATATATTAATTTTGATTTATTAAGAATTAATTGATATTTGTAGAGTTATGGTTTATATTATTTTTAACTGCCAAAATTATACAATTTCATCACTTATTGTAAAATATTAAAATGTTCTATCATATATTTCTTGGATGGGGTTAAATAAATTGAGAAAAATCCTATCTGTAATTTTAGTATGTATAATAATTTTATTTTTTTCCTGTACACCACCCATCCACACAGGAGGTTCGGGTAATGGTACAGACGGTCCTTATGACCTTACTACAATAAAAGGTTTTCAGCGGGCGCTGGCAGATGATGAGTACATGCAAAGTCTGGAATCTACATTCGCCGAGGCTGGTGTTTCGGAAAACTTCATGTATGGAGATGTGAACGGAGATAGTATAGTAGATATTACTGATGCGTTATTAACAGCCCGCCACTTTGCAAGATTTAATGATGCAGAATTTATCCATGCGGATGCAGCTGATGTTGATGATAATGGATTAATTGATATTGTGGATGCCATGTTAATCGCCCGGTACTTTGTGAAACTTATTAATAGCTTTCCCGCTGAAGATAATCTAGTATCAAATGGGCACTTTCATGCAGGAGATAAAGACTGGGGATATTTTGAGCAAGAAGGTGGATTAGGTTCCATGGAAGTAGTGGATGGAGAACTTAGAGTTACGGTGGATAACGGTGGTGATCATCTGTGGAGTTTTGGAATTGCTCAATTAGATTTTAATATGCAAGAAGGACAATACTATATTTTTAAATTCAAAGCACGGTCGGCTGCGGGTGCCTCTGGTATAGTGGTTCGCACGGTATTTCAATTGCAGCAGGAACAGTGGAATGCACATTTTGAAAAAAATATTGTGATTTCAGAAAAGATGCAGACCTTTAGTGTAGGATTTAAAATGCGAGTGGCAGATCCTGTAACAGGCTTTAATTTTCATTTAGGAGGACCTAATTCGGGAGACATTTATATTGATGATGTCTGTTTGTATGCTGCGGAGTCGAATTTATATCCGGCATTAACGGCCGATCCGCTTGCCGCGGAAGATACAAAGAGGATTTATGAGTATCTGGCTTTTCTTTCTTCTGACAATTTTAACGGCGTAATAAGCGGTCAAAACTGCTATCATGGTAATGAGATAACCAGCACAAGTTCGAAAGATGGTTATAATAATCTGGTGGTTGAGCTTTATAATCAGACCGGCAAATGGGTGGGTATGATAGGAATTGATTATGAATTTGGGAAGGTGTTTACCTTGGATGAATTAAGCCAAGCCAATCAAATATTAATTGATTATTGGAGCAACGGAGGTTTGATTACTATAAATTGGTCACCTCATAATCCATGGGTAAATGATGAGTCGGACATAATTGGTAATCCAGATACATGGGATGGTCCAGGATGTACCAGTGATCATACATCAGTTGACTTGACTGAACTCATAGATCCTTCCACAGAGGTTTACAATGTATGGAGAAGAAAATTAGATAGAATAGCCACGGCGCTTGCGGAGCTTCGGGATGCAGGCGTGGTGGTTTTATGGAGACCCTTGCAGGAAGCTAATTTAAGGTGGTGTTGGTGGGGAGTGGAGTCACACCCTTCCGACCCAAGGCCTTATACCAACCTGTTCAGAGATATGTTTAATTATTTCACTTATGAAAAGCAGTTACATAATTTGATATGGGTATATTCACCTGCAGCAATCGATGATGAAACTGCGATGGGTGATCCCGATATAGAGACTGTTGCTGGTTTTTATCCAGGCGATGGGTATGTTGATATTGTAAGCGGCACTGCATATAATGACGAATTAACCATTTATGGTTATGAAGAATTAATCGCTCTGGGAAAACCTGTGGGTATGGCGGAATACGGACCAACTTTATGGGGAGAATTAGCGGATAATGGCACTTTTGATACCACAACATATATTAACAGAATCAGACAAGATTATCCAAGAGTAGCTTATTGGGTAAGCTGGTAAAGTTATCCCAATGAATGTTGGTCTATAATTTCCAATCAGAATTATTACGAGTTGATGAACGACCCAGATGTGCTTACTCGTGAAGACATTTCCTGGTAGTTATTTGTAGTAACGACAATGATATAAATTTTTTTTAAGTGTAAAACAAATGAAGAAAAGACTAAGAGGTAATCCACGATTAAACATAACAAATTACTTTTGTCTTTATCGAGTTAATTTTATTTTTTATAGAAGGAGTAGATACATGAAGATAAATTTAATAGGAATTTTTTTAACAGCAGGACTGATAATATTGCTTGTCACAATTTCTGTTATCTCCTGCGCACCGCCCATTCACACAGGCGGCTCCGGGGGAGGAGATGAATATGACTTGAGCACATCAGAAGGCCTGCAGAGGGCGCTTGAAGATGAGGAGTACATGCAGAGCCTGGAGCCTGTATTTGCCGAAGCAGGTAGTTCGGCTGAATTTATGTACGGCGATGTAAACGGAGACGGTGTAGTGGATATTACCGACGCATTTTTAACAGCCCGTCACTATGTAGGATATACCGATGCAGGATTTATATATCCGGAATCGGCTGACGTGAATGATGACGGCGGAATTGATATAGTGGATGCCTTATTAATAGCCCGGTACTATGTGGAGTTGATTGATAGCTTTGAAGCTGAAAAGAACCTATTCTTAAACGGACACTTCCACGCCGGAGACAAGTATTGGGAATATTTTGAACAAGAAGGCGGATCAGGTTCCATGCAGGTAGTGGATGGCGAACTTAAAGTTACAGTAGATGACGGAGGTAGTTATATATGGAGCGTAGGGATTGCTCAGTTTAACTTTAATCTTGAAGCGGGAAAATCATATACATTTACATTTAAAGCAAGGACTAGTTCGGTTAATACCACAGAGTTAAGATCGGTCTTCCAGCTGCAACAGGAGCCTTGGACGGGTTATGGAGGACAAAATTTCATTCTTGCCCAGGAAATGGCCACATATTCTTTTACATTTACCATGTCAGAAACGGATAGTGAGGCCGGATTTAATTTTCATATGGGCGCACCTAATATCGGTGACATATATATCGACGATGTGGGCTTATATGAGATCGATAATAATTTAATTAAGAACGGACAGTTTGATAATGGTTCCCAGGATTGGGATTTTCAAATTAATGGCTTTGTGCAGGGAAGCTTGGAGGTAATAAACGGGGAGCTTAAGGTGGCCATTACCGATGGCGGCCAAAGGATATGGGATATTAGTTCTAGCCAAACCGGCATACCTTTGAAACAAGGCAGCTCCTATATTTTTACATTCAAAGCCAGGAAAACCTCAACGGAGCCGCTCTTGGTAGAGGCTATAATTCAAAACTCACCGCCTTGGGAAATTGATTACGATAAAGCCTTTTTCTATCTTACTGAAGAAATGCAGACTCATGCTTACCTTTTTCACATGAATGAATCGACTGATACTAATTCACAATTTGTTCTTTGTTTCGGATATGTAAACAGCGGGGATGTTTATGTTGATGATATATGCCTCTATGAAGTAACGGATCCCTCCATGCTGGATGGTTTCAGCAACAGTTCCTCTGTTGCCAAACTTAAACCTTATAGTAATGTAAGATGGCAGGATGCGTCTCAAGGTACACTGAGTTATGAATGGGTAAAGACATTGTACTATAATGAAGATACGATTTTTAATGTAGAAACCCAGGCATACGCAAATACAATCATGGATAAAGCAAGAAGTCCGGGGCTCGGAGTAAGGTCTCTGCACGCTCAAGGTATTACGGGAGCGGGTGTCAATATAGCCATTATTGATCAAAACCTGTTTCAATCCTATGAGTATCATCCGGAATACCGGGACAAAATAGTGGCTTACCATGATGTGGGGTGTGAGCAATCACCTGATGGAAGCAGCTATCACGGGCCGGTTGTAACGAGTATTGCGGTTGGGGAGACTATCGGTACGGCACCGGGGGCTAACGTGTATTATGTGGCGTCTCCTTCTTGGCGTTATGATGCGACTTATCATGCTGCTGCCCTGGACTGGATTATAGAACAAAACCAATTACTTCCTGAAGGAGAAAAGATAAGGGTTGTATCATTTTCCGTTGATATTTCAGACACAGCCAGTGAAAGTCATTATCATGAAAACCGCGATGCGTGGCGGGCTGCCGTGCAGCGGGCGAATGATGCGGGTATTCTGGTTGTTGATTGCGGAGATTATATAATCGCGGACAGGGGATGGTGTGATATTGAAGATCCGGATAATATTGAACTGTTTCTCTGTGATGAAGAAGGACGCAGTACTGCGTCCTTAGAGGCTGAAAGAATTATCTTTGTTCCCGGAGGAAACAGGACGCTGGCAGAAGAAAATGGCGGTGAAGGCCAGAACAGGTACAGTCATTTCTTTTTTTCATGGACCGGTTACAGTTGGACTGCTCCTTATGTGAGTGGTGTGCTGGCACTGGGTTGGCAGGTAAATCCTGATTTATCTATAGAACAGATACTGGATTATCTTTTTGATTCTGCATATGTAAATTTTCAAGGCTATAAGGTGATAAATCCTTCTGCCTTCATTCAGATGATTCAGGACAATATGTAATACTTAAAAAGGGCTGCTTAAAAAGTTAGGGGGCCCTGTTTATTATATACACATCTAATAGTAGTAAGACATCCATTATCAATTATTTGATGCTGTTGAAAAGAATGATTTATATATGATCAGGGATCTTGTCACGCAGGGGGCGGATGTTAATGCAAGAAACCAATTAGGTGCGACAGCACTAATGTGCGCTGTACTTGTTGGAAGTATGGATATGGTAATTCAATTGATAGCAAAAGGCGCGGACATTAATGCAAAGGATAAATACAATAAAACAGTATTGTATCATGCTGGTAAATCAGAGAAAGATAATACTATGGTGATTCAGTATTTATTGAAAAACGGTGCCAAAAGGTACAGTGAAGTAGCAATTTCTCATGTCAGTGAAGAAATGAAAGCAGCGGTAAAAAATAACGATATTGAATTGGTAAAAAAATTAATCTCCCTGGGGGCCGATTTAAACGCGGAAGATGAAGCCGGTTACACAACCTTAATGTTGGCCGTTTTGTATGGTTGTTACGAACTTTGTGAGTTTCTGATTGCTGACGGCGCGGATGTTAATTCAGATAATAATGAAGGAGTAACAATTTTAATGCATGCTGCGGGGAGTGGGCATTTTCCCATTGTTAAGCTGTTATTGAATCATGGAGTTGAGATCAATGCTAAAGACTATGATAACTTTAACGCATTAACTTTTACTTTGTTTTTTTACGCGCTGGAGGAATACGCTGCTATTGATATATTAAAAAATCAGGGAATTGATGCTTTTAAGCTAAGTAATAAAGAGTTTAACGAATATTATATACCGCTCAGAAACAATTATATTAAAATAGCGCAAATTTTAATTGAAAAAGGCATCAATGTAAATGAGATTGATTATGAAAGATTCACAGCAATAATATATGCTTCCAGAAGCGGTCTCTATGATATATGCAAACTACTTATTAAGAGAGGAGCTAATATTAATGCAAGAAATATGAATGATAAGACAGCTTTAATATATGCTCTTGGTGAAGGATATCCTCAAATAGCCAGCTTATTAATTGAAAATAATGCTGATGTTAATGTAAAAGACGATTTTAATACAACGGCTTTAATGTATGCGGCTATGTCCGGCGATATTGAATCCGCAGCCTTATTGTTAAACAGAGGTGCAGAAATAAATGCTAAATCGGATTCCGGAAACACAGCCCTGATGTATGCTGCTTATATAGGAAAAGGAAAAATAGAGATGGTTAAGCTTCTTATTCAGGAAGGTGCTGAAATTAATAGTAAGGCTGATAATAATTGGACAGCTTTATGTTATGCAGCAGCAAGCGGATATGCCGATATTGTCAAACTGCTGATCGAAAGCGGGGTCGATATTCATATAAAGGACAATACAGGGAAAACATTTTGGATTATGCCAAAGAAAAAGGGCATGAAGAAATTATTCAAATGTTTTCAGATAGTCCCTGATTTGCACGGTTACAGCTTTTTCTTTCCTCTTTACCAAGTTTTTATTATTATTGAGAAATAAACTGATATGAACAAACATGGCCGACCACTCAAGAACTACCATACCCATACCTGCCGCTGTAAACATGCCATAGGTGACATAGATGATTACGCCGAGGCCGCGCTTGCCGGCAGTATTACGGTGTTGGGTTTTACCGATCACACACCCCTCCCGGACAATCGCTGGCTCAGTATGCGCATGCACATGGACGAGTTGGAAGAGTATCTGGCTGCGATTACAAAGGCGCAGAAGCAGTATCAGGGGCTTACTATCTTGAGCGGTTTGGAGTGTGATTATTTCAAAGAGTACCATAACTTCTATAAAGAAGAACTGCTGGACAAGTGGGGTCTTGACTACCTTATTGCCGGGACTCATTTTTTTAAGACAAACGGAGTGTTCAAGGGGGCGCACGGCGAAATCACCGGCAGACGAGAACTCAAAGCATATGCAGTTGCGTGTATAAAGGCCATAGAATCCGGGCTTTTTACGTTTATAACGCATCCGGACATTTTTGGTATGTCTTATTTAAAGTGGGACAAAGAAGCACAGGCAGTATCTAAGGATATACTTACCGCCGCCGCCCATAATGGTGTAGCGCTGGAAATAAACAGCTACGGCTTGCGCAAAAAGCGGGTGCACACAGAGCAGGGCGAACGTCCTGTATATCCTATTCTTCAGTTTTGGGAGCTGGCCGCGGATTATAAGGTGGAGGTGGTGGCTAACTCGGATGCGCATACACCTGCAGAAGTGGCGGGCGGTATTGAGCACTGCTTACAATTGGCAGCCGATTGGGGATTGTCTCTGGCCGATTTATCATATCTGGAGCAAAAATAGCAAAAAATGTATTGACACCTACCTATAAGTTATTATAATAGTAATTAGAGGACAATAATGGACAATAAGGTACAAAAGAGCCTTGAAGGTGAAATTATGACCTTGAGTCAGGTTGCCGCGTACTTAAAAGTAGCGGAAAAAACCGTACTGCGTATGGCACACAAGAGTGAGATCCCCTGCGCCAAAGTTGCCAGCCAGTGGCGCTTTGTAAAGCCCATGATCGATAACTGGCTCCTTTCCAAGATGAAATATTTCAATCCCGAAAATGAGTTGGACCGGATTCTCGTAGAAGACGAACGAGCCCTTATTCCCGTTACCCGACTGCTGCATCATGCGTTCGTTATCTGTGACATATGGCCCGGTACTATTGAGCAGGTCTTGGGGCAGCTCATCGAGCCTCTGTTTGAAGCCGGAATCATAGCTGATAAGACAGAATATCTCAATAAACTTGTTGTAAGAGAGCAGCTTTTAACAACAGCCCTGGGTAAAGGTATTGCCATACCTCATATCAGAAATCCGCGGGAAAATCCACGCGGCATCACACTGATAATTGTGGGTATCTGTAAAGAGGGAACTGATTTTGGGGCATTGGATAACGCGGCTACAAAAATATTCTTACTCCTCTGTACGGATAGTGAGAAACTCCACCTGCGGATATTGGCTCGGTTGAACAGGATAATTAATGATCATGCCCTCATCCAAGAGCTTTTACAGGCTCCGGACGAGCAAGCGGTTATTGAGCTCTTCGCCAATAAAGAAAAAGCACTGTTTCAGAGTGCGGGAATATAAGGAATATGTATGGATTTTAGAAGTATGATTAACAAACAATCTATTTGTCTGCTTGAGAAAAAGAAAAAAAAGCAGGTTTTACTCAAGCTGATCGACTGCGCTGTAAAACAGGGTGCGGTGCGCGAGCAGGATGCAGGGGCTTTAACCGAACGCATTTTCCACAGAGAAAAGCTTATGAGTACGGGAATCGGCATCGGCCTTGCCATACCGCATGTGCGATTTGAGGGAGTAAAAAAACCGCTTATTATTATCGGCATTCAACCTGAAGGTATCGCAGATTACGTTTCCATAGACGATAAACCCGTGGAGCTGGTGGTGATGATTCTTATGGCGCAGAACCAGCATCGGGAGTATATTGCACTGCTTTCACATGTGGTAGCTTTTTTAAAGACAGATGCTATAAAAGAAAAACTGATTATGGCCGAAACAGCGGCCGCCGCGTATGAGCTTATAAAGGATACAAAACATGCTTGATTTTTTTAATTCAATTATTAAAACTATTTTTCTTGCCCATTTAAACGTTCTTCTTATCTTAGGGCTGGCCCTGTTTGGTGGTACAATCGGCGGCAGGCTTTTCCAAAAATTAAAAATTCCCCAAGTGGTGGGTTATATAATAATTGGCATTATAATCGGCCAGTCCGGATTACAACTGGTACCCCAAGAGATTGTAAGCAAATTCGAACCGTTTAATTATTTTGCCTTGGGGCTTATCAGTTTTATGATCGGCGGAGAATTGAAGGTAAGTACACTGAAAAAGTACGGCCGGCAGTTTTTATATATTCTTTTTTTTGAAAGCTTGGGCGCCTTTTTCCTGGTAGGACTGCTTGTCTTTGTTGTTGCTTTCATTATTCTGCAAAATATCGTACTGGCTTTGGTTATCGCCCTTCTTCTTGGTTCCATTTCCGCGGCAACGGCTCCGGCCAGTACTACTGATGTGCTTTGGGAGTATAAAACAAAGGGTCCCTTAACCAGTACGGTATTGGGTATTGTGGCACTTGATGATATTCTGGCACTGCTTTTATTTGCCGTCTGTTCAAGTGTAAGTACAATATTTTTGGGAAAGCAGGACGGCAATATATTGAGTGAACTCCTCAACCTTGGTTATGAAGTCGGTGCTGCTGTTCTGGTGGGAGCGGGCAGCGGTTTTCTTTTAGCGCGTCTACTGCGCGCTTTCCGTGATGAAGAAAAAACGCTTACCTTCAGTATCGGAGCGATTCTTTTGGTATTGGGCCTCTCGGTGGCATTACATTTAGATATGCTGCTTTCTTCCATGATCATGGGAGTACTCATCACCAACCTTGCTCCTATCCGCAGTAAAGAACTTTTTACCCTTTTGGGAAGAATCGCCACTCCCATCTATGTGCTTTTCTTTGTGCTAGTGGGCACTTCACTGAAAATATTTGGTATCGATCTTCTGCTCGGTGTACTGGTAGCTACATATCTGGTCGGAAGAACAGCAGGTAAAATAATCGGTGCGCGACTGGGCGGTATACTCTCTAAGGCCGTACCGACTGTGAAGAAATATCTGCCGTTATGTCTTTTCAGCCAAGCCGGAGTAGCCATCGGCCTGGCCATTTTAGCGCAGCAGAAATTCCCCGACTATATAGGTGGCGCAATTATTATAGTTATAACCGCTACTACCTTTGTTGTGCAGCTTATCGGGCCGTCATTTGTCAAACATGCGGTTACAAAAGCCGGAGAAGTAGGCCTTAATATTACTGAAGAAGACCTTATCAAGACAATAAAGGCCAAGGAATTAACTTCAGTAAAAGTCCCGCTTATACCTGAAAACACTAATCTTAGAAAAGTACTCTCTATTTTCAGTAAACATGACAATCTCTACTTTCCTGTGGTAGATAAAAAACAGGGTCTATTGGGCATCATTTCCATAGATAGTATTAAAGAAACCTTTATGGCTCATGAGCTGTCGGATTTTCTCCTTGCCCATGATATTATGGAGACTCCGGTTACTACGTGTACACCTGAAACATCACTGGACCAGGTGGATGATATATTAAAGCATTATCATCTGGATTATATACCTGTGATTAAAGAGGATAACAAAGCTGCAGGTATAATTGAACGCCGGGGGATTCAAAGGTTCATTGCAACAAAGTTATTGGATATGGAACAAAAAACAAAAGCCCTGGGCTAAATCTGCGCTCTATTGCCCTAAACGTTCTGCATTCTCTAACGCCTTGTCTTTATACTGACCGGTATAACCTGCCTTTTCGAAGGCATCATAGGCCTTACGGTAATGAGTACCCGCTAAATCTTGCTTGTTCCCGGCTTCATAAAGTGCCGCCAGATCATACATTAAAAAACCGTATTCGCTTGTGGCGGTCCAGCCCGCTTTTTCCATAATCTTTGCGGTTTCCGTATAATACTGTTCTGCCTTTGAAGTTTGAGATTTCACATAATATATTTTACCGATGTTGTGCATTATTATTCGATACGTATTCAGGTCGGTTTCATGAAATCCTTGTTTTTCAAGCAGCTGTTTGGTGTTCAGATAATATTCCAGAGCAGCACTCAGCAGGTTCTGATTATTGGATGAATGACCCTGATTATGATAGATGATAGCAATAAAATAGAGAGTGTTTACATATCTTAAGATTTCTGTGAGTTTCATATTCTCTAAAACCGATTTGGCTTTGAAGCAATAATCCAATGCTTTATCTAATTGTGACATTTGAAAATAGCTGGCTGCAAAGTTTTGCATAAGGATTACATACATTTTACTGTTGCTAAGTTTGAGCTGTTTTAAAAGCGCATCTGATTTTTCATAATATTCCAATGATGTATCATACTGTTTTTTAAGATAAGAGGACCAGCCCAGATTATTATAGATGATGGCCATATCGTAGCTTTGGCTAAGCCCTTGTTTTTCCAGATAGGACTTGGCCAGATTAAAAAACTGCTGACCCAGATCTGCTTGTCCTTTTATGCAGTATACATTACCTTGCAAGGTTGCTGTGTGGTACTTGAGCAGATTTATCTTAGGCAGATTTGATGCAGCCAAAAGAGCATCGGCTGTCTCCGCATTACTCAAGGCCTTGTCATATTGTTTTTTACTTATGTAAGCAAATCCGTTATGAACAAGGATTCTTATATAGAGCTCAGTCTTCTGTTTCTCCAGACTTTCTAAAAGTACACGTGCTTTCTCAAAATATTCGAAAGCACTATCCTGCTGCTCTTTTAGAAAATAAAAATACCCCATGTAATATAAGTATTGCGCGTACTTTTCACTCTGGGTATGATTGTGATTTTTAAGGAGCTTTTCTGCTTCTGATAAATACTTTTGAGCTTCATCAAAATAACTCACCAGGGAGGCCATTTTGCCTGCTTCCAGCAGGGTGTTGATATAGTTTTGGTCCTGGCTTAAGGCCTGCTTAAAAAAGTCCAAAGCCTTATAGAAATCTTTTTCATAATAAGCCAGGCCTTTTTGATACAAGTCAGTTGCTTTTGGTACGGAGCTTTCCCCGATTTCCGGATTGTCCGCGGCAGCTTGCGTTGTACATATAAAAAGGTAGCCTGCTCCTAACATAAGAAATAATGGAAAAAATATTTTTCGCATCAGGCCACCTCATTAGATTAGGATAATTCAATTCTATTTTAATGAACTGTGTTTGTCAAACTGCGGGTATATTATTTTACGCCTATCAGATTATGTTTTCTTTTTTTGATATGGCCGGATAAGACAGGACTTAGCGAAGCCAATGAGGTCCTTTCTTCCGGCACGCATGAGTGCGCTATGTACAAGCCGAAAATTAATAGGTCTGTTAAAGTGCATTAATGCCCTCTGCATGGCCTTCTCATGAGGATCTTTAGGCACATAAACCGTTGTACCTGTGCGGGGATTTATACCTGTGTAGTACATGCAGGTGGAGACTGTACCCGGTGTTGGATAAAAATCTTGAACCTGTTCCGGAATAAAACCACTTTGCTGGAAATAGCAGGCCAGTTCAATAGCATCATGCAGGGTGGAACCCGGATGGCCTGAGATATAATAGGGCACTAGGTACTGGTTTTTATGTAATTGTTTGTTAAGAGTGTAAAAGCGCCGTTTAAATTTTTCAAAGAGTATGTGCGGTGCTTTATTCATTAATGTAAGCACATGATCCGAAACATGTTCCGGCGCCACCTTAAGCTGACCGCTGATATGATCTTTTACAAGGGCAGTAAAAAAACGGGTATCGGAATCGGCCAAGATATAGTCAAAGCGCAGACCTGAACGGATAAACACCTTTTTTATTCCCGGAATATTCTTTAGTTTACTTAATAAAGCCAGATAATCGCTGTGATCAACGAGAAGATTTTTACAGGGCGTGGGTACAAGACATTCCTTATGTGTACAACTGCCCTTTTTCAGTTGGCTGGTACAGGCCGCTTTTCTGAAATTAGCCGTAGGTCCTCCGACATCATGGATGTATCCTTTAAAGTCGGGCATGTCGGTTAACTTTTCTGCTTCGCGCATCAGAGATTCATGGCTGCGTGAGTTTACCAGTCTTCCCTGATGAAAGGTGAGAGAGCAAAAATGACAGTTGCCGAAACAGCCTCTGCAGCTTGTTAAGCTGAATTTTACTTCTTCAATCGCCGGTACACCGCCTGCCTCTTTGTAGACAGGATGATAGCCTTTTGTATAATTAAACTCATAGAGCTCATCCAGCTCCTGCCTGCTTAACGGTTCGGCCGGAGGACGCTGAACCACCGAGTACTGCCCGTAAGATTCAACGAGTGTTTTTCCTTTTAGGTAATCGTTATTGTTATACTGGATCAAAAAGTTTTCCGCAAAAACCTGCTTATTTTCTTTAAGAGAGTCATACGAGGGGAGCATAATGTAATCCGTAAGCGCAGTTAAGGATTTTGTTTTATAAGCAGTCCCCTTTACGGAATTGATCTCAGAAACGGGGACTCCCTTGTTAAGCAAAGCAGCTATTTCCAAAATCGCCCGTTCTCCCATACCGTAAACTACGAGATCGGCATTGGAGTCCATAAGAATGGAACGTCGTATTTTGTCCGTCCAATAATCATAATGGGCCAAACGCCTTAAGGAAGCTTCCAAACCGCCCAGAATAATGGGTATATGTCCGTACGCTTCGCGCACTTTGATGGAATAAACAATCGTAGCACGATCGGGTCTTAAACCCTGCTTTCCGCCGGGCGAGTATACATCGCGTTTGCGCTTTTTCTTACTAACTGAATAATTATTGACCATGGAATCAATATTACCCGCAGTGATAAGAAAACCCAGCCGTGGTCTGCCTAAGGCACGGAAGTATTTGGCACTCTGCGGATTGGGCTGGCTTAAAATAGCGATCTTATAACCTCTACTCTCTAAGAGCCGGGAGATAAGCGCAGCTCCAAAGGAGGGATGGTCCACATAAGCGTCACCGCTAATAAGTACAAAATCCGCTTCCTGCCAGTTGCGTTTTTGCATATCTTTTTGTGTAATAGGAAGAAACTCTTGCATTTAAAATACTCTTCCCTGTAATATACTAAAAATAGACCGGACTAAAAACGGTGAAATACGAAAAAACATCATGGAAGCTATTGTTTCGGTAGTTATACCTACTTATAATCGACTTTCCCAGCTAAAGCATGCTGTCAACTCTGTCCGGGCTCAAGACTACACGACTTATGAAATAATTGTTGTAGACGACGGCTCTACGGATGGAACCGCGCAATGGCTGGATAAGCAGGATATACGTTTTCTCATCCTTACCCATACCGGTTTTCCGGGGTTGGCAAGGAACAGAGGAGCGGAAATAGCCCGCGGCAGATATCTTTGCTTTTTAGATTCGGATGATGTATGGAAGGAAGAGAAACTTAAAAAACAGATAGCTTTTTTTAGTAACAACCTCGAGGCCGCTGTCTGTCATACCAGAGAAATATGGCAGCGCAGCGGAAAAATTATTTCACAAAGTAATCAAAAGCATAAGCGTGAGGGGTACATATTCCCCGATGCCTTAAAAAAATGCATTATCGGTCCTTCAACCGTCATGATAGTGCGTTCGGTTTTTTTTGAAATCGGTGCCTTCCGTGAAAACATGGAGATAGCTGAAGATTATGAATTGTGGCTGCGTTTGACCGCACAATATGAGGTCGCCTATATTGATGAGCCGCTTGTGGAAAAAAAAGCCGGTCATGCTGAACAGCTCTCAGAAAAATACGGTCATATCGAATTGTTTCGCATTTGGGCACTGTTGTTGAACATAAGCCAAGGCAGCTTCACTTTCGATCAGCTTAAGCCGGCGTGTAAAGAGCTGGAACGTAAATGCAGGATCTATGCCTTTGGCTGCGAAAAAAGAGGCAAACATAATGAATCGTTTTTTTACCGGGAGCTGGCCGGGCAGGCGGAAGCATATCTTACCTAGAATAAAATTCTTGCTTTGAGTTCTTTTTTCACGCTATAATGTTTTTAAGAAATTCGCATAAGCAGATGAAAAAATTAGCAGTTCTTCTTCTATTATTTTTAATAATTCCCTTTGGTTATGCCCAGGACAATATAATCCATAATGGTGATTTTGAATTACTGGAAGAGGGCCTGCCGCAGGGCTGGGCCACCCACACCTATACAGACAATCCTGCAGGAGTTAAATTCAGTCTTGGACATGAAGACGTATATTCGGGACAAAATTATATTATTATTGAAAATATTCTAGAAGAAGATTCAAAATTATTACAATCAGTTGAAGTAGAGCCGCATGCAACATATAAGATATCCTGTGCGGTAAAAGCCTTTAATATGGGAGACGCCGCATTGGGAGCCAATCTCAGCCTGCTTGATATTCAGGGTACGTCCGCCGGTCTGAAAGATACTAAAGGGGATTGGGTACGGCTGGAGTTGTATGGAAGAACAGGTCGGGATCAGCGGACTTGTACCGTTACCCTGCGTGTGGGCGGCTATGGCTCGATGAATACCGGCAAGGCCTTTTTTGATGATGTAATAATGCAAAAGGTTGCGCATGTTCCTGAAGGTATAGCAGTTATCAATTTTTATGCGGAAGAAAAATCCTCAGAAACTCAAGACCAGGTAAAGAAGCAAAAAAGTTCTTACAGCATCCCGTTAACCGTGCTTATAGCCCTGTTGTTTCTCGCCGTAGTGTTTTATATCTATCAGAATGTGTTGAGACAAAAATATAAACCGCTGATGAGAAAGCGCGCTTTGAATGCGGAAATATTATTTTTATTCACTCTGCTGGCAGGTTTTGCCTTAAGGGTGCTGTTAGCGGTTACAATAGAAGGTTATCCCTCGGATATCTCCTGTTTTAAAACCTGGGCGGGGACGGCTTTTGCTCAAGGGCTGCCTGATTTTTATCTTCAGGATATGTTTGTGGATTATCCGCCGGGTTATATCTACATTCTCTATGGCATAGGTTTTATACAGAGACTTTTCGGCCTGGCTCATGACTCGGCACTGTTTTTACTCTTTATTAAATTGCCTTCGATTGTAACGGATCTCTTAATCACTTTACTGATTTATAAGTTAGCCAAAAAAAGGTTTGATATCCGTATTGCGTATGCCCTGGCTCTGCTGTTTCTGTTTAATCCGGCCGTTATTCATAACTCCTCTGTCTACGGTCAAATCGACTCTTTTTTTATATTTTTTATCATCCTCTGTCTTTATTTTGTATACCATAAAAAAATAGAGCTGGGAGCGGTGGCCTACATCGCGGCTGTGCTTATTAAACCCCAGGCTTTGATTCTTGCACCCATTGGCATATATGCATTGGTAAGGCAGTTAAAACAGCCGCGCGATCTTATCAGGATCGGAATTATTGTTTTATGCGCTTTAGGCACATTCCTCATTCTTGTTATCCCCTTTTACCTTAAGCAGTCGGATCTCTTCTGGATTTTTAAATTGTACGGCAGCACGCTCGGCTCTTATCCATACGTGACTGTGAATGCCTTTAATCTTTATACGCTTTTCGGTGCCAATTGGCTGAGCTTAGAAACCTCGTTTTTATTTCTGACCTACGGTGTGTGGGGGAATATTTTTATAATAGCGGTTATATGTTTTGCGGTGTTTTTATGTGCGTATGATTATATTAAACGCAAAAATCCCGCTTTCTTCTTTTATCTGGCTCTCTTTCTTGTTGCCGCTGTTTTTGTGCTTGGCACCAAGATGCATGAGCGCTATTTTTCCCCCACAGTGCCCCTGGCCTTATTCTGTTATATTGCCTTTAAAGATAAGAGATTTCTTTTCATATTCGCCGGTTTCAGTATAACACTGCTTTTGAATCAGGAGATGGTGCTCAACCTATTCCTCACTCAAAATAGCACGCTCATTCCCAAAGACAACCTGCTTGCGGGTGCGCTTTCCTTACTAAATATACTTCTGCTGGTGTATCTCATATGGGTTGGTATTGATCTTGTTGTAAGGAATAGGCTTTGTTATATCGGCTCCCCGCGGACAAGAGACAGGAGTTATCCTGCGCCGAGTATAGGTGCGGAATCCGTTCATGATTTGGGTAAAGCCAAAGGCTTATACACAAAAAAGGATTATATCCTGGTAGCCTGCTTGACTCTGGTTTATGCCTGTACGGCTTTTTTTAACCTTGGCTCATTCAAAGCACCGCAAAGTTACTGGAAGCCGGAAACTGTCGGAGAATACGTGCTCGCGGATTTGGGAGATCAAAAACAGATTTACAGGCTGTATTATTTCTTCGGTTTGGGGACCGGAAGTTATAAGCTTGAGTTCTCCCTCGATAAAACGCAATGGGAGCAGGCAAAGACAATAAGCCAGAACAACCCCTTTGGTTTTATGGAATGGAAATATCTGCCTGTTGATACCAAAGCAAGGTATCTTAAAATTACGGTGGAACAGACCGGAATAATGCTGAATGAATTGGGACTGTCTGAAAAAAACAGTACCAAACCGCTTCCCGTGCAAAAGATCATGCCGGCCGTTCCGAAGCAGGCAGCCGGCGGCGGACCCCTGCAGGGTAAAGCGCAGCACCTGTTTGACGAACAGGATACAATTGCTTATCTGCCCGGTTATTTTAGCGGTTTTTATTTTGATGAAGTATATTTTGCCAGGACCGCCTATGAACATCGGCTTGGGCTGCCGCCTTCTGAGACAACTCACCCGCCTTTGGGTAAAACAATTATCAGCCTCGGTATTTTACTGTTCGGCATGGTGCCCTTCGGCTGGAGGTTTATGGGGGTACTGCTCGGTGTAATCATGGTTCCCCTAATGTATGTATTAGGTAAAAGACTGTTTAAGAAAGCTGAGCTGGCTTTTGCCGCCGCCTTTCTCTTTGCCTTTGATTTCATGCATTTTGTACAGACAAGGATAGCGACCATAGATGTATTCGCCGTGTTCTTCGTGATATTGATGTATTATTTTATGTACAGGTATTATTGCCTAAGCTTTTTAAAGCACGATATTAAAAAAACCCTTAAGCCGCTGCTCTTTTGCGGAATCTGTTTTGGTCTGGGGGCGGCCTGTAAGTGGACAGCCCTTTACGGGGGGGCAGGTTTAGCCGTTATTTTCTTTATAACCCTGGGCAGGCGCATAAAAGAATACGCACACGCCAGACGGATTATAAAAAGGGGCAGGAGGAGGGCGGACTATTACCGTGGAGGCCGTGTGTTGATGTTTGGTAAAACGGCTGTGCCGGAGAATGAGAGGCTGGCATACCAAAAAATAATAAAGAGATTTTTGCCAAACCTTATTACAACCCTGCTCTGGTGCGCGGTGGTATTTATCGTTATTCCCGCGCTCATTTATTTTTTGGCCTATCTTCCTCTGCTGGCTGCGTCCGGAACAAACAGTCCGTTCTCATTTGTGATAAACGACCAGGCTCATATGTATAATTATCACAGCAGGCTTACGGCCGTTCATCCTTTTTCCTCCAGCTGGTGGCAGTGGCCGTTTATGATCAGGCCCATGTGGTATTACAGCGGCCATGACCAGCTGCCGGGCAACCTGGTCTCAAGCATTGTGGCCTTGGGCAACCCGGCTGTCTGGTGGGTGGGGAGTATCTGCCTGTTGGCGGCCGTATTTATCGCTCTCTACCAAAAAGACAAGAAAATGCTTTTTGTTTTCATCGCATTCCTGTCCCAATACCTGCCCTGGGTTATCATACCGAGAGATTTAACATTTATATATCATTTTTTTACAGCTACACCCTTTTTAGTGCTTTTTATTGTGTATGTCATTGATTTTCTTGTTAAAAAGTATCCCAAAGCCAAATATGCCGTATACGGATATCTTTTCACAGTGCTTTTACTCTTTGTGCTGTTTTATCCGGTTTTGAGCGGTATGACGGTAGCTAAATCCTATGTGGCAGCTGTTTTACGCTGGTTTGAATCATGGGTATTCTTTATTTAAGAAAAAGCCACCACCTGTGGTGTGCCTTTTTCTTCCACCCTGCACCCCTATGGGGTGCTCCACCACATACCGCCAGCTTTGCCGGTGGTATGTGGATTTAAAAGGAGCGGATGTATGAAAGGTAAGATTGTCTATTCTGTAATTGTCCCTGTTTACAATGAAGAGGAGGTCATCGCAGAATGTATAAAAAGACTGACTTCGGTAATGGATTCTACAAAAAAGAAATATGAGCTCATTTTTATAAATGACGGCAGCAGGGACAATACAAAGCTGCTATTAGAAAAAATGCGGCGCAAGAATAATAACCTAAAAATAATCGACTTTTCAAGAAACTTCGGCCACCAGATCGCCATAACCGCGGGCATGGACTATGCTGAAGGAGACGCGGTGCTGATTATCGACGCTGATTTGCAGGATCCACCTGAAGTTATGCTGGATATGATTGAAAAGTGGAAACAGGGTTATGATGTGGTATATGGCAAGAGGACAAAGCGAAAAGGTGAAACCATCTTTAAGTTAATGACCTCCAAAATATTCTATAGATTTCTTTCCGGTATGACCCAAATTAAAATTCCCAAAGATGTGGGCGATTTCCGCCTGCTGGACAGAAAAGTATGTGATGCCATGCGCCGGATCCACGAACGCAACAGGTTCGTGCGCGGGCTAATCAGCTGGGCCGGCTATAACCAATCGGAAGTTCCCTATGTCAGAGAAAAGCGCTACGCGGGAAAAACCAAGTATCCCTTTATTAAAATGATCCGCTTCGCGCTTAACGCGATTGTGTCTTTTTCTTACAAACCGCTGCGCCTGGCTGCAGTGTTGGGTGTACTGGTATCATTAGGCGGATTCGGTTATCTGGTTTACGTACTCTTTCAGTTCTTTGGCGGAGAGACCGTGCCCGGCTGGACCTCTCTTATTTCGTTGAGTTTAATTTTTAACGGGATCATTTTAATGATCCTCGGAATTATCGGGGAATATATCGGGCGTATCTATGACGAGTCCAAGGCGCGGCCCCTGTATTTGATAAACGAGTTGATCGGATTTAAAGAGCAGACACGGAGTAATAACAGGAAAAGCGTTTCTTAACCACTTGGGAAAAGCCGCCACAATGAGTAATTAAAGGATAGTGCCACGAAGCAAGCTTCGTGGCACTAAATAATTAAAACGGCAATTGATAATATTTGCAAAAGAACTTGACGCGGCGGAAAAAACTGAGTATACTAATTAAGTAATTGCTAAATAACTTAATATCATGATGAACGATTTTTTGTTACAGATGTCGGAAACTTTTAAAGCCCTTGGCGATCCTACCCGGTTAAAGATTTTAAGAATGGTGACCACAAAGGGAAAAAACTTCTATGTCGCCGAGATAGCTGAAAAGATCGGTATATCGACATCCGCCGTATCTCAGCATTTAAAGGTTTTAAAGAACGCGCGTATTGTCGAAGCGGTGCGAGACGGATTCCATACCTGCTATAAACTGCGGGAAGGCGCGATTAATTTGTTCAGAAAGGATATCGATAGATTAATTAGAATAGGATTTCTTGCCTGTGATTTTGATGGGCCATGCTCGGAATGCCCTCATGGAAAAAGCTGTGCGGAGTTAGAGGCCTGATATTTTTTTTATTATAATATTAAGTAATTAGTTAATAACTTAATTACAAGTTATACTATTTATAATTA
>CAZEPL010000025.1:0-40170 GCA_964514135.1 uncultured Spirochaetaceae bacterium | reverse complement strand
AAGAATAAGTATTTTACTAACTTAATATATTTTGAGTTTTGCAATTTCCTCAATACTTAAAATATTTTTTATGTTCCCTATAATCTTCGTAAGAGTCTTATTGGAAAATCTATAGTGCAGGTGAGTACTTAGGAATCAACCTTATTCGATCTTTTATTATTGGGGAAAGGGCACCCTGTTAAAAAATCTCGTTCACTGCTTTACGGTAGTGCTTCATCGATTGCGAACTTTGTTTCTACATATTAAAATCTGAGATTGTATCGCACTTTTCATTCTCGGGATTTTCTGGTTGCCACATCCACCCAGACCGCGAAAATAAGTACCAAACCCTTTATTACATACTGGGCCCAGTTTGGTACATTAAGCTGCACAAAACCATTATCCAGGGTCACCATAATAAGCGAACCGATCAACGCGCCTATTATCGTGCCCTCTCCTCCCATGAGGCTTGTTCCACCAATGACACAGGAGGCAATGGCTAACAGCTCATAGGTTTCTCCGCCTCCCGGCGCTCCGGTGCCGACACGGCTGACGAACATAATACCCGCTATTCCGATACACATACCCATGAAAATAAATACCTTCAAGACATTGGCCTTGATATTGATTCCGGAAAGCCTTGCCGCTTCTTTGTTCCCCCCGATGGCGTAAGCATAGCGGCCAAACCGGGTATTTTTGGCTAAATAGGAAAAAAGAAACGCCACTACCACCAGCAGAACAAGGGGAATCTGTAAACCTCCATACAGGTTCATATAAAACACAAAGCCCGCAACCATAACAGAGAAAAAAATCATTTTTATCAAATCATAGATTAATGGTCTGATTTCCAAACCGTATTTCATGCGTTTATAACGCTGCCATAAGGTATTAAAGACTATGAAGGCAATTACCAGAACAGCTAGAACAATACCCACCTCCCGCGGCAGATAGTCGTTAAATATGCTGTTAAGCGAGCTTTCAATAGGAGAAATAGTTTTACCTCCGGTTACCGCGCTCATAAGTCCTCTGAAAATGAATAATCCTCCCAGAGTTACAATAAAGGCCGGAACCCTTAAATAGGCCGTAATAAATCCGTTCCAAAAGCCTATAAGACCTCCCACAATCAATGCGATAATCACAGCCAGGATTGTGGAGATAATCCCAAGCACGTAACCTGATATCCCGGGAAAGAGCGCGCTGAGTACGGGGAGGATTAACGGCGGAAATAAATGAACCTGGAAAAAAGCCACTACAGTAGCAATAAACCCCGTGGCCGAACCGACCGACAGGTCTATGTTGCCTGTTACAATAACAAAGACCATACCTATGGCCAGGAATGAGATAATGGTCATGGCCCGGGTAAGATTTGAGATGTTACGCGGATTCATAAATGTATCAGGCAACAGTATCCAAAATAAGGCAAACAGGAAGATCAGTACAAATATCATGGTATAGGTTTTCAGATTACGTTTTATTGTTTTCCAGAGAAAATTGATAAATAGTATTGTCAGATCTCTAAAACGTTCTGTGAATTGTATTGAACTGCTGGTATTCTTTATTGTCAAAATACTCCTCCTCTATTTATATCCTGCTGCCAGTGTCATAATTCGTTCCTGCGAGGCTTCTTTTCGCTTAAGAATGCCGGAACACTTGGCTTCGTGCATGATCATTATAGTATCACTTAAAGCCATAATTTCGGGCAACTCGGATGATACCATTATGATTGCTACTCCGGAAGCGGCCAGATTATTCATGAGTTTATATATTTCATACTTTGCCCCCACATCAATCCCCCGGGTGGGCTCGTCCATAATGAGTATAAGCGGATGGGAGACCAACCACTTGGCAATAACTACCTTTTGTTGGTTTCCTCCGCTTAACGAATTTACCTGCGCGCTGAGAGAGCCCAGTTTAATACCCAAATTTTTAACAACTTCCTTGCAGATTTTAACCTCTTCATTTTTATTAATGGCCCAGGCTGAAGAAAACCGTGGTAAGTTGGGAAGTGAAATATTTTCCAAAACCGACTGTTCTAAAATAAGGCCCTGATCCTTTCTGTTCTCAGGCACCAAACTAATCCCCCGGTCCATGGCGTGGCGTGATGAGCGAATATCAAACGGCTTATTATTAATCAGCACCTGGCCCTGTATATTAATACCGTACTCGCCAAAAAGCGTGGTGACAAGCTCCGTGCGTCCGGAGCCCATAAGCCCGGCTATACCCAGGATCTCACCCTTATGCAGGGAAAATGAAATATTCTCGATTATAGTTCTGCCGGGAAAATCCGGATGAAAAGCAGTAAGATTTTTTACTTCAAGTACCACATCTTCCATTTTATGCTCGGCCTTGGGAAAGCGCTCCTTCATTTCGCGACCTACCATCATTTTTATTATCTCCGGTACGGTTGTTTTTTTTGATGGCACCGTATTAATGGTTTTTCCGTCACGCAAAACGGTTATAGTGTCCGCAATCCTGAAAAACTCCTCTATTTTATGAGAAATGTAAATACAGGTAACTCCATTTTTCTTAAGGGTCTTTAAAATAATCATCAATGTATCCACTTCGGTTTCATTTAAGGCTGAAGTCGGTTCATCAAGAATAAGCAGTTTGGCGTCCTCGGAAAGCGCCTTGGCGATCTCTACCAGCTGCTGTTGTCCCATACCTAACTTGCCCACTGTGGAAGCGAAAGGGATATTGAGTTTATATTTAGACAGAATTTTCTGGGTCTTGGAATAAAGCTTGTTCCAGTTGATAATTCCCTTTTGATTTGGCTCGCGTCCCAAAAATATATTTTCTCCTACCGTCATCTGGGAAATCAAAGCCAGTTCCTGATATACGATGGCAATGCCCTTTTCAATGGCCTTCCGTATGGAAGAGCCGGAAAACATGAGTTCTTCTCCATTGAAAAACACACACCCCTTATAAGATTGATAAGGATACACACCGGCAATGATCTTCATTAATGTTGACTTGCCTGCCCCGTTTTCACCACACACTCCATGTATCTCTCCGCGCTTTACTTTAAAAGACACATCGGACAGAGCTCGTATGCCGGGAAAATCTTTGGTTACCCGATCGAATTCCAATATATAATTATTATTCAATATTAGTTGCCCTCTTTTATAAAAGCTCGACTACCTGCTCAAACGTGACGAGCAAAAAAGCAGGTAGCCGATTTCACTAAGAAACTCTAAATATAGATTATATTTTAGGAGGACGATCCTTTTCCGGTATATCCTTGTACACCTCTTCCCATTTCTGGAAACCACTCTTTATAACAATGTCATAAAGATTGTCCTTTGTTACCTGGACAACAGGTAAAAAGTTGCAGGGGACTTTACCTGTAAGGTCTTTCTTACCTGTAAGCTCCGCTAACGAGCGGTCCGTAAGACCTTTGAGTTTTTCACCTTTGACAAGTGTCATCGCCATATCCACCGCCATAGGGCTTAAGAGGTTAATGTCTTTAAACACGGTAACCGTAAGTTTACCCTCCACAACCGCTTTGCAGGCCGGAGCAGTTGCGTCCTGACCTGATAAAGGTACCACACCGGCCAGTTTTTGTGCTTCCAATGCTTGAATAGCACCTAAAGCAGTTCCGTCATTGGAGGACACAATCGCATCGATCTTATTTTGTTGTTTGGTAAGAATGTTTTCAATAATCCCTACCGCCTTTTCCTGGCTCCATCCCTCTACCCACTGGTCTGCTACGACCTCTATATCCCCGCTGTCAATATAAGGTTGCAATGCCTTCATCTGCCCCATGCGTACCAAGGTGGCATTGTTGTCCGTCGGACTTCCGCCCAGAAGAACAAATCTGCCTTTGTTTTTTACGGCAAGCACACCCAGAGCCTGCTGTCTGCCGACTTCCACATTATCGAATGTAATATAGGCGGCTAGCTTATCGCTTGGAATAAGGCGGTCATAGGCAATACACGCCACATCCGCTTTGGCAGCCTGCTCAACTGCGCTCACACAGCTGGCACCGTCATAAGCAACAATGATAATAACATCTGCGCCTTTGGTGACCATGTTTTCTATTTGATCGTTTTGGCGCTTGGCGTCCTTATCTGCCGAGGCCCAGATTACCTCTGCACCTGCTGCTTCAGCCAACTCCTGCATTTGATCCTTTTCCCGCGGCCAACGTTCAATATCAAACTCCGCAAAGGAAAGGCCGATTATTATCTTGTCACTGCTACTTTCACCGCAACCAAAGGGAAGCAGAAATAAAATAGCAAGTGTTCCAAGAATAGCAAAAACCATTGCTTTTCTCATGTTAAATACCTCCTTTTTGTGCTATAATAAGCAAGAACCGTGCCATAATATGCTTTTTATCCATAATTATAAACTCTTGTAATACTTGGAATTAGCATCTCACCAAGTTTGACGGAGTCTCAACCTTGTGGAAAAAATCCCCACGTGAATATAAAATGGGTATTTTTTCCGCAACTCAAACAGTAGAAATCAAAGGCAGTTTAATGGAAAATGTGGTGAACTCATTACTTTGACAGGATATAAGGCCTTGATGAGACTCAATAATGTGCTGACAGATCGATAATCCCAAACCCGCATTATTTTTATGTGCTTTGGTACTGTAAAAAGGATTAAAGATTTTTGGAATAATATCCTCTGGTATGCCATATCCGTTATCAATAATCCTTACTTCAGTAAAACCTTCATTCTTATCTGCAAGAATCTGGAGTTGAATGGTCCCCCCGTCTAAAACAGCCTCCAAGCTGTTTATTAACAGATTAATAAATACCTGCTTTAGTTTATTTTCATCTCCGACAATCAACAGCTCCGGATGTGAATAATTACGTATGAGATGAATATGTTTACGTTTTAACTTATGATTCAGGAGTAAGATAACCTCGTCCAGAACGCGGATAAGGTCTATCTTTTCTTTTGGCAGTTCTTTAAGCCGAGAAAAGGAGAGCAGGTTTCCGGTGATTTCGACAATACTCTGCACCTGTTCTTCTATCTTAGCCAGCTTGGACAGCGCGTTTGTATCGATTGTTTTATTTTTCAATAAGACAAGATAATTTTGTATTACTCCCAGGGGATTATTGATTTCATGCGCTACTCCTGCGGCAAGCTCGGCAACCGACGCTATTCTTTCGGTACGCAGCAGATATTCCTTAAGATAAGAGTCACGGGTGATGTCTTCAATCAGTATTATCGTGCCTAAAAACTGGTAATCTTCATCTTTAAAGGGAAAAATATTAATTTTAAATATTTTATCAGCACCATAACTCACTTCGTCCACGGTATACTGTTCATGGTTTTTAATCCTTTTTACTAAAGTGTCAAGCTCGGCGTTCTTTTCCCGGCCGAATATTACCTGGAAATCCTGTCCATTGAGAGTTTGTTCGTTAAGCTCCATGATGGTAAGTGCTGCAAAATTTATCAAATATATCTTATTCTCCGCGTCGAGGATAATTCCTCCAACCGGGAGATTTTTAATAATGTTTTCATTATACTTCTTAAAAAAATATAATTCCTGGTTATCTTGTTTAAGCTCTTCCCTGCTTAACATAAAGGAATAAGTGAGTTTAATGAGTTTCAGTTTATCTATATCCTTTATCTCTTCCGTGCCGCGCCGGTAACCGTCTTTTAGAATTGTTACCCGATCGGCGAATTCAAATATCTCATCCATATTATGCGAGATATAGATAATACTCTTGTTGTGATTTTTAAAATCAAAGATTAATCTATAAATGGTCTCCATCTCTTCAGGAGTGAGTTTACTTGATACTTCGTCAAAAATAATCAGTTCGGGATCAACGGACACAAGGCGTGCGATTTCCACCATGTGTTGTTTGTCGGTTGTAAGCAGTGAGACAGGCAGCTCCAACTCGACATCAACCTTAAGATAAGAAAATAATTTGTTCGCGTGCTCGATCATTTGCGAATGACGGAGCTTACCCCAGAAATTCGCATGCATTTGGCCGGCAAAGATATTCTCCACGGCATTAAGGGAGGGAATGACATTGATGTTTTGATATACCATACCGATTTTATGTTCCAATGCAGAGCTGGGAGTAAAATAGTCAATACGCTTTCCGTTATAGATTATTTCACCTTTATTTTTCCTTACAGCACCGCTTAAGATTTTTACCAAAGTTGATTTTCCCGCTCTATGCTCACCTACGAGGGCGTGTATTTCACCGCGATATAAATCAAAATCCACTCCACGCAGCGCTTTTATCTGATTATAATTAACTTGAATATTTTTCATTTTCAGAAGCTGCTCGGAGGATATGCTCATTCAATTCCCAAAGTTTTCATTCTGTGATAAAGCGTTTTTCTATCAATATTGAGAAGCTTGGCTGCCTTTTTTTTTACTCCATTGGTTTTTTGCAATGCATCTATAATAATACTCCGGTTAAAATTGCCAATGGTTTCTTCATAAATGGATTGAGGTTTCTCTTTTTGCGATAGCTGATGGTACTGAGCCGGAAGATCTTCCATAGTTATGGAAGATTTACGGCAAAAGATTATCGCACGTTCGATACAGTTTTTAAGCTCTCTGATATTTCCAGGCCAGTTGTGTTTTAAAAAAACCAGTTCCACCTCATCCGAAATGTTTTGAATATTTTTATTATAAAGCTGGTTGTAATATTTACGGAAATGGTGTGCTAACAACATAACATCATCTGCGCGTTCTCTCAGAGCAGGGAGCTGTACCGAGATTACCGCCAGCCGGTAGTACAGATCTTCTCTAAATATGTTTTCTGAAAGCAACTTGTTTACATCTTTATTGGTAGCGGCAACAATACGAATATCGGAATGTATGGTTTTTGAACCACCCACTCGCTCAAACTCATGATCCTGCAGTACACGTAAAATTTTGGCCTGAGTTTTACTACTCATATCTCCGATTTCATCTAAAAAAATTGTACCGTGGTGTGCCAGTTCAAACTTGCCCCTATGCATTTCCCTGGCATCGGTGAAAGCGCCTTTTTCATGTCCGAACAACTCACTCTCCAGCAGACTATCGGGTATGGCCGCACAGTTTACTTTTATAAAAGGCTTAAGCTTACGCTTACTTGAATAATGGAGCAGATGAGCAGCCAGTTCCTTGCCCGTGCCGCTTTCTCCGGTTAACAGCACCGGAGCATCGGTATCAGCGGCAATTTCCAGTGTTTCACGGATCTTAGTCATAACAGGAGTGATAGCAAGCATTTTCTTGGTCTCCGGCAGTGCCATAAGCTCTGCACTGTGATCACTGATTTGGAAAAGCCGCTTTATTTGCTCCAGAAGTTTTTTTAGATTGAGTGGCTTGGTAAAAAAATCCGTAGCACCGTATTTCATAGCTCGTACTGCATTGTCAACAGAAGGATATCCCGTGATCATGATGATGGGGATATGTGGTATCTGTTCTTTAATAATTTTTAGGAGGTCAAGTCCTACTATTTCAGGCATTTTTATATCCATTATCACCAGATCGATTTTCTCTTCTTTGATGATAGTCAATGCCTGTAATGGATTAGTGGTAAAGCGAGACGTATAGTCCTCGTTTGCAAGTAGTTCGCACAATGAGATACACATTTCCCTCTCATCATCCACTATAAGAATTTTATAGTTATGAGAACTACTCTGGGTCATAAGTAAAATTATCATATGTCATGCAGAGAGGCTTTGTCAAGTAAACTGTAATTATGATGAGTTCGGGCCTGGCAAAAAACCTGCATTATAATAAGCATCAAGCCGCGATAAAGGTTATAATAATTTCTATCGGATTTTAAAAATGGTATTCACCACCGTAAAAAAACCGGCAGTGAATACCAAAGATAACATTATCCTAAGTACTTTCTAATGATACACCCAGGTACGAAAGGTGAAATCCCACCCTACCTGTTCATATCCGTACCAAAGCGCGTAACCGCCGGTATACACATCTTCTTCTTCATACCAATCATATCCGCTGACTATTACATAACCTGATGAAACAATTTCTATGGTATACTGGTTACCTGCGATTACCCCAACATCTTCAAACTCAAATGTAACCCAGCCGGGTCCTGGAGATTCAAGAATCACTGATCCGGAAACACCCATTTCCGAACCTGAAAATCCTGCTCCATCCCGTAGAACTATCCATACCTCGGGAATAGGCGCAATCTCTTCATCATAATCCAGATAAAGCTCAATTTTTGTGAGCTCACCGGTTATACCGGCAGTAAATACCTGTCCGACATCATTATCATAATATGCCATAGCGGAAATATCTTTGATTTGAGTTTGTGCCTGGTCAAGCACTTCTTCTCCTGCGGGCGGATTTGTGGGTTCTTCGGGGAATATGATTTCAATTTCCAGATCTCCGTCAACATATTCAAGCTGTATGGTTACTGTGGTAACCTGACCCGCCACAACCGTCGCATTTGCGCTTCCGGTAAAAATCCTGTTGCTTCCCGCCGCCGTCGGATCTACATCATCATAGGCATCCACGGTTACGGTATAATTACCCGGAGTAAGATTTTGGAAAAGTATGGTCTGTCCGGGCAGCCCGATTTGACTGCTTTCATATACTATATCAATTCCGGCCAGCGCTACATCATATGATTCCACATCAGCCTGAGTTGCCGCGCGGTTCTACTGTCCCGGAAGAGATACCCTTACCGCGCCCCTGTTATCGGGAAACTCTATCTCCCCGTCATCGGTGTATGTATCAAGCATATCCACATTACAACTCCACATGACAAGCAGTGGTAAAAGAAAAATTAATAATTTTTTCATAAAAACTCCTTTTAAAAAATGATTTTCACAAAACTCCTGCGTTTTGTGGTAGTTGAAAGCACAACATACCTTCATATATTATTTAAAGTAACCACATAACAGTAATTTCTTCACTCATACTTTAGTATGAATTCTCATTTTAAAGGCTTAAGTGCAGAAAGATTGATAAAATAAAGAAAGGAAGCGGGCACCGATTTGTATTGAGACATTAACAAACGGTAAAACAATACTGTATAGGGAGATCACAAGATCAAATATAATAATGTGTATTAGATGAGCTGCTTGCAAAAATGTTATTTTTGCAAGCAGCTCCTAAAATGGAAATTGCTAAATTATTATGGTATAAAGAATAAGTATTTTACTAACTTAATATATTTTGAATTTTGCAATTTCCTCTGTAATTAAAATGCTAAGCCAAAGCGGACCGTCTGTCAAAGATATTTAGTTAAAAGAACTTTACGTCATGTTTCTATCTTTAACAAGGGTAAATCATGTGAAATAATTCTTAAACATTTAAAAAGTATTTGGAAGCTCTTCCTACAGTTATTATATTTAATGTATTATAAAAACCATAAAAAAAATTAAACAGGTTTTAAAAAGCATTCCCACAATAGAAGGTGCCGGTGTGCACCTCAATCGAGTGTTCGGTTTTCATCAGGTAGCGCTTTTTGATCCTTTTCTGTTACTGGATGATTTTCATTCCGACCAGCCGAATCAGTATCTGGCCGGATTTCCCTGGCATCCCCATCGCGGAATTGAGACCATTACCTATGTACTGCAAGGCGATGTGGAACACGGTGATAGCATAGGTAACAGCGGTGTTATTTCCTCAGGCGACGTGCAGTGGATGACGGCCGGAAGCGGCATCATTCATCAGGAAATGCCCAAGGGCGATACCAATGGAAGCCTGTGGGGTTTCCAGCTGTGGGCCAATCTGCCTGCCTCTCATAAAATGATGGCGCCGCGCTATCGGGAAATTAAAAGCAGCCAGATTCCGGAAGGAGAGATAGCACCGGGTACGCGGGCCAAAGTTATCTGCGGACAAGCAGCCGGCGTCAAAGGGCCGGCAGAGGATATTATTACCCGGCCGCGTTATCTCGATATAACCGTAGAAGCTGATAAGGAAATACTGCTTCCAGTCGAAGCTGATCATAACGTATTCGCTTACGTAATACAGGGCTCCGCCTACTTTGATAAAGAACATGATATGTACGCTTACAAAAGATCCGGTAAAAACTACTTTGATTTTAAGGACAGCTGCAAAATGCAGCAGGGCAGCTGCCTGTTATTCGCTGAGGGCGATACTGTTATGATTAAAACAGAGCAGGAAAAAGTACGCTTTCTGCTTGTATCCGGGAAACCATTGCTAGTACGGTCCCATCGTGATGAATACGCAGGAAGAACTAAAAACAGCTTTTAGGGAATACCAGGAAGGGACATTTATTAAGCACCCGGCTTAAAAATTATTGTTTAGTAGAGCTTCTTGCAAAAATAACATTTTTGCAAGAAGCTCCTAAAATGGAAATTGCTAACTTATTATGGTATAGAGAATAAGTATTTTACTAACTTAATATATTTTGAGTTTTGCAATTTCCTCAGTACTTTACTGTTATTGAAATTTCCAGTTTTTCCTGAAGCAGCTCGAACGCAGCATCCTTAAAGCTTGGCGGACCGAAAAAACCGATAGCGTCATTTGAAGCTCCATAGCCTTCCACCGGAATAGAAAACAGACCAAAATCCATTTTACCATTGGCATTCTCATCATGAAAAATACCGACAGCATATTTGCCATAAGGTATATTAGTAAAAACAGCAACAGCCTTTTTATCCGCAATTTTCACAACCTGCATCCTAAAAGCTAATTTCCGTTTCTCAGGGAAACCCTGTACCGAATTAAAAAGCGCCACCCGCACTTCACCCTTGTTAGTGCGAAAACCCTTTAATACAACAGTAAGTTCACCATTATTTTCCTGACTAAAAAGACTAAAACATGTTAAGCTTAAAATTAAAATAAGTATCAGATTCTTCATCACTCTCTCCTTCCAAATGTTAATTTAATATTCCATCTTTCAATGTGTATACACCATCACTCATTTTTGCCCATTCCATATTATGAGTTACCTGAATAATGGTAGTGGAATTTTCTCTGTTTAATTCTTTTAATAGTTTAATTATTTGCTTTCCGGTATTGGAATCCAAATTACCTGAGGGCTCATCGGCCAAAACAATTAGTGGATTTTTGACTAAGGCTCTGGCAATTGCCACTCTTTGCCTTTCTCCTCCTGAAAGTTCCTGAGGAAAATGATGAAAACGTTCTGTTAATCCCACACGAGAAAGCCATTCTTTTGCTTTCAGTCGTGCTTCATTCTTCCGCTTGCCAATAAAGCGTAATCCTAAAGCTACATTATCCAAAGCTGTCAATATTGGATTAAGATGAAAAGCTTGAAATACAAAACCAATCGCCTCCGCTCTGATTTTACATAATCTGCTTTCTTTTGTTTCTTGAATAGACTTGCCTTCTAGTAAATAGCTACCACTTGTTGGAATATCCAAGCAACCAATAATATGAAGCAAGCTGGATTTTCCCGAACCGCTTGGGCCGACAATAGAACATAATTCTCCTTTTTCTATTGAAAGATTAACACCTCTAAGTGCCAGAACTTTGCTTTTCCCTAATAAATACTCTTTTTTAATATTTTGCATGGTAATAATCTCCATATTATCAATCCTTTCTTTATTATTCGTAGTGTAACGACTCAATAGGCTGTATCTTTAATATTCGTACTACAGGCACAATACTCGAAATAAGTGTAATTATAAAAGTGAGTGGGAAAAAAGATATGATATGATCAATTGAAAACAGATTTTCCATCATACAGAATCTTAGTATGAATCCGGCGCATGCGGATCCTACCAGGGTACCCGCGAAACAAATAATAAATATCTCCCACAATAATGAAAAAATAATTCTAAAGTTGTTTGCGCCAATCGCCCGCAGTACACCGATTTCTTTTGTGCGTTGAATAACAGAAATGAACATAACCGTCATAAGCAACAGAATTGAAGAGACTAAAACAACATACGTTATTGAATTCACTAATGCCTCAAACATCTGTATTCCGCCAATAATATTTTTTCTTAATAATTCATCCGTGATAATTATCAATTGCTGATCTTGTTTTTTAATAATCGTAAAAATACTTTCTTCTTGTCCCACTTTTCTGGGTGTAATAAGTATCGAAGAGACAAATCCTTGTTTTCCTAAAACCTTCTGCGCGTTGGCTAAGGGTACAATAGCGGCATTATTAACCACTTTATCATTAGATTTTTCCAATATACCAATTACATGCCAATCAGTACCTAACAAGTTAATCCGGTTACCAATAGATATTTGTTTTTTTTCTTTCCGATTAAAATACTGCCATAATTTTTTACCAAGAATAATTGGATTATCTGCTTGAACCTCTGAAAAAAACTCTACACCACTTATTGTGTCTATATCATTGGCAATACTACCGGTAAAGGCCTGCTCCTTACCAGGTTCTATACCTACAAGAAGAAGTTCCGGTGGTTCGCTGGGATAAAGAGGAGGTTCGACGGCAAAGTAGAGTATTCCTGCAGAGAGCGCGGTTTGGAGGTTTTTACAGGATAATATATTTTTCACTGTACTTTCCGGTATATCAATCACTGATGCCGGGTACTGAGTACCGGAAAAACGTGTTTGCACATGTATTTTTCCGGCAGATGCTGAGGCATGTTCCTGAACAGTACGTATCTGGTAACTTGTAATTCCCGTAATTGCAATAATCAGGGTAAACATTAAACCGATACTACAAACAAGGAGTATACTGCGCGGAAGACGTTTTAAAATATTTTTTAATGCATAATCAATCATATACTATCCTTTCATCATAAAACGTTTATAGTTTTTAGTTTCCATAGTAAAAAAAATATAAACTGACCGCTCACTCCACTTCTCTTTTTTATTCCAGCAGTTTTATGATTGATTTATTCAATTCAGCTTCAATCTCAAGCACCGGATTAGCGCACAGGAGTTTCATACTTTCAGAAATGAGTCCTTTAATAAAAGTTACTTTTAAATCAAGGGGAGTCTTAGTAAATTCACCACTACTCATTCCTTCCTCTACTATTTGCTTAAAAAGCTTTCCATATGCTTCCCGAAAAGCCAACTCGGCTATTTCATATTTATATTTAAACTCGAAACTGTCATTCTTTTTTAGCCATTTCTTAGTTTCGCTAAAAATTAAAAGGACCAGTTTTTCCATTTTTCCAGAAGCTGTATTATCTTGATCAAGTTTTTTCTCCATACTTTTCACATACTGACCGGCAACACGCTGCATGACAAAATAAAAAATCTCTTCTTTCTTATTAAAAAATTGATAAATAGTTTTTTTGCTTATCTGAAGCTCTTGCGCGATATCATCCACCGATGTCTTTTTAAAACCGAAATGTTCAAAGTGCTTTTGAAAACTGTTAGCAATGAGTTCTTTTTTCTCTGCTGGGCTTTTATCTTTCATCCTTTCACCATAGGAAACTATTTTAGTATCCGGTTTCCAATATAATACAAATACTTTACAAAATCAATAAAAATTGATTTTTCCGATAGTATAACTCAGGAACTTTTCCGACTTGCCCAGCACCGCATAGTGAAAGCGGGCAGGTTCTCATTATATTCCGATTGTTCGGCAGCACTAAGTGTTTAATATTGTTTAATTCAATTCTCTTATATCAACAGACACACCGCCGTCATCATATACCTCTACAATGTTATTCTCATCAGTCCCGATTGCCAGACGTCTGGCTGGAGCATCAACTTTAAATCTTACAAAAAAATTATTCGAAGGCAGATCACAATTTGTTAGCATAATACCTATATACTTTAGTATGATTCTGAGTCATAATAAAAATTTTTCTTCTGTTTTATGGACCGGCATTTACTTAATGGAATAAGTATAGTAAATTATTTTGGAAAGGAGGGATTGTGGCTTTCGCATTCTTTAAAAAAAATAGAACAGTAGGCTTAGCACTGGGCGGCGGTGCGGCCCGCGGGCTTGCCCATATCGGCGTACTTAAAGCACTAACCGAAGCTGACATCCATATAGATTATGTAGCAGGTACAAGCGCGGGAAGCATTATCGGCGCACTTTACTGCGCGGGTTATTCCTGGCAGGAGATCAAAGAAACCACCCGGACAATGAATTGGGGCAACATGGTTACTCCTACCATTCCTATTATGGGACTGGTAAAAACCAACAAATTACAGCATTTACTGGGCAAACTGCTAAAAAAGAAATCCTTTAAGGATCTTAGCATACCTTTTCGGGCAGTGGCCGTGGACATCACTTCGGGAGAAGAAGTAGTATTACAAAGAGGATCGGTGGCCAAAGCTGTTCAAGCTTCGAGCAGTGTTCCCGGCATCTTCGAGCCCACAAAGATTGACGGCAGATTGCTTGTAGACGGTGGACTTGTAAATAATGTGCCAGCTGATGCGGTGCGCGACATGGGTGCCAAGCTTGTTATCGCAGTGGATTTAAACCACTATTATCCAAAAGTCGAAAAACCTAAAAACATAATTGATATTATTTACTCCAGTCTGTTCATAATCATGAATAACAAATCAAATAAAGCCCAAAAATTTGCAGACTATCTTGTGGCTCCCAATTTAAGCCGTTACAGTTATTACAATCTGAAAAACATCGATCAGCTCATTCAAAAAGGCGAACAAGCTATGTTGAAATATATCCCACAGCTTAAGAAAAAATTATAAAAGGAACCGTTCCATGAAAAATTCACAAAACCAATATGTGATGTGTCTCATCTCAACGCCCCAGGAACAGGCCGAGCGAATAGCCAAGGAATTTGTATCACAAAAACTTGCCGCCTGCGCGCAGATTATAAATCCTATTCACAGCATTTACTGGTGGCAGGGAAAAATAGAAAAAGATAAGGAAGCGCTGCTTTTATTAAAAACAGAAGTTACACATACAGAAAAAATAAAAAAAGCTCTTAAAGGTATTCATCCCTATGAAGTACCTGAATTGATTGTAATACCAATCCAGGACGGCTATACGCCCTATTTATCTTGGATAAGTGACACATTACTCTAATCCCAGCTTCTTAAGCTTGGGATGAATCACAAATATACAGTAGCCCTGTCCTCGATTATTGTCATAGTAATCCTGATGATACTCTTCCGCAGGATAAAAAACCTGTAAAGGTACAATTTTAGTTACAATCGGCCCCGTAAGTTTAAGTTTTTTCGGGGCACTCTGTTTTGACTCATAGGCCGCTTTTTTTTGCTCATCATTTGTATAAAGTATAATAGAACGGTACTGTGTACCCACATCATTACCCTGCCTGTTTAGTGTGGTAGGATCATGGGCCAGCCAAAAAATGTCTAAGATTTCACTATACTTAATAAGCTTTGGATCATAGCTAATCCGAACTACCTCAGCATGACCTGTGGTACCGCTGCACACTTCTTTATAAGAAGGATTTTCTACAGTACCTCCGGCATAACCTGAAGCTACTTCTACGACACCTTCCACTCGGTCAAAAACCGCTTCCAAACACCAAAAACATCCTCCGCCCAGCACAGCAATTTTGAAGTCAGTATTATCTCCGGCGTTCATAGTATACTCCTTACCGGACTTTGCATCCGCTTTAAAAGAATCGGCCCCGCTCTGATTCACTATGAAAAACAGTATAACAAGAGCAATGCATACAGGGGCAAGAATTAATAAAAATATTTTTCTTTTCATTCTCTCTTCCTCTCTATAAAATATTAAGAGAACAGCAGAAAGTAAATATGAAAATGTATATATATCATAATATCTATTTTTTCTCTATAAACTCCCTCAGTGCAAGCCGTTACAATTTGTTACACTTATGAAAAAAGCTTGTTACATGCGGAGATTATATTGAAATCAACATACTAAAGCATAGGAGGTTTAGAATGAAGAAAAAAGCACTTACAATAGTAGCTTTTATTGCTATGGCAGGGATTCTGGTCGCCCTTACAGGTTGCAGAGGTTGCGGGCCCCATCACGGTTCTCCCGAAAAGAAAGCGGAATTTATGATCAACAGATTAAAATCCGAACTAGATCTTTCCAAACAGCAGGTCGAGCTCCTTAACGATATTCACAAGGATATTCGATCAAAGATGGAAGAAAACAGACCTCAGCGTGAACAGCATTTCGAACTTCTCAAAGAACAGATACTGGCCGACAGACTGGATACGGAAGAGATTAAACGCTACATGGATGCACAACAGAATAAGCACAGAGAAATGCGTGATTATATTATACAACAAATCAAACGCTTTCATGACACGTTAACACCGGAGCAGAAGCAGAAACTTGTGTCTTTACTTGAGAAATTTAAGGGCGCGTGGTACAATCACGGAAGCTTCTAAGCTACCGCATATGAAAAGGGAAGTTTTAATAATTGATGATGATAAAAAGCTGAATGCCCTGCTCACGGATTATTTTGAAAAATTTAATTTCAGGGCAAGAAGTGTGGTCGATCCGGAGGAAGCGCTGCGGCTGCTAACCCTTGCGCTTCCCGATATTATTATCCTGGATATTATGCTTCCCAAAATGGACGGATTCGAAGTACTAAAAAGAATTCGTCAAAAACATTCGCTTCCGGTTATCATGCTTACGGCACGGGAAGAGGTAAGCGATAAAGTAATGGGTCTGGAATTGGGAGCGGACGATTATCTGCCCAAACCCTTCGAGCCCAGAGAACTGGTAGCGCGTATGGAATCGGTATTAAGACGTACCACACAGGATAATCAAAAAGAAATCCTTACAGCAGGCCCGCTTACCATCGATAACAGTAAGAAAAGCGCATATTTAAATGGTGAAGACCTTATGCTCACCTCTCTTGAATTTATGCTCCTTACTCTCCTTGTCCGGCATACGGGCAGAGTATTTTCACGGGAGCAGATCATGGCCAGAATGCGCGGTGAGGACTGGAATGCGTTCGACCGCTCCATAGACGTGCTCTTAAGCAGGCTCCGTCAGAAATTGAGTGACGATCCCAGAAATCCCCGCTTTATCAAAACAGTCTGGGGATCGGGTTATATGTTTATCGGGGTAAATAATTGACAAAGCGGCGCAACTCGATATTTTTAAGACTCTTCGCAACCATGCTTTTTACCGCAGTTTTCGTAAGCAGCCTGATCTTTTCGTTGATGCTCTCACTCATCCGGCAGCACGACGCCCCTCCTTTTCATGACCAGTTACGGGAGTACACAAGATATATCTTTGAGGATCTTGATCGAGAACCGACCCTTAAGCATGCCAAGGAAATCTCAAACCGTATTGATGTTGATATCCGCTACAGAGACAGTCAACAAACCTGGACCACCAATCCTGCGATGCCTACATTCGAGGAATTAAGAAAGCAGCACAGAGGGCCTATGGGTCTTTATAAAGACAAGCAATACCTGATAAGAAAAAAAGGAGACAGACTCTACCTATTGTACGGTTATTTCCTTTCACTCAGGCATAAACTGCCCCCCGGATTTTATTTTATCATCGTGTTGGTGCTCCTGCTTTTTATCGCAAGCTATCTCTTCATCAGAACGATCATCAGACCGGTAAAGCAGCTGCAAAATGCTGTGGAGCAGATTAAAGCAGGCAACCTGGACATCCACATCCCGGTACGGCGCAAAGACGAGCTGGGGGAGCTCTCAACACAGTTTAATACCATGACCTCCCAGCTGAAAAAAATGCTCAAAGCCAAAGATCAGCTGCTGCTGGATGTGAGCCATGAGCTGCGCTCACCCCTGACCCGTATGAAGGTGGCGGCGGAGTTTATCAAGGATCCCAAACTCAAAGGGACAATAAGTGAAGAAGTGGACGGCATGGAGAGTATGATTGCGGAAATTCTGGAAACAGCACGCCTTAACAGCCCGCACGGCAAACTGCAATATGAGGAGGTAGATCTCTCTTTATTCCTTAAGAAGATTATTAAGTCATTCAGCAGGTGCAAACCGGGGATAGATATGAGAGAGACCAGACATGGCCCTGTAATCAAGGCCGATACCAGACGGCTTACCATGCTTTTTACGAATATACTTGATAATGCCCTGCGCTACTCAATGCACCAGAAGCAAGTGATCAGCGCAAGCGTAAGCCGTATAAAAGGCAGTGCCCGGGTTATCATCAAGGATTCAGGCTGCGGTATTCCGAAAAAGGATATGCCTTATATTTTTGAACCCTTTTACCGTGTTGATCCCTCGCGTTCCAAAGAAACAGGCGGATACGGTATCGGATTCTCTTTAAGCAAACGTATTGTTGAGGCTCACGCAGGTACGATTGATATTCAAAGTATCGAGGATAAGGGAACAAAGGTGACTATTACTTTTCCATTAATTGTACGTAAACTGTAAATTCGATCCCGGCTCTTTGCCTTTGCTTAACAACACCAAGCATAGCCTGTATTTCACCACACACTTCTTGCACAATAAAATCCTTTACTATTCTGCAATATGTTTTATGCTCTATTATAGAGAAAAGTATAAAAAGGAGTCTGCTTTTCATGAGTGTCATACAGTGGATTTTAAAACGGCTGGCCGCTCACTTTGGTATGAAAAGCGCGTATGATAAAATCAATGCCAGTTTTAAATTGGGCGAACCCACCGACATTCAATTTCCCAAAGAAGCCATAGCCACAAGTATTAACTTTGCTTCGACCGGTTTACTCAACATGTTTGCCATTCAGTGTAATCTGGACTGGGTAATGCCCTACTGGGTAAACAGACAGTACGATCCTGAGTCAGACAGTTATGTTCCGGGCAACGTGTTATCGACTAATTTAACACACCGCAACTGGACTGCCATAGGAGGAACAAATTCGGACAGAGAGCCGATAGTGGATCCGACCGGACTGGTAACTCCCTGGTTTGACAGCTGGTCGGTTGAGTATTGGGTGGGAAAGAATAACTACCTTATTGTGCCTGCCAGAAATACGGAAGTGTATCAGTATCTGGTAAAACAATTGCCGTTTGTGGTATCTCAGTTCATCAAGAAGGACGTGCGCATACGCACCGAAGCGTTCGTTGCCGGCACGGAGGATGAGGTTATCTTCAACTCCATCAGTATGGAAAACCTGGAGTCCGTACCCGTAACACTCTCACTCTTTGCCGCAATCCGGCCCTATAATCCGGAAGGCATCTCACCCCTTTATAACATTGAGTACAACAAAGAAAAAAACCTGTTTTTAATAGATGGCAATGCCGCTCTTATTTTGACCTCCAAACCCTCGAGAGTGTATTGTTCCAACTGGAAGCAGGGTGACTGCTCATTTAAAGCCTTTTCTCCTGCGGAAAAACATAATATTTCATGTAAAAAAGGGCTGGCCACTGCCATGGCGGAGTATAAAATAACACTCAAACCGGGCCAGGTCAGGGAAATGAACATGCGAGCTTTAACAAAAGCGATAAATCTTAAATCCCTCGATATTCGGCTTATTTCAGAACCGTCATATCAGGATATGCGTTCACGGACAATTACCGAATGGGAAAGTATCGTAAGCAGAGGTACTACCCTAAAGGTTCCGTACCAGAAGATGGAGAATGCCTTTAAGGCCAATAAGGCGCACCTCTACCTGTTCATAGATAACAATGTGATCACTCCGGGTCCGTTCCTCTATCATCATGAATATTTTCGCGACGCAGCCTACTCTCTGCTGGCTTTGGAAAAATTGGGTTATCAAAAGGAAGCAGAACGTATACTTCTAAACTATCCCAACCGTCAGCGCGCTGACGGCTATTTTGTTTCCCAGGAAGGAGAGTGGGATGCCAATGGTGAGGCCTTATGGTCTTATTACCAGCACTATCTTTTTACCCGTAATAAAGATTTTATTGCCCGGATTTTCGATTCGGCCTGCCACGGTTTAAAATGGATTCGCAAGACACGTTCCAAAGCAACAGGCCTGCTTCCGGCCGGTTACTCCGCAGAGCACTTCGGTCCCAGCGACAGCTTCTACTGGGATAACTTTTGGGCCCTGGCGGGCATACGGGGATTTGCTTTTTTGGCCAGAGAATTAAAAAAAGACAAAATGGCAGAACTTGCGGATGAGCTTTTCAAGGACTATTACAAAGCCGTCTTCACCTCAATAGATAAAACACACAAGAAATTCGGCTTTCCCGTAATCCCTTCTTCACCCAACAGATCACTCGATTCATCGATTATCGGATCGATCTGCGCCCTGTATCCATTAAGGCTGATCGATCCCAAAGATCAAAGAATTACAGGTACTTTACGGACCATCCGCCAAAAGTATCAACAGAACTGGGCATTTTTTCATAGAGTAATCCATTCGGGCTATAATGTGTATTTAACGGCTCAGCTGGCGGAATGTTATCTATTCAGGCACTCCTCGCGGGTACTTCCCATTACCCAGTGGATAATGGATAACATTTCACATACGGCAGCTTTTCCCGAAGCTATTCATCCGGTTACCGGAGGCGGCTGTATGGGCGACGGCCATCACGCCTGGGCCTCTGCGGATCTTATAAACCTGCTGCGAAACCTCATCTTTTTTGAACAAGAGGGCACCCTGGTTATTACTCCGATCATCTATCACCGCTGGTTTGAGCCGGGGGAAACAATTGTCTGCTCAAATGCCCCCAGTTACTTCGGAACACTCAATATTACTATTCAAGCCCTCTCCGATAGAATTCATCTCAGTCTTGATTGCGATTATCATATGCCGCCGCACTCGATTGAATTCTCAGTCCCCTTTGCCATCAGCAAGGCTTATGCGGACGGGAAAAAGCTGAAACACCCGGTAAGAAGCACTGTCAAATTCCCGGCAGGTACACGCGAGGCAGAGGTCTATAGGTAGTGAGGAGTTACTTGACACCATGAATATCATCTCCTATTATCTTAATTCAAAGAGTATAAAGGTATAGTTACTATGAGCGATCAGTTTAGAATCTGTTTTATCTGTGGAAAACTAGGCGGGGTTGACGGGGTCTCTCTGGAAGTGGATAAGTGGATTTATCTGCTTAAAGCTATGGGGCATACTATATTTACCATTGCCGGCAAGTATATAAAACCGCTTTCTTCAATCCCGGAGGAGAATCAGATTTTAGTGGATCGTATCCGCTTTGATTCACCCGAACAGCATTATTACGAAAACCTTGTCTTCCCCTATCTCGGAGGCCAGCCCTCTTCTCTGACCAAAGAGATGCGCAATAGTATCGTCGATAAAATGACCATGTTCGGCAACGACGTAGCCAATACCATTTATGAAAAATTGAAAGAGAACGATATTGATGTGCTGGTTGCGGAAAATACCAATGCCATGCCCATGACACTTTTAGGCGGCATAGCCGTTTACCAGCTGGCCACTGAGCGCCGTGTGGCTACCATCTTTCACCACCATGACTTTTGGTGGGAACGCAGCCGTTTCAGCAACAACCATATCGAAGCCCTGCTTAATGAAATTATGCCGCCGTCGGATCTGGGATCTGAACATATTGTGCTTACCTCTTATGCGGCCCACATTTTACGATCCATAAAACGCGTGCGTCCCATAATTATTCCCAACTGTGAGGATTTCGACAATCCCGTTCAGATGGATGAATATAACAGCCACTTCAGAAAGGATCTGGGGTTTAAAGACGACGATATCCTGGTTGTCCAGCCTACGAGAATTGTAAGACGCAAGCGTATCGAAGATTCGGTTGAGCTCCTTGCCAAATTAGTGCAAAAATATCCGGACATGCATAAAAGAGTACATTACATCATTTCACTTTATCAGGGAGATGAACCGGACAATCACTATATTGATGAAATAAAAGAACTGGCTAACAAAAGAAAAATTCCACTGCATCTCATTTCAGACCGTGTTTTTTCTCAGAGAGGCAAAGATAAACACGACAAAAGAGTATATACCAACCGTGACGTTATAGCCAACGCCGATTTGGTGACATACTTACCCATATGGGAAGGCTTCGGCAATGCCCTGCTTGAGGCCATAGCAGCACGCGTCGCGCTTGTAACCACCACCTATCTCGTGTATAAAACCGACATAAAAATTACCGGATTAAAAAACATAGAAATACGCGACAGCTACGATAATCAGGACGGCAGGCTTATTGTGTCCGACAAAGTTGTTGATGAAATATACTATGTACTCAATCACCCCAAAGAGAAGGAACAGATCGTGAACATGAACTTCGGCATCGGAAAAATAGAATTCGGTTATAACACCCTCTCGCACAAACTACAGCATGTTTTCAGCGACTACGCGGATGAAATACGGGCTTCGCGCAAACGATTGAAAAAAAGCAAACTGCTCTATTCGGTGTAAGCGGTACTTTTAAAATAGAACGGAAACGTCAAATGACAGGACTCACGTTTAAAATAAAGGCTTTTATTCATTAATTACATTATGCACGACTTGAGCCAGACGGCTTTTACTGAACGGCTTAAAAATAACATCCTTCATACCGTCATTAAGCGCATCATAGGCCATATCTTCGGGGATATGGCCCGTGATAAGCACGGCCTTTATCGCAGGGTTGATCTCTTTTAAAGCCCGGTAACAATCACGACCGTTCATCTTGGGCATGATCATATCGATGAGCACCAGATCGATATTATCTTTGCTGGTACTATAATATTCTACAGCCTCTTGTCCGTTCTTGGCCACGTATGTTTTATAACCCAGTCCTTTAAGCATCCTCTCCATAACTTCGCATACCACATCCTCATCATCCACCACCATAATTCCACCGTTGCCCACAATAGGTATTCGATGCGAAATTTTGGTACTCTTCCGCCGTTCGGGTTCTTGTAAAGGAAGATACAGTTTAAAGGTTGTGCCTTTATTCATACCGCTCTCGACTTCCATAAAACCGCAGTGGTTGGTAACAATCCCATAGGCCACGGCCAGCCCCATACCTGTTCCTTTACCCTGCTCTTTGGTTGTAAAAAAGGGTTCAAAAATACGGTTTTTAATATGTTCAGGTATACCACCTCCCGTATCTTTTATACAAATCAGGCTGTAAAACCCGGGATTGGCCGCCGCATTATTTCTACAAAACTCTTCATCCAGATACACGATGTCCGTGGTAAACGCAAGCTCCCCTCCTTCGGGCATGGCGTCACGGGAATTGACGACCAGATTCATGATGACCTGTTCCATCTGCCCCGGATCGCCTATGATGTGGAGAGCGCGGTCTTTAAAGCGCTTGGTAAGTTTTATCCGCTTATCTATGGTATGCTTGAGTATGGTAATCACCTCATCGATTATAATATGCAGGTCGAAGGGCACATTGTGCTGTTTACCTTTACGCGCAAAGCTTAACAGCTGTTTGACCAGGGCCGCAGCTCTGTCGGCTGTGCGTTCGATTATTTCCAGATCCCTGTAGATAGCAGAATCCGGGTCCAGTTCCATTTTGGCCAGATCGGCGTAGCCCAGCACACCGGACAGCAGATTATTAAAATCATGGGCCAGGCCGCCGGCCAGTGTGCCGATGGCTTCCATCTTCTGCGAGTGGCGCAGCTGCTCTTCCAGGTTGGCTTTGACCTCTTCGGCCTGCTTTTCTTTGGTTATATCGATACAGGAGATCAACACACTGGAAAGATCGGTGAATTTAATCTGGGGACGGGAAAAACGAATGTAAATATGGCGTTTGTTACCTTTCAGGGTGTAAATAACTCCCCGTGTTTCAAAATTATGCCTGCCGTGAGTTAAGGCCAGCAGAATCTCGATCATAGTTGTAAAGGTTTCCTTGCGGATAAGCACATGCAGGTTGCGCCTGAGCTCATGTTTATTGACAGCTTCGAACAGGGCCAATGTAGCCCTGTTTACATTATATATGCGAAGCTTCTTTAAAATCCTCAGAGCGGAAAGTGGTGTCTGCATACAAAAATCCACAATATCCTCCACCCCTACCTGTTTCAGATCTTCAATATGCTGATAGATGGCGGAGAAATCGGTTTCCAGAAGGGGGATAGGCGAGTCCTTGAACAGAGAGATGTAGCGGTCTTTGGTCTCTTTTAACTTAACCGTACGCCTTTTAACCAGCTCCTCCAAATGGTTCCTGTATTTGGAAAGCTCATTATCTTTAAGCCTGCGCTCGGTGATATCGCGGGCGATACAGACCATGCCGATCAGGTCTCTGGCTTTGCCGATAAATATTTTGGACAGGGATAGCGAGATTGGAATAACCTGCCTGGACTTGGTCTTAAACGCTGTTTCTGCATACTGGACATTGTCTCGCTCCAGCAGCTTTTTAGGATTGATAAGATTTTTTTCCATTTCGCGCTTACCGGGGAAGATATTGCTGAGTGGTTTTTCAAACAACTCCTCATGCTTATACTCCAGCAGACAGCAGGCAGCCTGGTTCATATACTTTATATGCGCGTCAGGATCTAAGAGAATAAGGGAGTCGGACATGGTGGCAATAATATCGTTGATGGTGTTTTCAGGATTAATGTCGAAGACACGGTATTTATAAACGGCATAGGCTAATGGGAGTGATATAAAAGCAAATACGCTATTTGTCAGAGCAGGTACATTTATATTAAAAATTGGTAATATTAAATCATTCAAAATTACTATTAATAATGGTGAAAAAAGGATTAAGACAATTTTAGTATGCCTTTTTTCTAATTTTATGGATGTTTTATATCTATAGATGTAAAATACAACAAGTGCCAAAATAAAAAAAAGATATGTCCAGCCTATAGAAATCAAGGACAAAATCCCAATCTCCCCAGGGCCATAAGTATATCCCCAGTCCATTTTAATGGGGGGTCCGGTTACATAATCAGTAAATATCTCTAATAAACAAACAATAAAAGCTGTGGCATATATAAGATAAGTAATATATTTCATAATACGGGATCTCACATAAGAATATATTAAGGAAAAATGGAAAAACAGGGGTGCGGCAAGGGGCCAGATCACATCAATTCTAAACCAGAACATGGCCTCATCCGGGCTACTTGCATAACGATAACCAAATTCTATCAATGACCTTAAAGCCATAACCACGCATATCATTAATGCCAATTGGTGCAGCCTGTATCTTGGATTTTTTGCAAATACAAAGCCCCCCATCAGCAAATAGATCATGGTGGATATAAGAGAAATTAATGCAAAAATACTCATCAGTTTAATCTTAAGCCATGCGGCTATAGTAGTCAAACGATTTTAGAGAAGGGCAAAATCAGTAATATGGGAAAAAAAACTTGACCAAAATGATAAAAAAGCCTATCAATAAAAAACAATGAAATTAAATCTAATTGCACCTAAAAGAAATAGTAATGAGAAAGACTATTGGGATACTAAGTTCAGTTCGTTATTATTTGGTTTAAAAGAACATGCATGTATATTCCTTTCTTTGCCCACAATCGCTGCTCTCACGCCAGATGATATGGAGATTAAGATAACAGATGAAAACATTGAAGAAATAGATTTTGAGGAAAGCATTGATATTGTGGGCATAACATGTCACACTTCTTTAGCACCTCGTACCTATGAAATCGCTGATGAATTCCGTAAAAGGGGAGTAACGGTAGTTTTAGGAGGTGTCCATGTTTCTGTATTGCCCTATGAAGCAATTAAGCATGCTGATGCAGTAGTAATAGGTGAAGCGGAAAATGTATGGTCAAAGTTAATACACGATTTTAAGCAGGGCTGCCTTAAACGATTTTATCAATCTGCAGAGAAACCCTGTCTGGATAATCAACCCATGCCGCGCTATGATTTAATTAAAAACGATAATTACGTTTTCCATATAATTCAAACCACGAGAGGCTGTCCCTATAATTGCGAGTTCTGCAGTGTTAAAGTAATGTATGGGAATAGATATCGATATAAACCTGTAGAAAAAGTGATAAAGGAAATCGAAACACTGCTTAGCATACAGAATAAGCTTATCTTTTTTACTGATGATAATTTTGGCGTGAGTAAAGAACGGACAAAAAAATTGCTAAAGGAACTGATCCCACTTAACATAAGTTATAATGTACAAATTTCTTTGGATGTGGCTGAAGATGAAGAACTACTCGAACTTTTTGCACAAAGCAGGTGCAGGAAATTCTTAATCGGCTTCGAATCCCTTTCAGAAGACAATCTAAGGCAAATGCATAAAGCAAAATGCAATAAGGTAGAAGATTATGCAAAGCATATTGAAAAAATTCAAGCTTATGGCATAGAAGTGCATGGCTCTTTCATATTCGGCTATGACTCTGATAATGAAACAGTCTTTGAAAATACGGTTAATTTTATAAATGAAACTAATATTTCATCGCCGATTTTAAATATTCTTACACCTTTGCCGGGAACAAGTTTATTTAAACGGTTTAGAAATGAAAACAGAATACTGCATACAGATTGGTCAAAATATGACACAAGCTATGTTTGTTTTGTACCAAAACGGATGAGTCCAGAGGCATTACTGAACGGAAGCATCTGGGCAAGGCAACAAATTTACTCATATGAAGCCATTTTTAAAAGATTAAGATATTTATGGAATTTGTGGAATAAAAATAATCTAAGATTATGGGATAGAATAACTCCCATGATAGGTAGCCTACAAAGTAATGATGTGGCATATAGTTATCCTCAGGCAATCCATCCTGATGAATTTAACAAACTAAATAATAAATGAGATTTACAATAATTTAACCATCTTATAAGTGCGCCCAGAATAAAGTTTATTACTTTTAATAATGAATTCATAAATTCAATTTATGCTTCGATCTATATCTTAAAACACCGATATATATAATAGATAAAATTATTTTTCTTTGTTGTTTAATAAAATATGTATATAAATAGATTAGAAAAAAAACCTGCCTTAAAAATATGTGGAGAAAAAAACAAACAGTACACAAAATATTATTTACTTACAAGGTCAATAAATAGGGATTTATATAAGAATCCCAAAAATTTTATCATAAAAAGAGCTTTTTCATCAAATGAGCTTTTCCAAGCTTATAAGCTTGTACATGACAGGTATGTCCAAAGAAAGTATCTTGATCCAGATCCAATGGGTGTAAGAATTAGACCTTATGAACTCAGTAGAAATACAGCAACATTTATTGCTAAAAAACACAATAAAGTAATCGGTGTCTCCAGTCTTGTTGTTGATTCAAAGCTAATTGGCCTGCCCTCAGAAAAAGTATTTAATAAGGAAATTAAAGAACTGCGTAGATACAGCGTATTATTGAGCGAGGTCACAAATCAGGCAATAGAAGAGAATAGTGATAATTCCGTAATAACAGAATTAATAAGATGCCTATTTGCTCAGGTAGTATATAAAGGGTGCGATAAGCTACTCATTACAGTGAATAAAAGTCATAAAAGATTTTATGAACTTAATTACTTTAGGCAAAAAGGCGATATTAAAAATTATTCAGAGGATCTATATACACCCGTAATCCTCATGTATGCGGATATGATTAAGGTCGTCAATCTTTTTAATAATACAAACAAGAATGATGATCCTGTGGATGTCTTTATGACGAAATTTTATAACAAAAAAAATCCATATTTAAACTATGTAAAAAGATGGGAAAAATATCGAGATATTCAAATAAATAATACCAATAAGTTAATTAAAAGATTGCAAAATATATCCAGAACTGAGAATGAAAAAAAGATATTACTGCATACCAAACATCTTAATTAATATGAAAACTAAAGAACATCATAATCTTTTTTTAATAATCCAAGTAATTGTTCAATCTCTTTATCTGCATAACTTGAATCTTTATTATAATTATTTAAATAAGCTCTTTGATAGAGGTTTAAATAATATTCATAAAATAATTTTTTAGGTAATTTTGTTTTAAAAAGACAATGTAAAGTATCAAAGAGTTCATAATTCTCATCAATCAATTGGTCTTTCATTTTATGATATAATAATGTGCCGGGAAAAGCGGTTAAACAGGTAAAAACAGGGTCTGATAACTGCATCTCATTACAATACCGGGTAATAGCATCAAAATCCTTCTTTTCAAAATCCGGTTCCACTATAAAATAAGCAATAATATCAATATCAAGATCTCTTAATATTTCGAGTGCTTTTTTATTTATGGCTTGAGTAGTACCTTTATTTACTGAACGCAGTCTTTTGTCAGAAAGGTGTTCCACTCCAATTAAAAGCCTTTTCAATCCTACTCTGCGCCATTTTTCAAGTAAAGCGGGATTTTTTACGATTGTGTCAGTACGGCCGAAAAATTGATACTCCTTTTTGATGCCACTTGTATCTACCGCTTTAAAAAGTTCCTCACTATATCTATTATCATGGATGGTATTGTCATCTGTAATGATAATATAATATTCTTCAATATTGGCTAAATCTTTAATAAAGATATCAACCCCTCTTGTTCTGAACTTCTTGCCTGATGTAATCCAGGTACAGCAGAAAGAGCAGCGATAAGGACAGCCTTTGGTAGAATAAATGGAGGCTATCGGATGAAATCTACCTCTTGAGTAGAACTGCCTGTGCTCCCTTGTAAGCGCACGATTAGGAAGGGATATGCTGTTTAAGTCTTCTATTAATTCTCTCTTTTCTGTAAAGAATAATCTACCATTCTTTTTAAGGGCAATACCTTTTACAGCCGAAAGATCACATTTTAATTCATAAGCCTCTGCCAATTCCTTAAAAGTGATCTCACCTTCTCCCAGCACTACTACATCCACAAAATCCCTGTTAAAATCTTCAGGCACTAAGGTTGCGTGAACACCCCCCACCACTGTTAAAATGCTGCAAGAATAACTCTTTACCTTTTGCAACACCTCACATGAGTTGTTGTATTCACAGGTTACCGTGGTAATTCCCACAATATCGGGATTATATGTTTCCAGAGTAGAAAGAAGTTTATCCTCATCAAAGCGCATGTCAAGAAGTTTAACTTCATGCTGCGACAGCATTCCGGCAATAGTCTCCAAATTTAAAGGCTCCTGATCGCCGATTAATAAGCTTAAAGATTTATTCCAGCGCGGCGGCTGAATGAGCAATATTTTCATTTCACCTCCATACATTCACAAAACATTTTAACTCAAACAAATAATATTATTCCTATATTATATTATTGGTAAAAAATTATATTTTTTTATATAAAATACGTTAAATGTATAATTCTAATATTCGTATATCTAAAAGCCGATACATTAAGAAAGTAAATTTTATTTAATGGTTAATATAAAATAATGTTAGTTAAATCAATAAAAAGTAATTACTGTATTGATACTATAAAATCCAGAAAAGAAATAGGTTTCCCCAAAAAATCTGAATGGTATAAGACCAGAGCAAAATTTACTAAAAATTCTTTAATTATTGCCAATCACAGTATAATGGAAAAATGGGAAAGAAATTATATGAAAATGCTGTCAGATATTGTGACTCAAAATGGAGGAGATATACTGGAGGTTGGATTCGGAATGGGAATATCATGTCATTATATTCAAAATCAAAAAAGCATAAAAACCCATACCATTATTGAGTTTCATCCTGACGTTATTAAAAGGTGTAAACATATCTATCATAGAGAAATTAAAATTAATAAAATAATTTTAATTGAAGGTTTTTGGGAAGATACTGTTATGTTCTTAAAGAATAACAGTTTTGATGGTATTTTATTTGATACGTACCCTTTAACAGAAGAACAGCTTCATAAAAATCACTTCTGGTTTTTTAATGAAGCATATAGATTGTTACGCAATAATGGAATTTTCACTTATTACTCTGATGAATGGGAAAAATTATCTAGAGTACATTTACATAAATTAAAGGAAGCAGGTTTTAAAAAAATATATTATAAAACCTGTAGAGTGAGCCCCCCCCAAAACTGCATATATTGGAAGAAAAATACAATAATTGCTCCAATAATTAGTAAATAGTAATTTTACACGATCATTATATTAGAATGAGCAATTTATTTACACTAATTAAGATATTTTTCAATTTAATAACCTGCTTAGTAGTTTTAAAATCAATAATCTCCTATCTCCTCCACCCCCACCTCTTCCCTCCCATAAAAAACATGCACAGATCCATCCAGCCATTCTTTTACCGTTACTTCCGCATGTGGGGGCGGAAGCCACGCCATTGTCGTCACAAATATAAAAAAGTCTGTTCTTGTATGCAACCGTCCTCTTCCCGGACATCCTTTTTTTAACACGAAAACATATTATGTTGCTTAGATCATCATTCTCACTCAGACGAACATGAAAATCATTCAAATCAGAATGCTTATAAGCAAAAAGCTTATTAAATTCCTTTAAAAATCCGTTATTCATAAATTTATTGGCCTTGGCTATGGTATGAATACTTTTAGTCTGCAATTGCGGCAACAATTTGTTTACATATATTAAAAAATTATGCTTAAGACTCCCGGGTACCCGTGATAAGGTTATAATTATGGTCTCAATACCCAGTTTTTCACAGACATCATAAAAGGCCGTCTTTGGCTTAATCCCGTTTTCATCCTGCGCAGCCCCATTCCCCTTGTCCTCCGTATATACATATTTGCCCTCGCAACAGATACTCATGGGTATGCCGTATTTCTCTACCCACAACCACAATATTTTCATGGCTGAGCTTATTGAATTTTTTTTTGTCATCAAACTAAGTATTGTACCTGTTGCTTGGTCCATCAAACAAAATAAATACAAATTACTATATTTATTACCCAACCAGGTATGTTTATGCATAAAAAGCCAGATTCTCTCTCCAAAATTCTTCTGTTTATTGTTACAGGACCACTGAGATATCCTTTTTACGTTGGAATGCCACAGCCCTTCGTCTATCAGCCAGCGGCGTAATGTTTCCCGGCTTATTGCGTAACCCAGATATCTAAGCTTTTAAGCTGCAAATGCAGGATAATGCCAGAGACATCAATGAGTTTATCAATAAGATTCTCCTCTATGTAAAGCAGGAGGGAGAACCTCTCTACAGTTTTAATCTTTCTACACTCATAGAAGAGGCCATTGACTCCATAGGTTCTCTCATACCGCATACAATAACAGTCAGCAAAAGCCTGCATGATCCCCTTCTCATTAACTGCAACGCCAATGATATAAAATCCGTAGTGGTAAATCTGTTGTTAAACGCCCTGGATTCCATAAAAGACGGCAAAGGTGAACTGCAAATTCGCACGGAAAAAGAGACAATCAAGAATAAAAGCTACGCCAAACTTACAGTCAAAGACAGCGGAGCCGGCATTCCACAGGAACACCTGGATTCCATCTTCGATCTTATGTACACAACCAAAGACGAGGGATCGGGTTTCGGACTGTTTTTTGTTAAGAAAGTGATTGAAAAATATCAGGGCAAAATAGAGGTGCAGAGCGCGCCGGGAAAAGGAACATCTTTCAGTATCTATCTGCCGCTGTATAAAGAAGGTATTATAAAATAGAAATCAGCGTAGCAGTATTTAATAATCTTTTCTTACATTATTATTTCTTAGTTAAACTATTATCTTTGCCTTCCAGTCAAACTGCATATTTCGAGCAATAATCCATAAATCATAAAAATCTTTTGGTTCATAGCGAAAAACTGCGGATATCTTATTTGTCAAAATATTTTCCAGACTGTCGACTTTACCCAGTTTTGTGTCAATCTTTACATCCCCGTAATGAACAGCAAGATCATTAATCATGTCGATCTTCAAAATAATCTCTACTTAAGGCTGTACCCCCTGTAAGATAAAAGGGTATGTTTAACTCTTTCACGAGACTTAGCACTCCATCCTGTAAAGGATACAGTTTCTCCTCGTAAAACTTTGCCGATATACTCATAACGTCCTCTCAACTCCTTGTTGCGGATCTGATTAATAAAGGAAAGTGTTAACAGTAGTTTAAGATTGTTAATACTAAATACGCTTACTAAATCATACCATGGTAATCTTTCGAGCATGCGAATAAAGAGACGGCTGAAATCAAAAGGGCCGGCTTCTGCTTTTTCTCCGCTTAATAGCGCATAGATACCATCAGCACTTATATTATAATTCCATAGCAGCGGTTTAATTATTGAAAATACCTGTTCTTTGTTTAACATCAATTTTATTTTCATACTATCTTTGATCTCACTTGCCAATTATTTCATTCAGACCTTCTATTACTTGTTCAATAATGCTTTCATCAATTAATGTAATTTTCTCCATTATTCTTTCAACTGACAATGTTCTAATTTGACTTATCTTTATCCACGATTTTTTGGGCAGATATTTTGTGCCTACTAGTAATGTCAGGGGAAAACCTGCTTTTTGCGGTTGGCTGGTAAGCGCAATTGCGATTACAGTACCTGATTTTCTATTAAATACCTCTTTGCTTAATATTAACACCGGGCGTATTCCGGATTGTTCACGGCCTCTGTTTGGGTTTAGGTTTGCCCATCTGATTTCTCCTCTCAATATTCCGGCCATGCTTCACTCTCTATTGAAAAACCTTCTTCGGCTAATTTCTTCTCCTCCCCATGATCAAGCTTATCACATTCAATTGCCAATCTATTGGTTTCAAGTTTTAAGAGTATTTCATGCAAAACCTCTTGTATTGCTTTACTTCTATTCGGATATACATGTTCTTTCACCAACCTGTCCAGACGAGTAAGAGTTTCCTGATCAATGGTAATTGCTATTTTCGATGCTGCCATTATAATTCCTCCAAGTATGATAATATATCATACCACAATAATTGTTAAATTTAATGTATAGCATTTTAACTTGATTGTCGTCATTTTTCATAGCAGAATGCATAAAGTGCTTGCTCAATACTACGGGTCAGCGTAAAATGAGAATATCCGCTCATATTGAGATCCGGCCGCTTGGTTATTTCCTGGAGGTTATTAATGACGGCCGACTTTGGGAACATTAGTAGGCAGGGAAGATTGATGAAGTGACATCCTATATTACGCTCATGATTTGAGAGAATAATTTTCTTGATTATTTATTGAATTTATTTTACATTAACCAATCTATGTCCACATTGAAAACTCCTAAAAAAAAGCAAAGCTCAAGTCCTTCCACCAAAGGCAAGCTCAAAATCGGTGATAACTGGAACGCCATTAGCATAATCGCCCTATCACAAAATAATCCGTTAAAAGCAATGGCTGAGTTTGTGGAAAACAGCATCGATGCTAAAGCCACACTTATAACCATTGTGCGCGGTAAAGAGTCCGGAGAATGCTATCTTAAAATTATCGACGATGGCGAAGGCATTCACCTGGACAAACAAGGCATGCCTGATTTTAAGCATGTAGCCACTCATATCTGTGATTCTATAAAAAAGCAGCTTAAGAAACACGGACATAAAGATATTCAAGGTGAGTTTGGTATTGGTCTCTTAAGCTTCTGGACCGTAGGAGAAACACTTACCCTTACTTCAGCCGGAGCAGATGGGAAGCTGTACCAGATGCAGATGAAAAAAAATGAGCCGGGCTATACAATTAAAACAAAAAGATCTCTCCTGCCTTATCAGGGTACTGAACTTGTAATTAATCCATTATTAGCAGGAACAAGACAACTTCATGGTGAAAAAATTCAGAATTATCTTGCTTCGGAACTGCGAGATCGTATCCGGACTACGGGAGTTAAAATAAAAATAAAGGATCGTTTTTCGCGCAAAGAATATGATGTTATTCCGCGTCAGTTTGAGGGCATTCTTCTTCATGAGTTGCCATCCATTATAATCAAGGACCGAGAAATCTATTATGAACTCTACCTTAATTCATGTCATCCGGAAAACACAGTAAGCCTTTACAGACATGGAACGCGTGTTATCAGTAATATCACTTCACTGGATACACTGAAAAAGGATCCCTGGACCGAAAACTATCTGCAGGGCATGATAGATGCACCTTTTTTAAATCTTACACCAGGAACTCGTGACGGTATAATACATGACGATCAGTTCATGCGGCTCTGTGATGGATTGACGCCGTTAGAAGAAAAGCTTAAAGAGATAATTACCCAAGAAAAAAAGGCTGCTGACGAAAAAGCAAGCAGAGATATTTTAAATTCAGTGCAAAAGGCATTTAAAGAAGCGCTTCTTGCTCTCCCAAGGGAAGAATATGATTGGTTTGACATCTATAGTCAGGGCCAAGGTTATAAAAATAAATTAGCACCTGGTAACGCACAACTTTTAGACAATGGTGTAACAGGCGCGCAAAAAATAGAAGAAAGTCAAAAAGATTTGGATTTAAACCTTACGGACGAAAAGAAGTTTTTCGAATACGCAGGTCCGCTTTATAAGGTGTTAATATCACCTGCTTCCTGTATCATAAAGGTGGGGAAAAACAAAAACCTGCGGGTTATTGCTCGCGATCGTACCGGGCGGCAGGTAGAAAATATACACGAAATTTTATGGCAGATAAAAGAAGGGCAAGGACTTCTCTCCGATACAACAAAAGAGACTACCGCTTTCAGTGCTGCCCAAGAACCGGGCATCACCATTGTTACAGTAACGGTAAAACAAAATGATATTACCCGCTCGGCGGAGGCTATAATTACCATCACGGATTCTCTTATTAAAAAGGATGAAAAAAATGAATCAGGCCTTAACAAGGGATTGCCAGGCTACACATTTAAGCGCGCTCCCGGAGAACTTTGGCGTAGTTATTACGATAAAGATCATAACCTGATTATAATCAATAATGCTCACGCGGACTACCTGTACGCTTCCAGGACACGTATCCGCAAGCTAAAATATATCTGCAAACTATTCGTAAAGGAACTCGTGCTTCACAATTTTTTGGGTTTTAATAAAGAAGAAGCACTCGAGCGCATGGTGGAACTTTCCCTTTACACGGAAGAAAACCTGAAATAATTAAAAATATAATCCTGTAAATCCTGTCAAAAAAAATTAATCTCCCTGTCACCATCGGATTACAAAAACACTTGACAGCGCATTATGTTTATATATAGTTAATAGTGCCAAAATAAAAGGATAAAAGCATGTTTATAACCTGGATTGCCAAAATTGTAGCCGCACTTAATTCCAACACTAGGCCGCGTCAGATTGCGGCCGCCATTGCCCTTGCCCTGCTGCTGGCGCTTATCCCCAAAGCCAACCTGTTGTGGGTTACCCTCTTTGTTATCACCTTTTTTTTAAAAATTAACCAAGCCATAGAATTGGTGTTTCTGGCAATTTTCGATCTGATCGCTCTGTTTTTCGATCCGCTCTTGCATATAGTCGGATATACCATACTCACACTGCCCCTGCTCCGCGATCTTTTTACCGCGCTCTATAATGTTCCCATACTCTATTTCTTTAAATTCTATAACACCGTAGTGATGGGCGGCCTGCTCGCGGGAATTGTCTTGTTCGTGCCCATGTATCTGCTGGCCCGCAGGGGTGTGACAATCTATCGGGATAAGATCAGAGAAAAAATAGCCCACAGCAGACTGGTAAAAACTTTTCTCAAAAATCCGTTAGTAGTGGCAATCAAAAATACCTTCGGCAAGGCTTATAACTTTTATGCGAATTTAAGGTAGGTAAAAACACAAGTGGCTAAAAAACTGCCCAAAATATTCAGAAAAGAATACACGGAAGAAAAATTCAATAAGAAGATACTCAAAAAGATTTATTTAAAAGAATATAAAGAGTCTTTACAAAAGGCGGCCCGTAAAACCGCTGCCGGAACCATAATTATAAATCCCGATCCGGATAAAAAAGAAAAAAAGCAACTAAAAAAAATAGCCAAAAGCGTAAAAAAGAACACGGGCTTTGTACTTAAGGGCAGACTCATCCTGCTCGCGCTTTTGTTCGCCGGCGTTATACTTTTCAGTGCGCTGTTTAAAGATATGCTCATCGAGCAGGCAGCGGAAGCCGGTCTGCAGGCCGTTTTCAATGCCAAGGTGGATATTCAGGGCTTAAGCTTTCAGATTCTGGCCGGCAGGCTCTCTTTTAACCATCTGGAAGTAGCCAACAGCGAAAACCCCATGCGCAACCTGTTTGAGCTGGGAGAGACGGCTTTTGATATCGATCTTTTCGAACTGCTCAAAGGCAAGGTCATCATGGACAACATCATGTGTCTCAATATAAAATGGGACACTCCGAGGCAGACCTCAGGCGCCCTGTATCCGGCCCCTCAAGCCGCGGCCAAAGAGGAGGCAGCGGCCCGTGACGAGCAGCAGGAACAGGGCTTGTTCGACTTCGATATTACGGAAGAAGATGTTATAAAACTGCTGGAAGAACAAAAGCAGAACCTGGCAAGTGCAAAACTGCTCGACGAGTTTCAGGAAGGCTATATGGAGCTAGGCGACAAGTGGCAGGGCTCAATTAAAGAAAGCACCAAGAAAATTGACGATCTGTCCGCTTCCATAGATAGAATATCTGCCATTGACATAAAGCAGATTAAAACTCTTGTCCAGGCAGAGAGCGCTTATAACACTATAAAACCCGCTCTCTCCGATGTGGAAAAGCTTAAAAAAGAGGTTGAACAATCCTCCGGTGATTTTCAGCAGGACCTTGACCAAATAAACAAGGACAAGGACAGTCTGTTTAAAGCTATTAATACGGACTACAAAAATCTGGCCGCTATGCTCCACATCCCCCAAGGTGAAAAGGGAGGTATAGTTTCAAGTTTAGCGCAGGGCATACTGGAACAGTATGTAAGCGAGCTGTACGCTTACATGTATCAGGCGCGCTCGTATATGGACATGTTGAGACCTGATTCAGAACAGGAAGTAAAAGAAAAAAAACCACAGCGCTATAAGGGTATGGACATCCAGTATCCCAGTTTTGTAAAACCCAAGTTCTGGCTGAAAACCATGAGCTTCTCGGTGGTGGACGATAAGAGCTTCGGCACCATCAGCGGTGAGCTCCTGCACGCTGCCAGCCAGCCCGATCTTATAAATAAACCCATGACATTTGAGTTAAAGCAGGCACTAAAAGAGGAGAGTGTTACTCTTAACGGCAAGCTGGACTTTAGAAAAAATCAGGCCGAAGTATTGGCACTCGTGCTTACCATGAAGGGCTTTCCTTTCCGGCTTGAGAAAGGCTTGGAGTTCCTTGCCATCTCCGGCCTGGACTGTACATATAAGATCGATGTGACTTTCTCTCTGGACAGCCGCAACAACAGTTCGGGATCACTAAAGCTTACACTGACAGAGCTTACTATCAGCTATAGCGAAGACAGCCTCATAACCAGAGGACTTACAAAAGCTATTGCCGGTTTGGATTTTATTACCATCGGTGCACGTTACCGCATCGATGCCCAGGGAGCGCTTGTTCTGGAGATTACGGACAATAATCTGGATGAGCTTATCGAATCTGTCATAAGTTCAATAATCGAAGAACTGACGAATGACGCCATGCAGCTTCTGGACCAGGAGCTTGATAAACTTTTGGCATCCGATTTAAAGCAGTATCAGGAGTATTTCAAGGACTTCGTTGATTTAGATAAGGACTCTGATAAAAATCTGCTTGAGATTAAAAACTATGAAAAGACAGTTAACGCTAAAATGAAAGAAGTGGAAAAAAAGATCCAGGAATATCAAAAAGGTTTAAAGGATACCATCGAAGACAAACTCGATGATCTCAAGGATATATTTTAAAAGATAACTTTCGCCTTTTTCAGGAAAAGTATAAAAAATCGACTTACCTCGACAAAAAAGTAGTGCTTTTCGTTCAGATTTTTAAGAATAATAAAAATTGTGCTTGCAATGCAGGACGTTTCATCCTATATAATAGAGAATAGAGTATGTATATACTTTAAACAATAACAATTAAGGAGGATAGGATAGATGAAATTAACTATTACCAGACAAGATTCCTATTCCAGAGGTGAACTTCTACTTAGAACTTTATTCGGCTGGCTTTATATCATGATTCCCCATTGTGTGGTTATGATGTTTGTCGCTATTTGGGCAGCTATTTTGGGATTTCTGGCATTTTGGGTAGTACTGTTTACAGGTAAATACCCGCAAAGCTGGTTTGAATTCCAGGTAAAAGTAATGAACTGGTCAAGCCGCCTCTATGCGACTGTGTACAACCTTGTTGACGGCTATCCGGCTATCGGACCGGGTGGAACGAGCGATAAAGTAAATCTTGAAGTAGAGTACCCCGAAAGCTTAAGCAGGGGCTTGGTTTTGGCACGTCTTTTCTTCGGATTCTTTTATGTAATGATTCCTCACGGTTTCTGCTTGTATTTCAGAATGATCGCCCATGGATTTGTGAGTCTTATTGCATGGTTTATTGTGCTTTTCACCGGAGAGTTCCCCGAGAACATGCACTCCTTCTTAGTAGGTACTATAAGATGGATGACAAGATATAGTCTCTATATGGCTCTCATGACAGATGAGTATCCGCCATTTTCCGGAAAAGAAGAAGCCTAAGTACATTAATCGGTACGTATAATCCCCTTTCATGGATGAAAAACATCATCAAGAAAGGGGATTTTTTTTACCCTTTTCTTTTGAACTTTTTGAAACAAGACTATATATTTGACTTGTTACTTTTTTATTACAAGGAGAACATTATATGGAAGATATTAAACTAACAGCAGGCGGGCAGGTTAAACTTCCCCAGCCGGATGAGATTTCCAAAAGGGAAAAGGAAGACGCCAGTGGTGCCTATCTCATGATGTTTGCAGCCTGGGGAATCGGTCTGCCTCTGCCTTTTTTAAGTTTCATTGCAGCGTTCATTTACCACATGATCAACAAAAAGAAATCACGCTTTGTGGCTTTTCATTCTTATCAGTCTCTGCTCACCGAATCACTTGTTTCTATTTTAAACGCTGTACTGATAATATGGCTGGTTGTTATCCTGTTTTCAACAGAACTTTTTTTCAGTAATGCATTTTTTATTTATCTGTTCTTTGTTATCTTCTGGAATCTGGTGTATACGGTAGTTTCACTTATCGGATGTTTTAAGGCCAAAAAAGGTCAGTTCTACTACTTCTTAGTGTTTGGGCGTATCTCTTTCAATGCCTATTACGGAAAAAGAGCACAGCTTAAAATGCAAAGACATAAACAACTCAAAGCGGAAAACAAACCTCCCGACGGATTTTAAAGCAGACGGGAAACAGAGGAGTACTTATGCAAAGAACACCGCTTAAAGAAATACTCATTTTCATCATTATTATTGCCGCGAGCATTCTGATTGCTTTGGGAATAGTCTACCTTTTACCAAGCGGGGAAAATAGCAGCGGTCAAGACACAGGTGGTTCTGCAATTGATTCCATCTCAATATCATTGGAAAACAACCTTAAAGACCTCATCAAGGAGCAGATTGATGCGGAAAACAGATATATTACTCATCCTGATGTTACAAAAGCATTAGCAGAAATAAAACATCGCTTCTTGCCGCTTATAGAAAATAATTCTTTTGATGTGGATATTCTGGTTATCAAATCAGACATGGTAAATGCCATGGCCTTCCCCGGCGGCCTTATTATTATCTACTCGGGGCTTATAAAGTACACGGACAACGCGGAAGAGCTGGCCGCCATTATTGCCCATGAATTGGGCCATATGGTACACCGCGACTCCATGAATCTTCTGGTAAGGAGTTTTACCATATCTTTTCTGCTTAACATAGTGAGCGGCGGTAGATCGCCGGAATTGGCAAATGAAATTATCCGCAGTCTGATTAATTCAAGTTACTCGCGCGAACAAGAAGAAGGTGCCGACAGCTTTGCCTTCGAGCTGCTTATAAAGGCAGGCATAAATCCCCTGCATATGGCACATATGTTCGAAAAGTTTGAAAAAATAGCCGGAACGGACGAAGAAATTTTTAGATACTTCAGCACTCATCCCCCGCTGGACACCCGCAGAAAAAAGGCTTTGGAGAGTGCGGTTGAGTTTTCAAACAGGTACTCTGAAGAAAATAAATTCACCAGTGATTGGGATGCGGTAAAAAAGGCTCTGCCCTCTGTGTTCGATTAAAAGAGGTTTCCTAATCTGGCCGTAACCCGCCTTTGAACCCCGGCTATTATCTTAAAAAGCACGGGTATTACAATCAGGGTAAGCAGGGTGGAAGTAAAAAGCCCGCCGATTATAGTCCAGCCCAGGGGAGCCCAGAGGTTGCCTCCCTGCAGGGTAAGGGGTAAAAGCCCTCCGATAGTAGTGGCTGAGGTGAGCAGGATGGAAATAAAACGCGTCTGTCCTGCTTCTATGAGGGCGTCATTCAGTTTTTTCCCCTGTTTTATGAGTTGATTGGTAAAATCCACCAGTATTATGGCATCGTTTACCACAATACCCACGAGGCTAGCCATACCCACAAAGGCGGTAAATGAAAAGCTGTTCTGCGTTATGAAGAGTGCTACTATCGAACCGATAAAGGCAAAGGGCAGTGATGAAAAAATAATTAATGGCTGGGTAAAAGAACGAAACTGCAATACAAGTACCCCGAACACGGCAATAATCGCAATAATCGTGGCCACCCCCATACCACCAAAAGAGCGCTCTCTGCTTTCCAGTTCACCCGATACCAGATACCTGCTGCCTT
>CAZEPL010000024.1:0-42207 GCA_964514135.1 uncultured Spirochaetaceae bacterium | reverse complement strand
GTTATTTTTATGTTTACATGTCAGTTTATAACTCTGGGAGTTGCAATTGTCTTAAGCGAAATAAGGTGTAAAGGTTTTAAGAAGATATTCCATTCGTTAATGTTTTTGCCCTACTTTATTTCATTTGTAGTTGTGGGAGCAATCGTTTACAATATTTTTAACTACGAATTCGGATTACTCAATACAATCTTAAAATCCTTATACAAGGAACCCATAAATCTCTATGAAATGCCTAATGCCTGGATACTGATCTTAACATTTTTGAATACCTGGAAGTGGGTTGGTTATACAAGTATAATATATTTGGCCGGTACTACAAATATTAATCCTGAAATTTATGAAGCCGCACACATCGACGGTGCTAATATTTGGCTGCGTATCCGATATATAATCATTCCTTCACTGCTTCCGCTTATGATAACAATTATGCTGTTTCAGTTAGGAGCTATTTTAAGAGGTCAATTCGAGCTGTTTTATAATGTAATAGGAAATAACGGCACCCTGTTTGAGGCCACGGATGTTATCGACACCTACGTATTCCGCATGCTTGTCTTTAACTTTGATATCGGCATGGGAACCGCTGCAGGATTATTCCAATCAGTGTTCGGTCTTGTTTTAATTTTAATAGTAAATTATTTCATCAGAAAATACAGGAAGGACTATGCCCTTTTTTAAGGAAGTAAAATTATGATACGACAAAGCAAAGACTAAATAGCTTTTAAAATTATAGGTTATGTTTACATCATTATAATAGCCATGCTCTGTCTGCTTCCCTTTATCTTGATTTTATCTGCATCATTGACTGAAGAAAGTGCAATTTTTAAACACGGCTACAACTTTATACCAAAAGTATTTTCGGTTGAAGCATACGAAATCCTTTTAAAAGTCCCGGGGGAAATAATAAGAGCCTTTGGTGTCACTATAATCGTGGCTACGGTCGGGACAGCGGGAAGTGTGTTTGTAAGTGCCATGTGCGCTTATGCTCTGAGCAATAAAAAGTTTAAATACCGCAATAAATTCTCTTTAATCATATACTTAACTTCGGTTTTCTCGGGAGGCCTCATCCCTTTATATATTCTTATGGTCAGATACCTGCATCTTAAAAATTCGCTGCTGGCGTTAGTATTGCCTTTATTCTTAAGCGCATGGAATATTTTTCTATTAAGAATATTTATGGGTGAAATTCCACAGTCGATTTTAGAATCCGCGAAAATCGACGGTGCTAATGAATTTACCATCTTTATTCGCATCGTGATTCCTCTTTCCATACCTGCAATGGTAACAATCGGTTTGTTCCAAGCCTTGTATTATTGGAATGATTGGATGCAAGCCATGCTTTATATAAACGATAAGTTCCTGTACCCCATTCAGTATTACCTGTATTCCATGTTGAACAGCTTTCAATCAATAAACACTGCGGTTATGAGTTCAGGAGTTGTAATCCCGCGCATACCGACAGAATCCATTAAAATGGCAATTACGGTAATCGCCATAATACCGACTGTTATCTTATTCCCCTTTATTCAAAGGTTTTTTGTGAAAGGGTTGACTGCTGGCGCTATTAAGGGTTAATTCCGTTTTCGGATTAATATAAATTTTTTAAAGGAGGAAAGATTTATGAAAAAGGTAAAAAGAAAAATTGGACTGAGCTTCGCATGTTTGCTGTTGCTCTTGTCCTGTGAATTACTTTTTACAGCATGCGACAGCGAGGGGAAAATAAGCACAGATGAAAAGGTTGAGCTTACTATGTGGTTGGTGGGAGACACTGTAACGGATTACGATATGATGCTTGAAGAATTGAACAAGCTCATGCTAAAAGATATTAATGCCACCCTGAAAGTCAACTTCACCACGTGGACCGACTGGACTACAAAACTACGCTTAGCCCTCTCTTCTGGCGAAGAACTCGACTTGGTTCATATGGCACCTTGGAGCATATACGATGAACAAGCCAAGCTCGGTGCTTTTGTAGCACTGGAGGAACTGGCTCCCAAATACGCTCCCAAAACTTGGGCAAGTTATTCTGAAGAGGTGTTGAATCAAGCCACGGTAAGCGAACACGTGTATATGTTGCCGTTCAGATATATTGACCCTGAAGGAAACGGGTTTTTATACCGTCTGGATCTGGCAAAAAAACACGGTTTGGGGGAAATCAAAAGCATTGATGATCTCGAAAAATATATGAAAGTGTTAAAAGAAAAAGAGGGAATAATCCCCTACAATGCAGGCGGATTCGATAACCAGGTAATGAGTGAGTCTTATGCCAACTGGATGAATTCATGGCCCGATTCACCAGATGAAAACCTCGTGGTAGGACAGATGAATTACATTAAAGTCTTTCAGAATGATCCTAAAAATCCTTTTGTAATGTTTGAACATCCGGCTTTTATAGAGGCCCTTCAATATACAAGAAGGTTTTACCTGGCAGGATACTGGCCTAAAAACGTACTGGCCAATAAAAGCGATTCCCGCGAAGCACTGTTGAACGGTACCAGCGCCATAACTAATTTGAATCCCATAAATGCAAACGAAGAATACCGGCGCTTGAAAGCAAAAAATCCGGATTGGGAATTGGATTGGTGGTCAGCATATCAGAAACTAACTCACCCCCCCCCCAAAAGCCCGGCGAACAATAACGGGATGGCCATACCCATTTCATCCAAACATCCTGAAAGGGCTCTCATGCTTCTTGAAAAATTACACCAGGATCAAAACTATCATGATTTGACAACCTACGGTATCAAAGGAAAACACTGGGATCTTGATGCAGAGGGTGAAATCATACTCCCATCAGGAGTAACAGCAGATACTACGGGTTTTCCATGGGACAGGCCCTGCCCCTGGGGATGGAGAGAAGAAAAATTTTACCGCGTGGGTCCCACCAAAGCAAAATCGACTTGGTCTGTAATAAAAGAGTGGATCACCTACATCTATAAAAACGGAGCAGAAAAGCAGTTTGCCGATTTCAAATTCGATAAAACCCCTGTGACTGCAGAATTGGCTGCCATGGACAGTGTGAAAACACAGTACCTTGATCCCCTTATTTGGGGTATGGTAGACCCCGACAAAGGATACAAGCAATTAATGGATAAAATGAAGCAGGCGGGGCTTGACAAAGTAAAAGAAGAGTTAAAAAAACAATGGGCTGATTACTTGAAGAGTAAAAAGTAGATGCCTTCTTTATTGGAAGGGAACCCCACTTTAATTGGGGTTCCCTTTATATTTCATTTATTTAAGGCGAAGCGGGTGTATGGATAAGCAAGGACACTTATCAATAATTGGTGCTGATATTTCTCATCTTAAACAGATTGAAGATTTCGGGGGGAAATTCTACCACAACCATGAAGAAAAAGATTGCGTTGAAATATTAAGGGAACATGGATTCAATTATATCAGGTTAAAGGTTTGGAATAATCCCGGACTCCCGCTATCCGATCCGGCCGGCTACAATAGTAAAAAATACGTCATCGAGATGGCCCAAAGAATTAAAAAGTTGGGTTTCAAACTACTTATAGATTTTCACTACAGTGATTTCTGGGCCAATCCGAACAAACAGGTAAAACCGAAGGAGTGGAGGAGTTTAAGCTATTCCGGGTTAAAGAAGGCTGTTTTCGATTTCACCAGGGATGTGTGTGCATCACTCGCCGAAAGCGGTGTTGCCCCCGATATGGTTCAAATAGGAAATGAAGTTGATAACGGTATGCTGTGGCAGGACGGGAAACTTGACGGCTCTGATGCGCAGTGGAATAATTTTTCGGAATTACTTAAAAGCGGTATCCGGGGTGCAAAAACGGGTGTATCTGAAGATCCGGGTGTAAAGATAATGGTTCATAAAGCGGATGGCTGCAATAACACCCAGGCTCGTGATTTTTTTGACAACCTTTTAGCACGGGGTGTTGAGTTAGACTGTATTGCTTTTTCATTCTATCCTTACTTCCACGGAACTTTCGAAGCCCTCCGGAAAAACCTTAATGACATCGCCGTTACCTATGAAAAAGATATTATCATAGTTGAAACGGCATGGGGCTGGACAAGGGGAAACGATGACGGCGAACCCCGCCTTATCGATAGCGAGTATCCCCTAAACCTGCCCTTTTCGGTCGATGGCCAAATCCGTTTTCTAAACCGCTTACATAAAGTTATCAGAGGTATCCCTCACGCAAGGGGTAAGGGACTCTTTTACTGGGAGCCTTGTTTCATCCCAGTGAAAGGAGCGGGCTGGAAATACGGTTCGGGTGACGAATGGGACAACATGACCCTATTCGACTTTCAGGGCAACGCACTTAATTCACTAACAGCATTCAGACAATTCTAAAAATCATATTTTTTAAAATCCCGTAATCATTACCGATTATCCCAAAGATATCAAAGCCTTTTATATGAATAAATAGTCAAAGCAATATATTAATTGTCTTTGTTATGTTTATATAGAAGTATGTAAATAAAAAGAAAGGAATACCAATTAATATGCTTGAAAAATTAAGAGAAATATTTGGATTCACTTCTTTTAAAGCATGTCAAGAAGAAATAATTAGAAATATAATTGCGAAAAGACATGCATTCGTTGTTATGCCTACCGGTAGTGGTAAATCCTTGTGTTATCAAATGCCCGCAAAGATTTTAATGGGTACAACTATAATAATAAGCCCATTAATTTCGTTGATGAAAGATCAAGTCGACGCAGCTTTAGAGAATGGTATGAGGGCGGCATTTCTAAACAGTTCATTAGATTATAAGCACATAACTAATCTCTATCGAAGAATTAGAAATAATGAGCTTGAACTTCTCTATATTGCACCGGAACGCTTTGCCATGCAAAACTTTATTGAATTATTAAAAGGAGTGCGAATTTCACTCTTTGCTATTGACGAAGCGCACTGTATTTCTGAATGGGGACATGATTTTAGACCCGATTATCTCTCTTTATCTAAAATTGTTGAATTATTTCCAGATACACCTATTGCAGCCTTTACTGCAACAGCAACTTTAAAAGTGCAAACTGATATTATTAAAAAATTAAAACTTCGATCTCCATATATTGTAAGGGCTTCTTTTGATCGTAAGAATCTGTTTTATCGAGTAGAAAAAAAGGAGAATTATAAATTACAGATTCTTAATCACATTAAAGAACATAGTAATGAATCAGGAATTATTTACTGTACAACTCGTAATACAGTTGAAGGATTAACTTGCTTTTTAAACAATAATGGAATTAAAGTCTTACCATATCATGCCGGGCTTTCTAAAGAAGAACGAAGCAATAACCAGGATGCTTTTAATAAAGATAATGTACTTATTATTATTGCTACAATTGCCTTTGGTATGGGAATTGATAAATCCAATATTCGTTTTGTGATACATGCAGATCTTCCCAAAAATATTGAGAGTTATTATCAGGAAACAGGACGAGCTGGAAGAGATGGGGAACCGGCTGACTGTATCCTCCTTTTTAGTAGAGCAGACATAATAAAGCTTCGCTACCATATTAATAAACTGCAAGATGATTCTAAACGAAAGGTCGATAGCTATAAACTGACTCAAATGGTGAAATATGCCTCACATAATGTATGCCGCCGAAAAACACTTTTAGAGTATTTTAACCAGACGCACACAGATACTTCATGTTCAAATTGTGATGTATGCACAAATAATGCAGATAAAATTGATATTACTAAAGATGCAGCCAAGATTATATCAACTGTACAAAAAACCGGCCAGAGGTTTGGGATTAAATATATAATAGATGTGGTGGTGGGAGCAGCTACCAAACGAATTCGAGAATTAAACCATGATAAAATAAAAATCTATGGTGTTGGCAAAGACAAATCCAAGAGGTATTGGAGCTTTTTAATGGATGAACTTATAGCACAGCAAGTGCTTTATCAAGATGGAACTGAATACCCTATAGTACGAATAACATCAAATGGTATCCAGGTGCTTAATGGTACACACTCTCTTAGTGCCTGTATGAATAGAGAGGCAGAGCCAAAGACGAAACTTAAGAAAACTCAAATCTCTTCTTCCTATGATGAAAAACTTTTTCAAAAGCTAAGGATATTAAGAAAACATCTTGCGGATGAACAAAGGGTTCCCCCATATATCATATTTTCCGATAAATCACTTCATGAAATGAGCAGTTCTTATCCCATACAAATATCTGCCATGAAAGAAATTAACGGAGTCGGGGAGATAAAATTAAAAAGATATGGGAATCTGTTTATTAATGAAATAAAATCATATTTACAAGAACAAAAGGCACTTGCTGTATCGGAAATACCTATGAGAAACACCAATTAAGATATTACCTAAAGTTTGGGAACACATATTGCCCGGATTGTATAGAATCTTTTAAAATAAAAATCTACGTAATCTAATATTCTGTGAAATCTGTGTAATCTGTGGTTCCAAATTCCTTACAAAGCAGTAGTCGTTTTACTCCCGCTCAAACAGCTTCTTATACTCTTCATACCCTTCTTTTTCCAGGTCCTCCGCTGGTATAAAGCGTAGAGCTGCGGAATTAATACAATAGCGCAGGCCGTCAGGCCCAGGGCCGTCGTCGAACACATGCCCCAGATGTGAATCCGCGTTTTTACTGCGTACTTCAGTGCGTATAATGGAAAAACTGTCATCCGTTTTCGCGACAATATTTTCAGACTCCAGCGGCCTGGTAAAGCTAGGCCAGCCCGTACCCGAATCGAATTTATCCAAAGAGCTGAAAAGCGCTTCGCCTGAGACAATGTCCACATAAATACCTGGCTCTTTATTATTCCAGTATTGATTTATAAAAGCCCTCTCCGTGCCATCTTCTTGTGTCACCGTATACTGTAAGGGTGTAAGCTTTTCCTTAAGTTCTGCCTTGCTCATACTCGTTTCCTCCTTTGACATAGAAGTCTTTTCCGTACCCGACCGGCAGGCTCCTAAAATAACAAGCCCGCTTAAAAAAAACACAATCATTAATTTAAACATAAGCACTCCTTAATATACTATTTATAATATATTAAATATTATCTATAATGGCTACAGTTAATAAAACATTGTTATCAAAGCTATTTTATTCAGAAAAGGCACTAATAATTTTAAATCTCTATTCTCATAGAAAACTAATAAAAAAAATTTTATCTGTCTGATAACAAGAGATAATAAAGATTAACAAATTTTTTTCTATAGTTGTAACCTTTTTGATCTTCAATTATATTTTAATAAAGACATGAAAAAATCTGATTTTAAAATTGATCCAAATCAAGAATTTCCACATCTTAAAAATGCTCCAATTGTGGAAGCAGCTCTGGAAATTAGAACTATTCCTGAATTTGAATGGGATGAAAAAAAAACTAGGGTAATGATTGAGCAAAATATTAAAGAATACCCTAATATCCAAATTCAAAAAGAGTCCCTTACTCAACTACATCCACCTAATCCTCCTAAACCAATATATTCAGATCGCTGGAGAGGTTATTTATGTAAATCATCAGATAATTTGAATATTTTGCAAGTAAATATAGAAAGTTTTGTTTTCAGTAGAATAAAGCCATATGAAAATTGGGAAAGATTTTTTTCTGAAGCACTAAAACTCTGGGGAATTTACAAGGAATATGCAAAAGTAAAATCTATTCGCAGATTAGGGCTGCGCTTTATCAATAAAATTTCGGTTCATAATACTAATAGTATTAATATTGATGATTATTTGACATATCCTCCTCATACTCCCGATAACATGGATATGTTGTTTACTGAATTTTTACACCGAGATTCTCTCGCAGCTCCCAATTATCCGTATAATGTAACTATTATTAGAGCATTAAAAGCCAATCCCAAAATTAATGGTGCTGACATTATTATAGACATTGATGTTTTTGATTTATCTTTAGAAAACAGTTCTGAAATCAGCATAGAATTATTAAAAACAAAATTTTCTGAAATGAGATGGCTTAAAAATGAAATTTTTTTTAAAACACTAAAAAAAGAAAAATGGGAGAGTATGAAATGAGTTCATGTGCAATTATTAATAAAACCTACTTACATGGAATGACACAAGGTAAAAGTGATGAAGCAAATAAAAATTATCAGCTTCTATCGGAAATAAGTCAAAGACTTCAGGAGTCACAATATTTTGGTTTAATTGCAAAAGGAACATTTCAGGAATTAGATGAAGTGTTTAGAGAAACATTAACACCAGACTGGGATGGCTATGGTGCTTTGCCGGTAGAAAAAGAGACTTTTTTAGATACTAAAAAATTTTTAATACTATTACCTTTATATATTACTCCTCCACATATAAGTGCCGAACCGGATGGTAACCTTACTTTGGAATGGTTTAGTTCACCGGATTGGCTATTTTCTATAAGTATAGACTCAAAAGGTTTTTTACACTATGCGGCAAAGTTTGGAATGAGAAGGAATTATGGAAGTGAGCCGTTTTTTGATTCTATATCTCAGAACATACTGGACCTGATTCTTGTAGTTGGGAAATAATGTCAGAAAATTCTTTTATTGAAGATTCCGAAAAATTAGCAAGATTCATTTTATATAGTAGATGGTATAGAAAAGAAGATAAAAGCGTAAAACCCGAGGCTTTTATACCCTATCCACATAATGAGTTATCTGTTACTCGTTCAAACGATTTGTCTGAAAATGATTTAATGGAAATTGGTAAAAACATTGCTCATAATCGACCTGCCACTCTTTATGGAAATGCAAAATTTAAAGTATTAGAAGTCAGGAAAATTAATCTTGATGCTATCCCAGCTCGTGTTAAAGGAAATCCCAATCATGCAAATGTTACCGGGTGGCCACATGAAAAATCAAAGCAGAAAAGCCTAGCAATAGAACTTGCCTCGAAAGCCACATTAAAGCTTTATTTATAATAAATGGTTATAAAGAATAGATTTTCCTGTCTTTCAAATAATAAGTTTTAAAAAAAAATAATAATAGAGGAAATTGCAAAAATCAAAATATATCAAATTAGTTAAATTATTATTCATTATACCATAACAAGTTAGCAATTTCCTTTTAAGGAGCTTCTTGCAAAAATAACATTTTTGCAAGAAGCTCAATAGATTTATTTAATATATTCTTCAATATCAGCTATTTTAACCAGTCGGTACTGCGGATAGTAACGAAGTAAAATCTCCCTATAGCTATATCCGCTGCGGCCCAGGGTGTCCGCGCTGTACTGGCTCATACCGCATTGGTGGCCGAAACCTCTGCCAATGAAGCGAAAGGAGCCGCCCTGTTTTTCCACAACAAACTGAATGGAACCCAGCTTAAGCGTTCCGCTCTGCTGGATTAATGATACAAACCTAAAGGCTTTAAGCCAGTGAACATTATATGCCTCATCGACCAAACCGATAAAATCCACACAGTCCGTATCCGCAAAATTCTTGAGCTTAATATCGGTTATATAATCCATTTTTAAAAGCGGTGAGAGCGCACGCGTAAGTCGCTGTGAGAAAAAGGTAACATCAAACTCAAAATAGGGTGATGTTAAAGCCAGGGGTCTGCCCCCGGCATCCAAATCCTTCCGCAGCACAGGATGAGACGGCGGATTATAGAAATCCGAAGAAAATACCTCGTCTTTTAATATCCAGCCGCCGGATGTTGAATGAAATAAGGGTACGGCAAGCGCGCCGTCTGCTTGTATAAGATAAAGGTCTTTTGTCTGCATGACAATATCATACATCTTTGGGGTGGCGAATGTGGAACCTCTGTATACCATATCTATACCGTCCGTGTTGCACACATCATAAGCCAGATCTTTGTTTCTTAGTCTCTTGGCATAATAATAGCTGCGGATGGCAACCGCCTGGGCCTTAAGCGCTTCATCACAAAAGGCTTCCCCCATTTCTCCGCCCAATACCGAAGCCAAATAATCCAATACAGGCACGGTATTTATTATTAATATGCCATCATCAAGGGCCTGTATTTCTATACGCCCTTTAAAATCTTGGGTACCCATATAAGTGGTAAATGAAGTCAGGTCTTCCGTCTGTATAATAACAACGTTAAATCCAAACACCTGCCCCTTAGCTGTAACCAGCAGCCGTTTTTGGGGGAAAACATCACAGGTGCTCATTTTAATTTGTTTTTTATCAACTAAAACACGTGAGCCCTGTGAAAAACCAAGTGTAAACTGTGAAACGTACGCATACCCTGTAAGATTAACACGCACAGAGCCGGGTATGGCTTGTGCGCCGAGCGAGTAGCTGCTAAAAAAAATGATTAATACTATTAAAACAAAGCGCATAACCGGTTCCTTACATTGTTTTAAGCAGACGCAATAATTCGACTGTTAAATCATGGATACGCTCTATCTCTTTCTTCTCCATGACAACCAGCATACTAAAAGTAGGATCCACACCGGGCGAAAGAATTATAACCCAGCGTACTTTTTGGTACCAGAGCTCGACGCCGTTACTTACACTGGCACCGGTTCCTGTTTTTATGATGAGGTCAAAATTACCCACACCTTTAAATATTTTTTTCCCGGTACCGTAGAGAGCGCACTCTCTTAATCCCTGAAACAGAATATCGCGCAGATCATCTGCAATATACACACGTCCTGTCTGTTCCCCAATCCGGTTTCTCACTATGCCCCCGTTAAAAAGGGCGTTATAAGCGTAGATCATCTCAAGCGGAGTAACCGTATAGCTGCTCTTCAATCCTATCGCGGCCTGATAAAATTCTTGATTAGTCAGCTTATCAATATCCGGCAGGGGAGGCAGACGAAAGTCCTGTAAAACAGCTTTGAAATCCGCTTTTTTAAGACGATCTTTTAAAAAATAATAAAAATAGTAATTACACGAATAGGCCAGGGCCTGGCTCAGATTAATCTTACCATGACCTTCATGCAGCCAGCACGATATTTCCCCGCTTGTTCTCCCCTTACACTCAATGTGTGTTTCCGGCTCGATTGTATATGATCTGGATAATGCAACAAGGGCAAAAGGCTTTAAGAGGGATCCCGGACACAGACTGCGCTTAAGAATAAATTCATTGTTATAGCTGAAAAGAGGAATGCCTGTCTTTGGATTGGTAATAATAAAAGCGAACTCACCGTATGAGCGCGCCAGGGTTTCTAAGGCGGTATCCAAATTTTCCGTGCGCACAGGCCATACAATCAAAACGCAAAAAAAAAGTATCCGGATTATTTTGCTGCGAGCCATGGTAAAAACTCCTCTTCAAAAATAACCTGCATAGTCTTTCCCGCAGCCTTACGCACACTCTCTGCCAAAGATGCACCCTCATGCATGGCTCGCGGCAGATGGGTAAACAGATTAACACCGTATTCTGTATAAAAAAATGAATAAAAAAATGCCGAATAATTATAAAATGCCTGCATGCGCTCAGCTGATTTCATATTTTCAGCTAAATCCGTAAATTCATGCAGTGCTGTGAATTTGAATTCAGCAGGTTGCTGACCCAAAGATTCGCCTTTTATATGTAAATATAAACAAAACGAACACATCTCATTAAACCAGACAGGACAGTTATTATCTGTATATGAATCAAAAAAGTAATGGGCATATTCTATAAAAAGTACTCTCTCCAGAACTTCACGCTTCTTGAGCGCCTCAATGGGCTGCAGATAGCTTTTATAATCCTTATAATATGCTCCGATCCAGGGCCCAAGCCCAAAGGTCGATTCCATCTCCCAAACACCGGTAAGAATAATAATGTCGAAATTTTCCTTAGGCAGATAGTTGAAAAGCCCGGATAACAGCTGCTCGGCCTGTTGCAGTTTTTCCAGCACTAATTCTACATTACCGGGAAAAGCGTCTCCGCTGTGTATATAAAACCGTCCTTGATGAAAAGGGGCACCCAAAAAAAGAACAAAAGCCGCAGCCAGGAAGATGAAAATGAGTACTTTATTATTCAAGGGTAACTGCATCAATAAAAACTTCTACACCCGTCTGTGTGAGCATGGTCTCGAACTCTATAATCCGCTCATTGGGTGTTCCCTCATACAATACCACATAAACCTTAGCCTGCGTCTGAGGATTACCCCGGTCCGAGTAGTAATAGGCACTGATTTTATACGTGCCTTTGGTAGCCGAGGCCAGGGTGTAAACTTCAGGCCCATAGCCATTGGTAATATCAACATCCAAAGATCCGCCGATTTTAGTTTTACTGTTGCCATAATAGCACTCTTCTCCGCCGGGCTCATACACATGTAAATCCACATCCGTCTCATTCGTATCCCACATGAGAACTATTTTCATAGCCTTGGAAGGTACCTCGGCGTAAAAAGACACATTATCGGAAAGCACTTTGCCTTTTGATTCGACTTCAGTATATATTGTGTTTAAGCCCGGTGCGGTTACAAAGGCACGAGAGAATCTCCCGCTGTTTACAGGCAGCCTTAAAGGTATGCTGTTATAAACCACCTGCACAGCATCCACACTCACATCGGTCTCACCGGTAATAGTAATTACCCTCTGGTCTGTCCATCCTCCGCGTGGTGATAGAATCCGGATGTAATCTGCATTAAGCGGCAGCACACATATAATTCCAAACAATATACTAAAGAGCATAGTCAGCTTTTTCATATACTTCTCCTTATTTAATTGAAACATGGCTATCATTCGAATTACCCCTGACAGAGGGGAAATACATCAATGAGGCCATGGCCGGCATTACCTCGTATGATCCTTCAAATACAGGCCGCAATACATAGTAGATTTTATGAGATGAAGCCCTTGTATAGAAAAAGGCAACCTTTTCATCACGAAAATCGATAAAATCCGCCTGATCGGCTTTGGAATACCCGCTCACCGTATGCAGTTTAAAATCTTTTACAGGAGTACAGCCAGCGGGAAAGTAATCTTCGACTATTACATAATCCTGTCTGCTCGAGCAGCCAAAATCGATTTCCACAAGGATATTTTTTCCTGTTTCGAAAGCTGAAAGTATCTTGCCCTTTTGGTATTCAATAGCACCGGAATAGGTCTTATGTTCGGTAAGCTCATAGTATGTTCTATCGATTCTGATACCCGAAGAATCCGCATGGATGATACTGTCGTCCGTATAATAGGTAAAAGCAAGCGACACCAGTACGGGCTCATCGGACGCAATACCCTCTATGGAAAGGGTATTAGTCGTTTTAAGCATACCGGATAGATCCTGTGCTCTAAATTGCTTTTGAGTAGTAAAACTGTTTTCGCTATACGTTATCTCTCCTAAACGCCGGTTATTCAGCTTTAATACGAAATTGGCGCGCTTCTGTTTATCGCTTTGAACCGCAAGCAGGTCGGAAAGCGCGAAAATCGCTGCCGCAGTATCACGTGTGGACTTCCATTGCTTTCCGTTTTTATTATAGAAAAGCCAGTCTACGGCTTTGTTAATATAATCCGAGCGCGGCTCAACCCGGATAATTGCGCGCAGTACCCAGGCTGTGGTTTCCACATTGTCTCTGTACCAGGTCGTGGTATCGCTGTCGCCCCAGTAGAGTAGATCCTTGCCCGCACCCTTTTTAATCTGAGATTTAAGGCGCCCTACCAGATCCAAGGCATCTGCTGTTTTATTGTAATTAACCGCAGTCAAAGCAAGCAGTGCTTGCCCGTAAGGATTAAGACTCTCGTCTTTGCTTTTCAGACTCTGATAAATATTAGAATACTGCTTGCCGTTCAAGCTGAGCACGTAGAGGGCATAGACTTTTTCAGTATCATTTTGAGCTCTGCCAATATATTTGTCCAAGGCGGCAATCCCGTTTTTCAACACCTTTTCATCAACCGAATAACCTAAATTCTTAGTAAGCGTTAAAGCATACAGAACATATGATGTCATAAACAGATTTACATCGTCTTCATTAAACCAACCCCATGAGCCGTTCTGCTGCTGGTAACCATACAGCGTGCTTAATCCGTGTTCTATGTTCTTCTTAAGCTCTCCCTCATATTGCGGGTTTTTAAAACCGATCTTTTTAAAGGCATTTACAGCCACCAAATTGGGTAAAAAAGCGCTTGTAGTCTGCTCCACGCAGCCATAGGGATACATAATCAGGTAATCCAAAGCTTCCAAAATCACCGAAGCATAACCGTAAGACACACTGATATCAAGAACCTGGCTGCCCTGCTTTACCTTTTCCGGCACTTTAAACGTGAGGCTGTTATTCTGCTTACTCAGCTTGGTATTAACATTTATTGCTTTCATAATGGAATGGGGTACAATTTTAACTTTTTTGGTAATCATGTCTTTATAACGCCCGGCCTCTGCAGAAAGCATAAAAGTGGCTTCTCCCAATCCCTTTACAGCGAGGTCCCATTTTACCACAGTACTGCTGTAGGGTTCTACTTTAACTCTTTGACTGGAGTTATTAATAGAAACATTTTCTCCCTTTAAGGTGAGCGATGTGTCAAGACTTTTATCAGTATAATTATAAACCGTATTGTAAATGCTGAAGCGGTCCTTTTCATCCAGATACGACGGCAGCGACAGTTCGGTAAAAAAATCTAGTTTTGTTATGACATGCCCAATACCCTTGCCTACTTTGGTATCGTCGGTAATTCCTACAACCGTAGCTCTCCATTGAGTAATATTGTCCGGAAAATCGACCTCAACAACCGCCACACCCTTACTATCTGTTTTTACGGAAGGAATCCAGAGAATTGTATCTCTAAAATCTTTGCGCTCCTGCTGCTCTCCTTTGAATGCCGCCATTCCTGTGGGATCTTTATAAAACTGCTTGGCCAGCTCGCTGGTAACATCCATGGCATATCCGTAAAACCTGAATCCGATCGAGGACCAGGTCATAACGTTATTGCGCCTGAACGGATAGAAAAACTTACGAATATCAACTGCTATTTCATTAGAAATACCGTAAATGGCCTCATCCACGATGGCCATTGAAAGATCCGCATTGGCTACCGGCTTATTTTTGATATCGGTTACTGTGACAATCATTTTTCCTCTTTGTTTCGGCTCATAGACATCCCGCTCAGGTTTAATATCGATATTAAGAAAGCGTTCTTCCGGCGGTATATTTATTTTAATACTATTGTTATAAAAGCGGTTATTGAAAATATAACTCACATCCAGGAAGACATTGGGAATGTATTTGTCAAAAATCGGAATATCTACCATAGCGCTGTTGCCGCTTAATTTTTTTACCTCAATCTGATAAATGGTATCACCTTCTATAGTGAACATAAATTTTACTTCCGGCACCGGCGAAATGATGAGCAGCTTGGCCCTTTCACCCGGTTTGTAATGAGATTTATCCAGCACAAGCTTAATCAAGCCTCCGCTGTACTGATAACTCGCCCCTTCTTCTCCTATCCAAATGTATTTTTCACTTTTTATCCTGTTCCCGGATTCGTCTTGTGCTTCAGCCGTGATCTTTACAAATCCGGTGGTTCGTGCAGAGAAATCGAGCGCGCCCTCACCTTTATTGGAGGTAGTAATCCAGCTCTCTTTTATAATTTTGTCGTCTGAGCTTACCGTAAGCTTAATTTTTCCTGAAACCGGCCCGTCTTTTAAATCCGCTAATCTCACCTCCACCTTAACATTTTCTCTTACCAAATATACGAACTTCTCGATCGTAATCCCCACACGCAGGGCCGCCGGGTATACCTTGACCTGTGTGCTGCCCTTAACCATAGTACCCGTCTCCGAGACAACGGATGCTTCAATCCGGTAGCTAAAGGGATCATTCTCATGTTGTGTTTTAAAGCTGATTGTGGCTTTACCATTGCTGCTTAAAGTTGCTTCTTTGCTTTCGAGCAGCTCCAGGCGTGAATACACATATTCCTGCTCGCTTAGATAAAACTGTTTATCCTGTTCCTGCATCCATTGGGTATCTGAAAATCTGGTACGATAAATGGAATAGCGCACCTTGGCTCCGGCCAGGGGTTCACCGAAATAATATAGACCATGGATCGTGGCGCTTATTTCATCTCCGCCGATATAGGAAGATTCATCAGTACTGACAGTCACCTTGAACTCAGGCTTTTTAAAGTATTCGACCTTAAATTGAGCTTCATACTCTTTACTGTCGATTTCAGCCAGGACGGTATAACGTCCGGAGACGGCATCCGCAGGCAGGTCAAACTCTCCATGGAAAATACCCTGACCGTCTGCAGTTACGGGAAAGGAAAGTATTTGGTTTCCCCTGCTGTCTATAATTTTAAAGGTAACAGCCTTGCCGCCTGTTGCCGAATACACACCCTGTTTGTAGTTTCTATAAATTCCCTTTACATATATTGTATCTCCACCCCTATATACGGGGCGTTCCGTATAGATATACACGTTATTGTCGCGGATTGTGGAGGGAAAGTATTTGGGATCATAAAATGCGTAAATACCCTGTCGGGAACGGCCAATAACTAATACTTCACTTTCGGATAATGCGGTTTTTGCCAACCCATTATTATCTGAAACCAAAGTATCAAGCTTTCGATTAAACCGGTTATAAATTGAAAGCTCTACGCCGGCAAGCGGTTCACCGGTTATATTGTTTACCGTGTAAATATGACAGTCTTCCTGTGTTTTTTTAACAATAAATCCAAAATCGGAGATATTGAGCACGGTATATGCCACATTACGGCCGCTCACCCCTTCGATTAAATAGGTTGCTTTTGGCAGGTTGTTTAAAAAAACATAGTTTACATTTAAATCACCACCGCGTCCTTCAAATATCCGGTTTTCTTCACGTACCAGCGTAAAGTTCTTGTCCTTAATATAATCCACAATTTTTTCAGGTCGGTAGTGCTGTTCATGAGGCTTTTGGGCAAAATCGGGATAGCTTTCCATGATTTTACTTCGGTTTACAACCGGGATAGTACTCCTGGCCCAGGCACGCAGCGATGAACGTAAATGCCCTTCGAATCCCTGAATAACTTCGGGAGCAAAATAGCGCATCTTTCTTCCCCGCACCTTTGGGCGGTGAATGTTGTCCTGGGAGAGAAAGTAGAGTGCAGGATCGTTTATTTTATACACTCTGATGTGCAGGGTGGAAATTGTGCCCGATTCAACCTTTATTTTAATGCTCTCACCCGGGGCATAGCTTCTGTCGGTTGAAAGATAAAAAGAGCGTGCACCATAATCATACCCTCCTGCAAAAAGTGTAACAGCACAGAGCGCCATCAGAGCACAAAATAAGAGAACTTTTTTCTGGTTACACATACTTCCTCCTTTATTACAATAAAATATGCCAGCGATAAGCGCCTAAAAAACAGGGATTGTCGGCACTGGGCGCCCAGCTCCGGTCCGGATGTTTCATCAGGTCTAAAAGTGCCACTTTTCTCATTTCGCCGTTTTCATTATCATCCAATGGACCGGTATGGTAAATAAGCCAGCCCTCGCGGCCTGTGTAGATCATAGAATGAAAAGGCATGGTATGATTTTCCGGATGCAGGAAGAATAAAATATCGCCTTCTTTAAACTGGTCCGGATCCTTACTTATATACACAAGATTATAATTGATGAGATTATTAACATTTGCCGTAACAGCAAAAACACCGTTCTCAATATCATGCGGAGAAAAAGCACCGCTCCCCGTACGGAAAATCAGATCCCCCAGCAATGGCACATTCGGGTAATTGTACTTTTGCACATCCGGAATATCTTGTTTGATAAGATAGGGGTACTCTGCGAACCATCCCGTACCGTGTTTTTTTAATGCCTCTTTAAAGGCAAATACCACCAAACCCGCACAATCTTTGTGCATGTCATACCAGCTCAATGCTTCGGCATAGAACTGACTCTCTGCAATACTGATAAACCACTGACGAAAATTTTCTCTGTCAGCTTTGGAATCGAGTTCTGCGGCATCCGGAAATCCATCGTTATCCGAATCGTTTACACTGTTAACAACGTTAATTATAATCGCTTCCGAACAGGAAGGAGCTATGACCTTCATATTCACATCCCCGCTCATACCTCTGCTTTGGACAAAAAAGCCACTCTCTTTTTTTATCACGGTTATGAGATCTTCGCCCTGAGCTATCTCGAGCAGGAAATACTCGCCAAACGGTGCAATAAACTCATGAACAGGATTGGCCCAGCTGATTTTTAAAAAACAGGTCGAGTTATTAAAAGCATAGATCGTTTTATTTGGGGGAGAGATGGAGAGTGAGGTATCCGTAACGGAGTACACAAAAGCGAAAACAGTACCAAGTGATAGAAAAGTTATGATAATAATAACCGGTTTATTTGATAAACTTGATTTCACCGGCATACATCCTCTGGTTATCAGCTTTTTGCATGGTAACAAAAAGCGGTTTTCTTCGTTTTAAAAAGTCAAAGAACCGACCGAAGCTTTTTCTATACTCACCCATTTCCATACTGAGCTGCACTTGAATATAATCCGCAAAAATTGGCTCCAAAGCAGCAAACAGCGACTGCATATCAATGCCCATATAAAAGACCAGATCGTCTTGTTCCGCCAGTTTAAATTGATCAAACAGCTTATCGTAAAGCGATGCCTGGGTCGATTCAATCCTTTTGGTAATATCTTGCATAATACTACTATTACTGCATAGAATAAAAAAGCGCTCGAAGGTTATAATATAAAAATCATTGTCCCGGCAATCATATCTGGTATAACCTTTGTGTGATGTCTTATCCCAGCCTGAAAATCCGAATAGAAAATTAAAAACCCGGAATACCGAAGCCATGAGGGAAGGCAGCTTGCCGGCACTTACGCCTTTCTTCAACTGAAGGGCAAAGGCCATAGCGGGTGCTACCTCCGAACTACTGCGGGTATAACCCAGATTTTTAAAAGCAAAATAACCTCCGTCACTAAAATTCTCAAAAATCTTAAGCTCTTTGATATTCTCTTCAGCCTGATAGGCATAATCCGGATCTGCCGCATAATTGGAAAAGATCTGTCTGAAAACCTCCTCAGCTTCAAATACTCTATTAAAAAAGCACAGTGAAAAATCAGGAGGCAGATACTTTAAGAATTGAAAATACTCGTATTTTTCATCCGGTTTGTTCAAATATTCAGCCTGAAGGGGTTCTGCTTCAACCTGAGCACGGAAGGTATTAAAATTAAGCTTTATTGATATTGCTCCCAGATCGGGAAGTACATCGAAGGGATTGTAATCGGGAGGCAGATTTGTACGGATAAAAATATCTTCATCGCTGCAGGACTTTAACAACTTCCCGTCCTCTACCTCTTTGCTTTTACGAGAATCCAAGATCGCTGCCATAGTACTGCGCTCTCCGGTAATCACCAGATAGTTATTAAGAAAGGTAAAATAGATTTCCTCGTCATTTTTACGAAAACTGTTTATCTCATGACCCATTATGCTGCTCTTTTGCATGTAGGTATCGGGTAGAAGATTGAAGAGAGAGTAAATGAGTTGTGTTTGGAAGTCCAGTGCTGCGACAATAAAGAAACTCTTCTTGGTAAAACCGATAAGCAGATCTTTATTAAGACGATTAAACAACCCTTCCACATCAAAGTCGAATTTAACAAAGAACAGATCCACACTTTGAGAGTACTTGTACTTTAAATCAAGGTACACATAATTATCCTTCATTTCTTTGGCAAACTCAGATTCATCAAAAATTGCTTTAATTCGCGGAAAATTCTTAAAATAGTAGAATGATTTATAATCATCCGGCAGACAGGAAAGCGATTCGAGATCACCGTCTATTACGGAAGAACCGCAAGCAGTGGTAAGCAATAAGGCAAGAACTGTTAAAATTCCTCTAAACAGGTACTTTTTTTCCATACACCCCCCTCACATAAATATGATACATAAATGGTAGAGCTACAAATATGTTGTGTCAAGGGTAGGCACCTACAATTAAAGCACCCTTGAAACCACTATATAATATAATACCACGACTTAATAAAAAAATCATTGCCTAAAATAACTATCTATTATATAGTGGTACTACTTATGCCTACAAAATCATGAGATTATAGTTTACTGCTTCAGAACTCTTTCCAGCATAATCTGTTTTTTAAGAATTCATACTAAAGTACTGCTGAAAATATTATTTGTCTGTTGTAAATTGAAACATATCACATGAATTTTTTGTTTCGAAGGATACTTTCTATGAGTTTTAAGTTATTTGTCCGAAGAAAAGTGGAAAAACAAAACCGTTTTGCAAACATTATCGCCCCTATTTTTTGCCTTCTTATAATAACGGGCTGCTCAGATATGCTGGATAACTTTATTACCAAAGATCAATCCGATTTTTCTCAATACACAGAAATTATCGCAAATGATTCTGAAGGCGGAGACCGTTTTGGAGTGTCCGTAGCCATAGACGGAGATTATGCCGTAGTCGGAGCAAATAATGATACAATTCCCGGAAAATTAGGGAGAGGAGCCGCCTATGTCTTTAATAGAAACCAGGGCGAATCAAATGACTGGGAAGAAGTAATAAAACTCTTCGACAGCAACGCTGGAAGGTTTGATACTTTTGGCGATTCAGTAGACATATCCGGTGACTATGCTATTGTTGGCAAAAATGTATGGTCAGCGACATACACAGGTAATGTTTTTATATATGAAAGGTAAGATTTTTCCCCACAATTTTTGATGGGAGAAGAATTATCCGTAATCCGGACGGCTTATAAAAGATTTCGCACAAGAAACAGATCTCATTTTTCTCGTTTTTATCTTGTCCCATAATCGTCATATTGCGGAAACAATCCATTTCCAATACTATCAAAAGCATTATGAATATGCCTTTGCTCGTAGTGAGCGACGACCATGGCAATATCTTTGAAATTCCTCATCTGCGAATGGCCGCAATGGCCCTTACGGAAATGTGTCTTCCGCAGGAAGACCATTTAATCCCCCTGCCCCGCGGCAGCAACCTTTTCATGCTGCCCGGGCGCACTCCTGTGGGGTATGATCCGCAAACCGGGCAATTCGCCACTATAGAAAATTTTCAAGGTGCTAAGATCAGTGCGGTAGCGGCATTTATGGCTCCCGCCTATGTACAGTTCTTAAGGCCCGCGTATACAAGCGCTCCCGGTGCTCCGCGTCTTTCTCTCTACTGTTATACCGCTGTGGGCTGGTATAATGGTAAATTCTATGTACCTGCCGAGCGAATAGACGAAGATACACGTCAGGATCTAAAGAATTTTAACGAAAAAAAGATCAGCCGCGCTGCCCACAGCATGCTGCAGCGCTATCCCAACAACAGGCTGGTCGCACATCTTGTAGATAAATGTGTGCACTGCTACAGCTGTCCCGCAGCGCGCAATTTCGTCATGGAACGCTGGGAATGTCCTGTGCCCACCAGTCCTGCCTGCAATGCGGGTTGTGTGGGCTGTATCTCGCTGCAGCCACAACAATCAACCGTAGTTTCCTCTCAGGAACGGATTGCCTTTACACCCACTATAGCTGAAATCGTTGAGTTTACAGTCCCCCATCTGGAGCAGGCACCCCGTCCTGTTATCAGCTTTGGTCAGGGCTGTGAGGGTGAGCCATTATTAGAGGGTGAATTAATTGCAGAGAGTATCAAACAAATTCGCGCACATACCCAAAGAGGTATTATCAATCTCAATACCAACGGAAGCCGGCCGCGCACTTTAAAAACACTCTTTGAAGCAGGTTTGGATAGTATACGCATAAGCCTTAATTCGGCTCAAGAGGATTTCTATCGTGCCTATTATAATCCCCAAGATTTTGCTTTCAGCGATGTAGGAGAATCAATTGCTCTGGCCCGGGGGTTTAACAGGTGGTCATCGCTCAACTATCTTGTATTCCCAGGTTTTACAGATCACAAAGCTGAAATGGCCGCCCTGCACACACTTATTACAGAGGTTAAGCCCAATATGATTCAAACCCGTAATTTGAATATCGATCCTGAATGGTATATTCAGGAGCTGGGGCTTGAAAAGCTTAAACCCGACTTTATCGGTATGCCAGACTGGATTAATTATATCCGAACGAGCTATCCTTGGATTAAGCTCGGATATTTTAATCCGCCGCGTGAAGAGATGAAGAGAGAGCATTTTGGGTTCTAACATGAAGTTCGGATTTCACGTTTCAATTCATGGAGGGCTTTCGCAGGTACCACAACGTGCCCAAGCCCTGGGATGTGAGTGCGTACAGATCTTTTCACAAAATCCGCGCTCCTGGAACGGTAAAACGCTGTCCGAACATGAAGTCCGGGCATTTAAACAGGGCCTCAAGCAGGCCGCTATTGCACCCTGCGTTATCCACACCCCTTATCTTCTCAATCTGTGTGCTGAAGATAAGATTATTTTAGAGCGGTCGCGTAAGCTGCTGGCAGAAGAGATGCGCCGCGCCGGACTACTGGGAGCCGACTATGTGGTAGTGCATATGGGTTCCAGAAAAAAAAACACGGAACAGAAAGCTTTGGAGCTTATGGCGCAAAGCATCAATATTGTCCTTCAGGCTTCAGATACTAAAAATGTAAAGCTGCTGTTAGAAAATACCAGCGGTGGTGGAGGAAAACTGGGCTATACATTCGAACATCTGGCGGTGGTTCTGGAACAGATCCGGTTAAAACAACATGCAGGTGTGTGCCTGGACACGGCTCATCTGTTTCAAGCCGGGTACGATATCGCTACCCGGCACGGATTACACAACACACTCCGGGAATTTGAGCGCATTATCGGCATGGAGAATCTCCCTCTTCTTCACCTCAACGACTCCCTTACTCCTTTAGGTTCCGGACATGACCGCCACTGGCATATCGGCCAAGGTTTAATCGGAAAACGCGGCTTTAAGCGTATACTGCGGCATCCGCTGCTGCAAGAACTGCCCGCGATCATGGAAACACCTAAAAAGAGTGAATCCGATGATGCGATGAACATGAAGATGGTAAGGAGATTAATGAGAAAAAATATTATATTAAAATTGTTTGCAACAAAAAAGCCGTTTACGGATTATAAATAGAAACACAATATTGGAGGATGTTATGAAAATGAAACTATTATTTGTGGCAAGTGGTGTTTTATTTCTTTTTGCGTCATGTATGGGTATGCCCCTGGGCGGCCACGGTATGACAATGGAAATAGTGAGTACTTCTTTTACGGACGGCAACCCACCGGGTAAGGCCGAAGAGATTATTAAAAATCAGGATATTATTGAGATAGATACCATCGCTTTTGAGGTTAAGGATTTACTGGGAATTCGTCAGAAATTAGGTCAAGAGATCGCCAAATACCAGAGAATTCCCAATCCGAATTACTCGGTATATTCCGCCAAAGTATTTACTACCGGCGTAAAAGAGCTTTACACACTGGTACCCAATGTGGATCAATTCGGTATGCATATCCATATCAAAAATAATCCGGGCCGGCGTGGTAAAATAGATATTACCTCCAAGCCGGAAATGGGTTTTACTTCGATGACCGTAAAATACACAATTAATACCGATTTCTTCGGGCAGCCGTACACATTTCATTTTTATGCAAAAAGTGTGATGACCGCAAGCTTTACACCCGATCAGAAAACTCACGCACAATATATCTTATATTATAAAGATAACCCCGTATTGGCATATGTTTCCTTGTTTGATCTGTCAAATCCTGAGAACAACAAGATAACCATTGTAGCCGACCATGAGTTCTTTGTACAGAATAAACACGACCTGGCGGCCTGGTGTGTAATATTTATTCTTATTCAGGATGCCAACGAGCAGCTGGCAGAAGAAGCACGTCAGCGAAATGCCCATGGCGGCTTTATGGATGACGATTCGTTGATTAATCCGTATAATCCTCATTCCACATTCGATAATAATCCGCAGAATACACCTCCCAGCACCCGCTGGAATAATGACGGATCGATAGATAATAATAATAATCCATTTGACAATTTCTAACAGACAAAGTCTGTGTGAAATCAATCGCGTACCGGGCATTCTGTACTCTGTAGTGCAGAATGCCTTTTTAAATTAGCTTTGTATGTTAAAATTAATTGTATTGCAATATTTCCCTTCATAAGTATTATTGTATACGGATATCCTAACCGTTAAAAAGGGAATACATTGTCGCCTGTTATTACTATTGAACTTTTTCGCAAGTTTTATGAAGAGTACTACGATAAGATATTTAACTATATCTTTAGAAATGTTTACCGGCGAGAATTGGCGGAAGATCTCACTTCCCAAACCTTTCTTAAGGCCTTCCGTTTTGTAAAAAAAACCCAGCCCGATATTGATAATTTTAACGCCTGGATCTATCGCATTGCAACAAATGAGGTTCTAAAGGATCATAGGAAGAAAGGCAATAAAATGTTTCTAAGCATAGACGACGAGACATTACAGTTAAAGGATTTCATTAAGGATACGAGTACAGATATTGAAAAAAGAATTACCGCTCAGATGGATTTGCGAAAAGCATTTAAAAAATTACACCCCGAGGAATTAATAATAATTGAGCTTTATTTTTTTGAAAACAAAAAATATTCAGAGATCGCCGGTATATTGAACATGAAAGAAAACACACTCAGATCACGTCTGCACAGAACATTAAAAAAAATCAAGAAGCATTTGCAGGAATAGGGTTATGAAGAGCAACAATGGTATACAGAGTATTTATTCCCGTCTCAAGCGTTTCACACCGTTCCGTCTTTTGAATACTCCCCATAAAAACGCATTGCGTCGCATATTGGAAAAAGAGCCTATACAACAGACGCCTATGAGTAAAAAGCCGGCTGCCTGGCTCAAGCTTGCTCTCCCTGCCTTTGCCGCCTGCCTGGTAATCATCATTTTTAATCTCGTTGTTATCTTGCCTGTTTTTTTCTCACAGCCCGATCTTGCCCGGCTTTATCGAACTTACGATGAAGGAGCACTCCAAGAAAACGCTTATGTCTTTGACAAAAACCGGGGTAGACCTCTCACTATAGGAACGGTATATAAAACTTCCGGTTCAGAAACACATCTGATTATTTTTAAAGATCGAACAACGGTTCAAATATTCACCGATACGGAATTCAGACTTACCGAGCTTAGCGAAACAGGAACCTGCTTGCTCGCTTCATTATATCTGAGACATGGTATACTTGAATATAATTCGCAGAACACAGCCAGACCACCTTGTTTTTCTGTGATTACGGATTCCGCAAGTATAGAGATTATAGGTACTCGTTTTAAGGTGCAGGTAGCTAGAGATAACGCATTGCACGTGGAGGTAAGTCACGGCCAGGTTCGCATCAATCATTTGCACGGCAGTCTTGAAACCATAAAAAAGGCCTCCCTTGCCGAAGAAGAGAGGCATTATCTTGAAGCTCTGCTCAGCAAAACCGCTATCACACTGAGCCGGGGGCAGATGTATATAACGTACTATGACGAAATTCAACAGTTTCAGGAAAGTATTCATTCCCTCATTCAAACTTATCTGAACAGGACCAATCAAAAGGACAAAAAAGCGGATTTAAAAGAAATTGAAAATAAAGTTGAGCTTTTGCACAGTACACTGCAAAAATTAATCTTAACAGCAGAGGGAAAAAGCACACCTTCCGCTTCATTGAAAGAAGACGGCACGGAAAGCGCTCAGGATACGGGTGTATCAACCCCGCGGGAATCAACACCTTCAAGCAGCAGTCACTATGTTCTGAGTACACTCGAAGCAAATGATACGCACAAAAAACTTTGGAGCTCCTCCGGGCCTAAAGATTTTTTCACTATTTCTTCCGAACATACTTTCAGCGGATCCTATGCCCTCAAGATAGCACTGGCAGAGCCTGTAAGTGAAATATTTGCCTGGTACCTGACGCTGACAGATAAACTTCCCTTAAACAAAAAACTCACCCTAAAAGTTCATATAAAAACTCAAGAATTGCAGGGTCAGGGTATTGCATTAGCCGTTCGTGCGGACGGAACACCTTTTCCAGCGGATCATATACTGCTTTACAATACAACGAGAGATCAGCTTATCATTACCGGCAGTTCCGATTGGCAGGAATATACGCTTCCGCTTACAGACATTATACCACCGAGTACAAAAAGCATCTCACTTTATCTCCTCTGCCTTCCCCGCACCACAGGCAGTGTATATTTTGATGATATCAGGCTGGAATTTGATTGAAAATATTTTAAGTAAATTGATCCCTGATATTCCAGCCATACGTAGTTAAATCAATCGCGTTCCCGCTGTCAAACGTAATTCCTTCGCTTTCAAGCAGCTGGCGCTGTAATTCATATCCGTATCCCGGCTTTAAGGATATCTCACCCCGGCGATTTACAATCCTGTGCCAGGGAAGATCGTATTTTTCGGAAATTGAATGAAGGATATACGATACCAGACGCGCTCCGCGGTTATGCCCTGCCCAGCGGGCAATCTGGCCATAGGTGGCAACTTTCCCGCGGGGAACGGATTTTACAAGATCTATTACTCGCCGGCTGAAATCCATACCGCATCCTTTGTCTCAATATTCAAGCGCAATAAGATATCCGTTATGTTTGCGTATATTTAAAACATACTCATCAGCGAAAAGCAGATACTGGCCCTTGATTCCTATCAGCGTTGCCTGAAATAATTCAGTATTATCAAAGCTTATGCTCTTAACTTTGGAGGGATAACTGCGTACAGGGTAGTTTATCGCAAAGATCTTGCTCTCATTTGTAAGATATTTTTTATACTCTTTGGGTAAAAGTCGGCTTGCTTGTTCTTTGGCAGACAGAAGATCGGTAGTACGGTCCACGTTATCGGTAAGCATCTTCCGCCAGTTTGTTTTATCCGCGAAATGCTTTTTCAAAGCCACTTCAATACAGCCGGCCAGATAGCGGTTGGGGGTGCGGGCCAGGACAAGAGCCGATCCCGCACCCTGATCAATCCAGCGTGTTGGAATCTGGCTTTCACGCGTAACACCCACCTTTAATCCGCTGGTGAGAGCCAGATACACGAAGTGATCCGTAAGACAATGCTGCTTTGACCACTGCATATCTCTGGAAATACCCTCGTGCGCCCGGCATAGTTCCGGACGTAAGATACAGGCATCGGTCTCAGCAAGGCTGGAAAAGCAGGGATAACAGTAACCTTGGGCATATGATTTTTTAATAACCTCACCGCAGTGAATACAATAAATCTGTTTTAAATAATGAAACTCAAGCCGCCTGCCGATCAGCTCGTTCATAGCAACGGCATCTTCCCCCACAGGCAGAGTGTACTCAACCACAGGGGCTGAACCGCCGTTCTTCTGTTTATACTCGGATTTCATTTTAAGAATTACACCCTGCTGTTTCATATCTGCCTCCGCTTTATAATAATTGAACAGTGATTGAATGAAAAGGAGTTATTCTGTGTTTGATAAAAAAAATCCTTTATATTCCCCGCTTTTGGTAAGACATTGTAACTATGAAGTTTACGGCAGCGGTCATCGGTACGGGAAGAATCGGCTACCTGTTACAGAAGGATAAAAAACGCGAACAGCCTGCTTCGCATGCTTCTGCTCTTACAAAGAACAGACATATCTCACTTATAGCGGGCTGTGATATTAATAGGGAACGGCTTGCTCTTTGGAAAAAGGACTATCCCCGTACCTGCTGTTACAGCTCCGCCCAAGAACTGATGCAGCAAGAAAAACCCGATCTGGCAGTAGTTGCGGTGAGCGAGCAAGCGCATACCGAGGTAGCACTCACTGTGATAAAGCACAAGCCCAAGCTAATTATCCTGGAAAAACCGGTCGGTCTCAATCTTGATGCGGCAGAGCGGATACGGAAAGCGGCCGCCCGTTATAAAGTAGCTATCAGCGTGAATCATGAGCGGCGCTTCTCAATGGATTATCGCATGGCACTCAGACTCATACAAAATCAAGAGTTAGGCAGTTTGCAGACCGTATCCGCACATCTTTGGAGCAGCTCTTCAGTCTGGTCCCCCTCCTGTGCGGAAAAGGGAGACTGCTCTCTGATTCATGACGGTACTCATCTTATAGATATACTGCATTTTTTATTGTCACGGCATTTAAAAAAACCTGTTGTGGACCGAATTGTTAAAAATAAGTATTCTGAAGTAAGGCTGCTCAATCTGCATTACAAACTGCGGAAAAACGTCCTGCTCTATCTGGAACTAAACGGCAGCAGCCGGGTTTTTGATTTCGAAATCACCCTAAACGGCACAGAGGGAAAACTGATTATCGGTAACGGCTACCTTAAACTCTACTCAAAAGCTCCCTCACCCTATTACACGGGATTTTACTCGTTAAAGCGCCAAAAAAATGTGATCCGCCCCGGAGTCACGGGCTATTTCTCAAATATGGTTCAAAACTGTGTTGATTTTTTGATGGATAAAGCTCCCCTGATTTCACCATTGTCCGAGGGTATCAGGAGTTTAAAGGTGCTGTATGAAATAGTGGATTATTTATAGAGGAAATTGCAAAACTCAAAATATATTAAGTTAGTAAAATACTTATTCTCTATACCATAATAAGTTAGCAATTTCCATTTTAGGAGCTTCTTGCAAAAATGTTATTTTTGCAAGAAGCTCTATAAATATAATAATAATCGGTGCAATCTGTGGTTTCTAAAATTATGATCTCTTCCTTTTCCCCGGACTCTCTAACCTTTCAATTGCTACCTCAAGACGATTACACTTGCTTACAGCATCATCATAGGCTTTATTCATATTTTTCAGATGGGTACCTACAGTTGAAAACAGTCGGGCAAAAGCGGAGAATTCATTTTTTAACTGTGTAATTATTCTCAAAAGCTCATCGTAATGTTTGTCCAGCTCAAAGCTTTTTACCCCAAAAGCGATTGTCTGCAGATAGAGGAAAAGACCCGAAGGGCTTACCGGAATAACCCTTAACGCCATAGCTTCGGCAAACAAATCCTTTTCTTTATTATTCTGGTATTTCACAAAACCTTCATAAAAGAGTGCCTCGGACGGTATATACATAAGTGCGAAATGCGACGTGTGCTCCTGCGGGTGAATATACTTTTCAGCAATCTCCGCCATATATTTTAAGAAGACTTTGCGCAGCTCGCCGGACAGACCCTTTTCATCGGGAGAAGACCGCCAGCGTTCTTTAAACGCCTGAAGGGGAAACTTGGCATCCACAGGAATATAATTATTACCGACTTTTATCAATGCGTCGACCCGAGCTCCATTGGTAAACTGGTGTTGGGAAGCATATTCTTTAAAAGCTCCTCGAGCATGGTCTCCCCAATTGCTCCTCTGGTTTGGGGTGCAAACAGGATATGGGAGAGTTCCTGCAGTCTGTCCGATACTTTACTCAACTCATCCAAGCGCTGGGAGATAGTTAAAAAAAGTGAGGACGTGTTTACAGGACCGGCTGATTTTTTTAATAAGATAATAAGGAGGATTACAAGGAGGATAAAAACAGCTATACTCAAGCCGATAATTACAGGCAGCTCTATATTCATAAAGTTTATTTCAGCGGAGGGAACATCACATATTTCAGGATCTGTTTCTCCGCATTGCCGTTTTTCTTTACAATTCGAATCAGCTCTTGAAAACCATTTTGATCGCCAATCGGCAGAATGAGAATTCCCCCCTCCTTTAAAAGATCAAGCAGCTTGGGAGGTATTTCTGTTAGAGCACCATTTACCACAATACAGTCGAAAAGAATACCGTCCTGCCAATCATAATAGTGAGCACTTAACCTCACCCAGATGTTAAAAAGCTTATGAGCATAAAAACCTATTTCAGCCTGTCGGTAAAATGAATAGTCCGTTTCTACCGTATAAACCGCTTTTGCCAATTGAGCCAATACGGCACAGAGATAACCCTCGCGTGTCCCGATTACCAGAACCCTTTCTTCTCCCTTTAAAGCAAGTTTGTCTGCGATTAAAGCCACTACGGAAGGTTCGATTGTGTAATAACCCTCTTTGAGCGGCAGTGGAATGTCCTGATACGCCCTGGGCCAGAGCTTTTCAGGAAGAAAAAGATGCCGCTTTACGGCAAAAATAGCATCAAGTACTTTTTGATTTTCGATTCCTTTATCATGAAGGTGATTATAAGCAAGTTTTTTTCGCGCGGCTTCATATTTATCGATCGTCTGTTCCGCATAGAGAGTTGTGCCGAGCAGCACATAGATACAGCACAATAGGGCTGTTAAAACAACGGATCCTTTTTTCATTTTCTTATGCACACCCAAGATTAATCCCTCCAGTTATTAATGTAACGCAAAAATTGTCAATAATAATATTAAACAACTTACTCATGAATAAATTACAGTCTAAATGCAGATGGGAGTTTTAAAGCAAAATATAACCCTTGCCCTTTGCACTATAAATAAAGCGTTCCCTTTTTAGCTGAGGAAAAAGCAGCGAGAGCTTTCTGCGCAGAGCCGATATATGCACATCGACAACTCTGCTCTTACGGACGGGAAGTTTACCCCACAAAGCATAATAAAGCACATCACGAGGTACCAGAGTACCTTTCTGTTTGAGCAGCAGCTTTAATAACACACTCTCCTGAAAGGACAATCTTACCTGGGCGTGCGCAGTAGCGCACAGGCTATCAGATACCATCAGTTCATATTCATGCAACACATAATTTTTATTCGGAGCAGAGAAGATTCTCTTAAGCCTGAAATCCAGCTCGAGAATATCCCAAGGTTCTTTTAAATAATCACTGCACCCGGCCAGGAATGCTTTTGTTAAAAAGCAGGGTTTTCCGTATACCACTACCGGGAGCCAGGTATCAGGCAGCTCTTTTCTATCCAGCACGAGGTTTAACACTTCAACCGGTATAACATAGCAATCGATCTTGTTTTCAGACACAGGTTCGCAGGAAAAAATAAATTTAAAGCGTCTTTTTTTTTTATTATGAACTTTGAGTTTTTCGCTTAAAAACTGATCGTGAGATATAAAATTAATTAAATAATTATTCTTCTGCGCTTTTTTCTCCGCTTTTGTCTTCGATCTGTCCCATCTTTTGCTTCAGCTCATCTAACATGAGGTCTGCAGAAACATCGCCCGATTCAAGCTGTTTAAACTGCTTTTCAAGATCGGAATCGGCGCTGAAATCTTCCAGTTCCGCCATAGCATCTGCTTCCGCTTCAATTTTATCAACCTTAGCTTCCATTCTGTCGAATACTTCAAAGGCAGACGTATCGGAAAGCCCGCCCATGGTTTTTTGTATCTGTTTTTGGGCTTCCGCACGCTTAGCCCTGGCAATAAGCAGATTCTTCTTTCTTTGTGCTTCTTCGATTTTATTTTGCAGCATGCGCAGGGATTCTTTTAATTTTTGTACAGAGGCGTGTTGGGCCTGCCAATGCTCTTTATACTGAGAAGCCAATCCCGCATACTCCTGTTTTCGAAGCAGTGCTTCTTTAGCCAAATCATCTTTTCCCGCGTTTACCGCCAGCATGGCCTTTTTCTCCCAATCCTGAGCCTGTGCAAGATGTTCTGTCATCTGTCTTTCCAAGCGCTTTTCATCGGCAATAGCGGATGCCACACTTTTTTTCGACTCAATGAGATGCCCCTGCATATCCATTACCATTTGGTTAAGCATCTTTTCGGGATTTTCAGACTTACTTATCATGTCATTTATATTCGCTCTAAAAACATCACCTAATCTTTTAAATATTCCCATATCAAATGCCTCCTTATTCCTTTTTTCTATATTTTGCAAGCACAGGATAGTGCTGAGATAATGCAAATCCAATCGCATCTATGGAAGCTTGGAACTCTTCTATATCAAGGGTCTCAGCCAGCAGAGAATCAATAATGATAACATTATTATCCTCTAATCCGTATGCACCATGAACCATATCCTGTGCATTGAGTTTAAGGAGCTCCCCGAAAAGGGCTTCCCGATTTGAGCCGGGCAGATCCATCACCTTAACTCTTACGACAACGACGGGATCATTAACCAATACTACTACATTCTCCAAACCCTTATTAAGATCATTTATTAACCAGGTATTTTCGGAGATTTCTTCATAATTGAGAGATAATTTAAGCATATACCCTTCTAGCTTTTCTTTACTAATCATCCTTGCCTCCTTAACTTTTTAATCACTATTTTAAACCGTTTATCCAAGAAATACTTGGCCCGAGTCATCAATTACAAGGATTGTCTTACACTCCGAACAGCGAAATCTGCCTGCTCGAGTGGCTTTTAATTTTTTTGAGCATATAGGGCATTTAAATATTTTGGGGAAAATTGCATTTGTGATTCTTGCGCTCACTTGAGTAAAAAAGGCGACCGCGTCTTCTAATGTTTCTTTAATATTAAAGAATTGAGAAAACCCAAGCAGCTGAAATACTTCATATACTTTTGGTTGTATTTCAAGCAGCACCAAATCTCCGCCCCGGGGTTTGACAGCTTTTAGAAACGCCGTAAACGACCCGATACCGGTACTGGAGACATAATTCAGTCCACCGCAGTGGAATATAAGTCGAATGAAGCCTTTATCAATAGCTTTTGATACTCGCTTTTGAAATAAATTAGAATTATATGTATCAATATATCCGCTGAGATATAATACCAAACAATTTTCGACATTATCTACTTTCTGCAAGCGTATTTTAAGGCTTTCATCCTTTTCATCATCAAACCCTGCAATTATCTCATTATTCATATCAGTCCTTTTTGCGTATATTCCCGCTCTGCTATATAGAGAGAAAATATGTTGAGATTTCTCTTTTAATTATATAACCATTCCCATATTTGTCAAACAATAATAAAAAAAAATTATATATTCTTTCATGAGCCGTTTGACTAAAACAAGCTTTATGACTACAGTTTTTACAACAACAGTGAGCAACCTGTGCAGGACTTAAAAAATATTAAAATAATACTTGTACACCCCAGTGATGATAAAAACATCGGCTTTGTTGCCAGGGCTATAAAAACCATGGGAATCCATACTCTTGTCGTCGTGAGTAAGAGAAAGCTAAATATGAACCAAGCCGCTGTTACCGCTGTTCATGCCAAAGACATACTAAAGAAATGTCTCATCCTGCCAAAATTAGAAACAGCAGTCAAGGATTCAAGTTTAATCGCAGGAATTACCAGAAGACAGGGTAAATTCCGCAAATATTTTACCATCTCTCCGGAACAGCTTGCCGAACGAACAGCTCGCATTGCGGAAGGTTCCGTTGCTCTGGTATTCGGCAATGAAAAACACGGCCTCAGTGATCGCGAACTACAGGCCTGCCATGTGGCGGTGAGTATTCCCTCATCTCCGCTCTTTCCCTCATTGAATCTCTCGCATGCGGTTCAGATTATCGCTTATATACTTTACCGCTCAGCACAATCACAAAACCAAACGCTTTATAAACCTATTCCCAAAATACGGATTGACTCGATCGCTAAGGTATTAACCTCCTGTTTACACAAGCTCGGACTCTATAAAATGGCAGCGTATGATGATATCGGCGTCTTCTTTCAAGATATTATTGCCCGAGCCCAGCTTTCACTTAGCGAAGCAGAGCGGATGGAGTCGATTATTGAGCAGCTGCAAGGCATTCTGTCTACTAAAAATAAATTCCAATAACTGCCTCGAAATATTGACCAGAAGAGTCAAAGCAATTAGTATTTTTTAAAGGAGTAAAGAATATGAAAAAACTATTCATTATTTTAATAATTTTTGCGGTATGTAATATGCAAACATTCTCCCTTAATCAATCTGATTTTGACGGCAAGGTGGATTTCTCCATTACCTTAAAGGAATTGAATGAATTAATAGAAAAAGGGCAAATTCATGCGGCACCCACCCAAAAATTCATCATTATTTCCGGAACAATCTCCAATATTGCCATTCTTGACGAAACGGGGGGCGCTTATCTGGTAGAGGTTGAACTAACCGGTGGGGAGTGGATTGATGTGGAGGAAGTAAAAAGTTACAAGGTGATTATAAGATTTTCCGGACCTGAATTTCAAAAATATTTTAATAAACAAAGGGGTAATCAAGGCTTCAAAGAAAAAATCGATGCGAACTCATCTGTATTAATAGTGGCAAAGGTTCTCACTACCACGACCACCCACGGCGAAAAAACAATCTGGCTATTAAAGGGATTTTATGTCAGGAAGTTAGAATAGAAAGCGTTTATCTCCCCTCAAGACGCGTAACGGGATGGGCACTTCTCGTATCAATCTAGATCTTTACAACTTAAGGCAGTTAAACTATTATTAGATTATGCAGGTAAAAAAACAGGATTTATTACAAAAAGCAAAGAACCACTGCTTTTTTATGGGAGTAAGCGACAGCGGCGCTGAACTCTGTAAAGCGAATACTGTCTATGGTATTGCCGGTATTCATTACCTGCAAGATCAACTGGGAATACCCTCGGATGCAACCTTTATCTCAACTCCCGATATGACCATCACCCGCAACACCGCCCGCTGGACGAGCGGTTTCGGTTACGGCGGTAAAATAAGCTGGGGGCCAGGTGATAAGGAACTGATTGTTCTTAATGTAAAACCCAATGCATGCGGTATGCTGGTCGGGAGTGTGGATACACTGCCGGACATTAAAGCCCTGATAAAAAAAATACATGATATGGAAGCAGCCACCATAAAGATAGATAACACAAAGGTTCAATGGGACTTCTATAAAAGCAATCATTTTATAGATATATTCATCGTGAAACCCACTGCCAGGGTGCATTTAAAGTTTAAAAAATACGCATTTATAATTCACGGTTCGGCTCCGGAATTCAGAAACGATAACGGGTCCGATTTCGGATTATATTATGATCAAAGCAGCAATTTATTTAATATGGCCGAACATATAAAAACACCGTTCCAAACCATGCACATCCTTACCGGTAACAAAGCAAAAACGTATTATAAACACGTTAAATATGTGGAAAACTTCTCTAAACGTAAAAGAAGGCTGGCGGCCCAATTACTTTTCGGAGAGTTTTCAGAGATTTCAAATGAGAATCATCAGGGTTTAATAAATATGAATGAAATGCTGCTGGGCTGTCATTATATGAAAAATAAAAATACTATTTATCCCCTTACTTTGCGAGGCGATCTGCCGGCTTATCTTGTAAAGGCGGTTCCCAATTTAAATCCGGACATCATAGAGTATTTGGGTTTTGAAAAAAGAGCGCAGAAACTGGGAATCTATGAAAAACTCACCCAGGCTAATATCGTACCGCATGGCGGCGGCTACGTATTAACGGATATTCTTACCGTTAATAAGGTAATAGAGATTGAAGGAAAACGCTATTTTGAAGTGGAAATGCTTAACGACAGGGGCAAAAAAATAATTTCCGAAGTCAAGGAGCTGCCCTATGAATACAGAGGAAGGAAGGTTGTGTTAAGAGCTATGGAGCTCGGAATAATAAAGATAGTCGCTAAACTAATTCCGCAATATATATTAAAAATATAAAGGGGTTTTTATTATGGATCTTATTAAAATTCTTAAAAACAACCGGATCTTCAAGGATTTAAATGACGAGGAGCTGCAGGAAATCGCAAAAACCTGTTATGAAAAAGAGTTTAGTAACGGTTCAATAATTTTTGAAGAAGGGAGCAGCGGCACCGGTATGTACATTCTGGTTAAAGGGCAGATCGATATTCAGATGAGTATGGGTATCGAAACCGAGCTGGCTACCGTGCATGTGGTACAAGAAGGTGAAGTTTTCGGGGAGTTGTCTCTGGTGGACAAAGCCCCCCGTTCTGCGACCACAAAGGCAGCCGGCGATTCCGCAGCCTTTATCCTGGAAGCGGAAAAGTTTGAAAGCCTGTGCCGAACAAACGCGCATATCGGCTTTGTGGTAATGAAGAATATCGCCCTGATCGTATCTTCCCGGCTGCGAGAGACAAATATAAAATACACGGAATCATTGATTTGGGAGAGACTAAGCTCAGACAGCGAAGCATAAAAAATTAGCCATCACCTATGGTAGTGGTTAAATAAATGGGAAATAAGTGGTGGCTTTTTCAGAAGTAAAGCCGGCTGCTCTTTTATATACAGATGTTGCAAGGAGAATAACATGTTTTCAAGGAAACTTACCCAAAAAGAAATCGATCTGATTTATAAAATCAAGGAATTTATAGAACAAAAGCACTCGGAAAGTGAGGGTCATGATTATTCTCATGTGCTGGAGGTTACCAGATACTCCATAGAGATAGCCGAGCGTCTTCCCGATAAAGTAAACCCATTTGTCCTTATTGTGGGCGCCCTGTTCCACGATATCGGCCGGGTCGACGCCCCTTCAGGACAACTGCACGGATTAATCGGCGGAGGAATAACCGAAGAATTTCTTCAGACCACATGGGTGGATGCTGAAACCGTGCAAAAAATCTGCCGAATTGTGGTAAGGCATACCGAAACCTCCATGCTTCCCCCCGAAACCACAGAAGAGAAAATCGTATTTGACGCGGATGCTTTGGACAGACTGGGCTTAATGGGTATGCTCCGGGGCATTATGGGCAAGGCCGGTTCCATTAAAGACATTATTGAAAATAGAATGGAAAAACGCAAAAAGGATTTCGCCCGGCTTCATTTTAAAGAAAGCAAGGAATTAGGTAGAGCATTATATAAGGAGACCTTGCTCTTAATAAAACTTATGAGTAATTCATTAGAAAAGAGAACCAATAACATCGAGCAGTTAAAGCTTCCCAAATAAAAATAATCTTCCGCCTCTTTTTTAACAAGGGATACTGAAAGTAAATACGGTTCCCTTTCCGTAATCACTTTTAACCCATATTTTACCGGAATGCATTGCGATAAACTCTTTACATAAGATGAGACCCAAACCCGTTCCGCTTTCTTTGTCCGTGCCTTTCTTTTTATAATCCGAATCAAGCTTGAATAGTTTCTCGATATCCTTGTCTTTTATGCCAACTCCCGTATCAGTTACACTGACCTGGATATTTTTATTTTTCATATACCCTGAAATTGTAACCTCACCGCCCGAATGAGTAAATTTCAAAGCATTGCTTACTAAATTACTTATAATGGTAAAAAGCATAAATCTGTCGGCTTTAACATTCAGATCATCTGTAATTTTTGCTTCCAGGTGAATCTGTTTCTTTTCCGCATTATGGGCAAACAGGTCCAATACTTCTTCGATAATAATTTTTATATTAATCTTTTCCTTGTTTACCTTCAGCTTCCCCGTCTGCACCCCCGCCCAGTGTAAAAGATTTTCCAATAAATTATAGGCCTGCTCCGATGAATTATAAATCAGATGAACAAAATGTTTTCGATCATTCTTAGTTATATCATCATACTTTTGATTAAGATATTTTGAAAATCCTAAAATGCCGCTGAATACTCCTTTGAGATCATGGCTTATTATAGAAAAGAATTTATCCTTGGTGGTATTCGCTTCTTCCAACTGCTTTTCATGCTGCTTCAACTCGTTAAATATTATTTCATAAGGATTTTTTAAACTATACTGGATTATTGCTTTATATACGAGGTAGAATGAAATTATCTTCAGATAATGTCCCAGAAAATTCCAAATCCCATAAACATCTGTGTATAACGTAAAAAAGTATTCACTTATGATGGTGATTGATATAAATAAGATAAAATAATAAAGCAGATTTCTATTTATACGCTTTCTTTTGAGAATGAGAATAAAAATAGAAAGAGCTAATAGCAGCATTATAATATATTCACTGATGATCTTAAACGCTGTTAAGCCCTGACCTTCAATATCAATGTAAGCTACGGGAAATATCTTCCAGACCAATATCGATAAAATTATAAAGATCGTAATTACGGAATAAATAATCGCGATGAAAATACAGCTGTTCCGTTTGACTTTATTTAAAAATAGGGTAAAAAGTAAAAGACTGGCGCTCTCCATATATCTGGCCGCTATCCAAAATTCGGTGGCAAAAAAAACGTGGGACTCAAACAGATTCAGGCCTTTATATGTAAGAGTATGAAAAAGATCGATAATACCGACAAAGAGATAGATGAGTCCTAAAAAGAGCAGATCATTATTTTCCGAATAATCTTTGGTATTCCAGGCCAAAATAAAGATGGCAGCGGCGATTATAATACTAAAGAGTTCGGCGGTGGTGTGGAATAATAAATAATTGAAATAGCTTAATACATAGAGCGCAATACCAATGAATATGAATATTATAAAATATAGAAATAAGTATTTATAATTACAATTAATTACAAAATCTTTTAATTTCTTCATTCTTGCATATCTGTTAATCTTAAATAAAGGCATGATCTTGGTCAAGCAATTAAAAACTTTGTTTTTGTGCTTTGCCCTAGCTTATAATATATATATTATAAAAAAAGGAGCATAACATTATGAATAAAAGTGGAATAAAAATAAGGCACCTCGGAAAGAGCAATATAGAAATTCCTGAGATGGGACTCGGCCTCTGGGCCATCGGAGGTGCCATGTGGGGTCCGGTTGAGGACAACGAATCCGTCAATACCATCCACGCGGCTCTGGATTCGGGAATTACCTTTTTTGATACCGCCGATGTGTACGGAGACGGCCACAGCGAAGAAATCCTGGGCAGGGCCATGCAGGGCAAGCGTGATAGATTTATTTTAGCCACCAAGATCGGCTGGCGTAATTTTAACGATCAAAAACAGCAAACCGCGTACGATACCGCTACAAAATTTATCGAGGGCGTAGAAACAAATCTCAAACGGCTCAACACGGATTATATTGATGTTCTGCAGAGTCATATCTCCTTTCGCGATCCGACCATGGAAGTTTTTCTGGAGGGATTCCGCAAGTTGAAGGAACAGGGAAAGATAAAGGCCTTCGGATTGAGCACCAGTGACTTCGAGTACCTGAAAGCCTTTAATCTCGAGGATGACTGCGCCAGTTTGCAGATCGATTACAGTATTTTAAACAGAACAGCAGAGGCGGAGATTATACCTTACTGCAAAGAGCATAACATCGGGATTATTGTACGTGGCGCACTGGCCATGGGTATTCTTACCGGTAAGTTCAGCGCGCACAGCAAATTCGCGGAAGGTGATTTCAGAAAGCGCTGGCTGGAAAATCCCGATGAAAAAGAGATATTCTTAAACGATCTTGGAAACGTAGAGAAATTAAGGGAGCTTACGAACGGGAAAACCCTGGCCCAACTGGCCCTGCAATTTGTGCTGGCCAATCCCGATATCTCCGTGGTTATTCCCGGCGCAAAAAGGGCATCACAGCTTCAGGAAAATATTAAGGCGGCATTACTTCCGCCGTTAACACAAGCAGAGCTAAAGCTTATAGATAAGCTTGTGCCCGGTGGCGGCGGGCGCAAGATCTGGCCCGCTTGATGAAAATGAATCCCACTATTCAAAAACAAAAAAAACATCTTCCTCACCGGAGCGCCTTCATCCGGCAAGACCACGGTTATAAAAAAATTAATTAGCCTTTTACCCTGCCCTGCCAAAGGTTTTTACACGGAAGAAGAACGGGATGCCGAGCGCAGAGTGGGTTTTCTAATGAACACTATAGACGGCAAACAGGGCTACCTGGCACATCAGGATATCAGGTCAGAATTCCACATCAGGCGCTATGGTGTGAGTATAGAGAATATCGAGGAACTGGCGGTTCCGGCCATTCGTCCGCAGGCAGACACGGTCATCATCCTGGATGAGATCGGCAAGATGGAATGCTTTTCCGACAAATTCCGTGCTGCCGCAGGTGTTGTTAAAGAAAATACAGGGTTTACTGGAAGATACATAGAAGCCGGCCCCTGCTGAAACCGACCTCTGCTAAAAAGGGCTCCTGACTACATGAAAAGGGGCGGCTGTATTTTAGTAAAGGCGCATTTATGCTTTTTCCAGACCCGTCAGATTACCATGCGCGTCGGTCGTATAGGTTCCCTTGGAAAGGTCCAATATCACATAGACATTTTTCCACGGGTCCTCTATAACAGCGGCCTTGCCGATATCAATATCGAAGGGGCCGTACAGGATTTTACCGCCTGCAGCCTTTATGTTTTCCACCTCAGACATTACATCATCAACCAGAATGTCTGTTTCCTGCTCTTTGTCCTGCGTCTGGATGACCAGCTCGGAATCCTTTCCCAATGCGAAGCCCGCTTTATTTTGTTTCTTCCATTTGAGAGTGAGCCCCATTTTGTCCCTGTAATAAGTGATTCCTTTTTCCAGGTCGTCAACATATAGTTGAATACAATCAACACCCTGCCACATTTGATTCCTCCGATAAGTTAGATCCAGCCCCGCTTTTGGTAAAGCCTATATCCCCGCTCAAGCCCAGTGGCTATCTCCTGCTCAAGCTCGGCATTCAGTCCCTTGATAGATAAATTACTATTAATTTTATTCAATCTTTAATATTCCCCAGATATTTAATTCAGGTACAATAATTTCATATCTATCATTAATTATTTTTACTGGCAAAGTGATTGGCTTTTTTTCAGGAGCGTATAATGTTGCTTTTGAACTTTTCTTATTTTTTAAAAATGACATACTAAGACTTATTTTAAGATTTTTCTGTATTCGCATTTTATCCTTTTGCGAATCATAATCTTGATTTAATAAATGAATAATTAAAGGACTGTTGGGTTTTTCCGGGATTTCTCTTGGCAGTGCCCAGACCATAGATGAGTTTTGTATTTTTATATAAGAATCAATAATTGATTTTACCTGTTTAATATTACTCCAACTTACAGCCTTTCCTTGTTTTATCCATTTTTTAATTAAACTATCCTGTTTACCGGTTAAAAGTGTGGGTTCAGGAATTATTAATAGTTCAATATTTTTCATATTATCTTCATTTAACAACGGTACCTGTAAATATTCATCATGTGCGGGTATAAGTTTAAATGGGATGTTTGCATAATGAAGATCGCGGCAGACTTCTCTTACCTGCCAATGATCGTGTAGACAAGCCGCATTGCTGTATAATACTCCAATTTGTGAAACCGGCTCATAATCATCAAAAAGCTCTCTATTTTCTGTTATGAAATCACAGATTGGTTTGTATGTTTTTATAGGTGTTTGATACCAAAGTGTTCCTGTTTCTTGTGAAAAACACCATTTTTTATAAGCATACATAAAATAATGGCCAAATGCATAAGCTGTGGCAATCCATCTTCTCACTCTTGTTTCATCATTTTTTTGTTTAACATGCACCCAATCTTCACCGTTTCCGGTGGCAAAAAGCGGTTTGTTAAGACTGGTTGCCAATTTGTATACCATGGGCGGAATTAAATCTTCCTTATTATAATGTTCAACCTCATTAGCAAAATAATCGACAAGATGGGAGTCAGGTAAATGCATGGGAAAAAGAGTATAAGAATTTACACCTACCAGTACCTTTGACCCTGTTATTTTTTCAGCTTCAGCCTTGAGTCTTTTAATAAAATCCAGGGACGCTTGTTTTTGGAATCTTAAAAATTCCTGTTTTAAGGGTATTTTATATTGCAGGAAAGCTTCCTTATACGCTTTCTTGGTTGCATATCCCGAACTTTTAATAAATTCCGCATAATTAAACTGCTCAATATTATGTATCCCTCTCTCCTTTAGTTCTTTGGCATTATATTCTTTTGCCAGCCATTTTCTAAAGCCTTCCATGCAATAATCACAAAAACATCCGCCCGCAAACTCAGTACAGGAAAATGTGCATAGATGATCATCCAGGTGCAGCATTGTGGCCCCGTTTTTTATACCCAGTTTGGCGCGCATGATTAAAAGCTCCTGAAAAAGGGGATTGTTTGTGCATCCCCAATACGGCTTTACTCCTTTATAATCACCATCCAGCCAGGGAGGCACAATGGGTGTGCCTGTTATATCTCTACATACTGCCTCCCGGTACTCCGGATTATGATAGAGATATTCTTCAGTGGCCGTGAGCATCCAGACATTACAGGCGATCATTTTAACGCCCAACTCTTTGAAACCCCGTATCTCCTTTTTGTATGTTTCCATATTATTGATATAAAAAATCGGATCACCTCCCCAGGCGACAATACCGGGATTCAGTGTTTTGAATTCCTTTATATCCTGCGGCATCCCTTCCGGCATTAAAGATATATCTGATGACCTGATTTCATTATTAGACCGTGTTGTATAACCATATTTCTCATTTGCAATAGTTTCTGATTCTTTATTTATAATATTTTTACAATTAAAATTTATAAAGAAAAGTAGAATTAAAAATAAAAAAATAAAATACTTTTTTTCCAAAAGAATAACTCCTTTGTCATCTGTTACTTTATAGCACTGAAAAGGCCGGAATTCAAGCGAAAAACTACCAACACACAGCTTCTGGGTGCAGAGCATACTTGGCCTGCCAGCCAATTTCAGAAAACATGTGTGCGTGTCCGCGGTACAACGTCAGAAATCAGCTTGACAGTATGAATGGGTGGGAATATAATATTTCAAAGAAAGGGAACTTTTATGCAATGCGTATAATATTATTGATATGTAGATTGAACGCATTGCG
>CAZEPL010000023.1:0-42364 GCA_964514135.1 uncultured Spirochaetaceae bacterium | reverse complement strand
GTTCTTTAGCCAACTTCTCAATACTTTGAATAAGCTCTTTGCGGCCGCGGTAGAGCAGGGACTCCACGGACTTCTCGCTTTTATTCATGTTTTTTGCTATTTGTTTTACGGCCAGCTCTTCTATATATTTTTTCTGTAGAACCTCCTGATAATCTGAGGATATCATACAGAACGCAGCCTGCAGCAGCTGGCGGTATTCGCTTTTCAATAGATATTCCTCCGGCGTTTCGCTTTGTTTCCTGGTAATACTGTACGAAGTGCAGGCGTTCACGATCTTTTTTTCTTTGTTCAGCCGGCGGATATAGTCCACGATTTTGCTTTTGCTATGCGGTAAAGCCATGCCGTGACATTATGGGTGACAGTGAGTGATCCGGCATAATCGATAGCGTTTACGAACACTTCGGAAAGGATGTCTTCCGCAACGCTTACAGAACCGTTTACTTTGTAAAGAATGTAGTTGTACAACATGGTCTTGGTTTCCATATAGAGAGTCTTAAACGCATTATTGTCCCGCTGGCGAAGCTGTTTTATAAAAGCGCCGTTTATTTCCATTCGCCATATATTAATACGATATGCAAATGAAAATCACGCATTTTTTTAATTTTTTTTTAAAATTTAGCGCGTGATTTTTCAGCTTTCTACGTTATACAGTACTAAAAGCATGAGGCTTTGCCTGAAAAAGCTTTTTAGAAAATGTACATTGTGATATTATAAAAAAATTTATTGTAAAAATGAGTTCAGGGGGTGGAAACAAAGAGTGCGCACTTAACCACTATATGAAAATTATATTTGGTTAAGAGGAGGAAAGACCTATTATGAAAAGAATGAATTTTATGTGTACCGTATGCTGTATGCTCGGTATGCTATTACTGACGGCAGGCTGCGGCAATATTGTTGAACCTGACCGCTTTACTGATGTGGACGACGGAGTCCGCTCTCTAAGCTATCTGAATCAACCTGATCCCTACGGGCCGATAATCGAAGGACCGATTGCTGAGGGCGACCCTGATCATCCCGATCGTCCGTCGGATCTGGCCAATTACTACACCAGTGTGTACAAGTATGATACGGCTCAAGGTTATAATGAGGGCATCTGTTTAGATCCGGTATCCGATGTGATGTGGCCAGGATCGCTTATCGACGCCAACACCATTCACACCGGCGAGTACACACCGCTTTCCGTGGCCAGAGGCCCGGTTACCATATCAATCTCGATCTCAAACGTGCCCTTATCAGCCGTAACCATACCGGAAGCAAATCTTGGCGCGGTACGACAGGGCATAAGCACTCTGGTAAACCAGGAGGTAACCGGAACCGTTCCTTCCAATGTTTCCTTTTATAAAGAGGAAGTGCATTCTGAAGAGCATTTAAAGCTTGCTTTCGGCACCTATTTCCATGGTTGGGGACACAACTTCAAAAGCATGTTCGAGTTTTCCAATACCAATATCAGAACAAAAGTGCTGGTGAAGTTTGTTCAGGTGTATTACACCATAGATGTGAATCTTCCTGTTGATCTCAGCGATTTTCTGGCCGATTCGGTTACCTGGAAAGACCTCAAGAACAAAATCGGAAGCAATACCTGCCCGGTATACGTGGCAACCGTTACCTACGGCAGAATGGCTATGATTTCCATCAAAAGCTCTTACAGCGCACAGGATGTCAAAGCCGCGCCTCAGTATGCCTACGACGGCATTATTGCCGGAGGCGGGGTCGATCTGGCCACCCACTATCAGAACGTGCTCAATACCAGCACGATCGAGGCCCGTGTATCTACGGCGGCAACGCCAATGCCGCATCTAGTGTGGCAATAAGCGGTTTTGAGGGTTTTAAAGACTGGATTGAAGCCGACGGTGAACTGACCACAGTACCGGTGGGCGCGCCCCTTTCCTACAAACTGCGCTATCTGGGCGACAATTCCATCACCAATGTAGTGCTGGCATCCGAATACTATGTGCGCAATACGGTGAAGATAAACGATAAGTTTAGGGTGACTATTTTAGAGATAGTGAATATGAGGGATTATAGTCTTAATTATGAAGGTGATATTTTCGTGTATGCTGGCTATGAGGGTCAGGGAAATGTATCCAATGATCTTGTGGCCAGTTATAATACTCCTAAATTGAATTTTCGTCAAAAATATCCAATTCACCAATTCATAGAGTATGATTTTGATGAGAATAATCTTGAAAACGCCTATATCAGAATAAGGCAAATTGGAGATGGTTGGGGAGGTAATTGGAAAAATATTGACATATTGCGTGATATAAAAATTCAGGATGTTTTGGATAATATAATAAACGGTACTCCTGGTGACGATATTAACGGAAGATATTATCTAATAGGATCATATCAATGGAATACTCACATGCCAAAACCTGGTGGTTTACCATCAACTGCCGAAACCCGTCTCCATTTTGTCATTGAACCCATAGAATAAAAGATACTTTTTTTACAAAATCCACAGCCCCGGCCGCGCGCCGGGGCTTTTTTTGTTTTAAGAAAGCTTCTGATTTCTGTGTACGGCTTAGCATAGAAGTTTCCGATACCAGGACTTATTAAAATTGTAAACATTACTTTAAATGCTATTCTATTTTTTTCTTAATTATATATGATCATTCTTTATGTATCAGATTTAAAAAGGATGGTATTTTTATGTTTAAAATTCTTATTACTTACTTTTAATCCCCTTTCGGAGTTTTTCAAACAATCCGCTAACATGCTCTAAAGCATTGCGGACTTCAATTTCAGTTACACCTGCATCAACAAGAAATGGATAACGCTCAATCAAATAAAATCCTGATATTTTCTGACAAATCAAACGGAATCTTTCTAAAGATTGATCATAAACCAGTGCCCTGTTCAGCAGGGCTTCCAGATCATGTATGCGTTCAATCTGCCAGCCCTTAGATAAAAGATAAGCTTTCAGTAACTTTTCCGTTGCTTGCTGAAGATAAAAGCCTGCAGCCTCTGGATCATTTGCATCAATAAGTAGTTTTACTCTTGACATATCTTTTTCGGCGATACGCAGCCAATCTGCATGATAAAGTGATTCATCACGCGGCATACAATACTTCACCTTTTTTTATTATCTCTGCAATAAATTGATCTCCAATCGCCAGTCTTATAGACAATTCTTGAGGTGTGAGCACAATGGTTTCTATTGGTAATGATCTTTTAGGATCTGAGAGAATACGACGTACAGTAACCCAGCGGTCAATAAAACATTCGGATGTCTTCTTGATTATAAGCAAATCTATATCGCTGTCTGACTGTGGATTTCCATAAGCGTATGAACCAAAAAGTATTACCTTTTGTGGAGCATAATCTTTAATTAGTTTATTGAGTATACTCTGAATTATGGTTTGCACTTCTGATGTTATTATTTCTCTCATTGATTTACCTTTTTAACCAGATGTTATTATCCTTATTATATCATTTTGCCCATTAAAAAATTAAACAAGGGCATAAAAAAATCTTTATATTTAAAATATAATTCTAATTATAAAAAAATTATCAATTTTTTAATTTTTTTTCAACCTTTTAATTAAGACATTCAATAGCAAAAAAATCTGATTTTCTCTTTTAAACTGAAGATAAATGATCTTTGCAGTTTATTATAATTTTTTTAAAATAAAAACCCCGGCAAAAACCGGGGTTTTAAAATTCCGTACCTATATCATACAATTATATTAAAAAGACAAATCCATACCGAATCCGACTAAGATCTGAATGTTGTCCTGAAACCATTGCTCGCCGTAAATAGAACCTTCGATATGTCTGCTGGTTAATCCCAAGCAGTAACGAGCATCAACCGTCACAAAAAAGTCTTCGAATGGTACCTCAGCGCCTACTCCTATCACAAGAGCGTATTGAATGGAGTTCATTTCATCATCATCCCATCGAAGTTCATCAACTATACTTCCATCATCCACATCGATTTCTTGTTCGACAAAATAGCCCAATTTAATTAATATATCAGGGCCTGCGTATACTGAGGCGGTTATATCATCTATCTTAAACCTTAGTTTTACCAGAATAGGTATCTCAATAAAGTTATCGATACTGTTATATACAATATTACTGTCTCCATAAGCGCCGCCGGCAGAAGTTAAAAAGAGATCAATTTCTACTGCTATCATCTCCACCCCGATCGTAAGAAAAACTCCGCCCTCATAAGCAATAAGCAACTGGGTTTCATCATTAGTAGCATCAATATCACTTTCATAGTCCGTACCTACATAGAACGGGAAGCCGACGCCTCCTTTAATCCCCACTTTCATATCAATACTAAAAGCGGCAGCAGGTAAAAGCAGTAGCAAAAGCACAATGACAGCTCTCATAATATTTTTTTGCATCTTATTTCCTCCTTAAAAACATTTCTTATATAAGTATATCGTAAATCAATTAAAAATCAAATCTGTTTCTACTTCATCTCCAGCTTCCAAAAAATCAGTTCTCCATCGGGGCCGTGTCCGTCCTTTTTAAGAGCAGCATCCTGAAAGGGAATTATATCCTTAAGATCCATAAGCTCACGTGCGGAGGAAGCGTCTTTTACCGCACCCGTTGGTATAGTGATTCCGCTTGTTTCTCCCATGCCCAGTTCTTTTACCTGCGGAGTATAATCGCTTAAAGAACTTACACCCTTATACCAGTAGCCCCAGTAGCGCACACCGTTAAAATTACCGGTATATACCTGCCCGACAATATACAGAGTATTCCCCTGAACCACCAGCCCTTTTACTCTGTGCTCGGCCAGCTCATCCGGCCCTTTGCCGCAGAAGTAAAAAGCGCTCCACAGCTCCTTGCCGTCAGAACTATTTACTTTGATAAGCTTAGCATCCCCCATCTGTGAGTCATACCACGACTGACCGGTACGCCCGCCCACATAGAGCGCGTCGCCCGCCACTTTCACCACGTTACAGTTGTTGTTCTTATTACTGCCGCCGTCATAGGTCTTTCCCCAGACAAGACCGCCGTCCGCAGACAGCTTTAAAAAACTAAAATAGGTCTGAGCACCTCTGCGGTCGATGGATGCATAAACATTACCGGCCGCATCCACATCCAGACAGTTGATATTACTGCCCCAGCCGGTTTCCAGTGTTTTAACCCAGGCCACTTTGGGATTATTTGTGGCTGCTTCCTTAAACTTTATAAGCAGGCTGATTTTGGCCGCCAGTCCTCCGATATACACATTACCCTGAGCATCCGCTTTAACACAGTAGGCCCTGTCATTGGTTTTTGGTGTGGGATCCACATAACGTTGATACTCAATACTGCCGTCGCTTGCCTTTAAACTGAGCAAAAAAACCAGGGCATCGGAATTCTCGATCGCCGCCCCGGTCGTCCCCACCACATACACATGCCCGCCTTTTACATCCAGGGCATAACCTTCGGCACTGTGTTTTGCCAGCAATGCAGACGGCCAATCCGGTCTCCACATTTTTTCCCACATTGGCACTCCGTTTGCAGGATTAATCTTTAAGATAAGTGCCGCATAATTATTATTATAACTGGAAGGACTAACCGAGCCTGCTATATAGATAAATCCTGCCTCATCGATGGCAATGGCATTGGCACTGCCTCCTGTCTCATCATTCTGTCCCGGATCGCGTGTATAGTCGCGGTAGGGTCCGGCCCACAATTTAGCCCAGGCCAGTGATCCGTCCGGATTGATTTTGCCGTAAAATATATCGTAAGCAAACTTGTCTTTCACACCGGTAACATGGCCTGCAAAATAGCTATTCCCGTTTTTATCGGCTGCCATACCGGTTACCATCTCGTCGCTCTTTTGGCCGCCAAAAATTCTGTGCAGAGAAATGTTTACATCTTCTGAAAAAACCGCATTGTCTCTGCCCTTTCCTTTTACTGCAAAGACGTGCTTTTTGCCCGCTCCGTATTCCACAGTAACTGTTGCTCCAACTTCCTTGGACTGCACAGGGTAATAGCGGATGTATAAGTCAAAACTTTTTTTAGCTTCTATCGTAGTCTCTTTAAAATCAAGCGGCCCGGGTTTGAGCTCCGTATTTTGCAGTGAAAATTCTTCCTGCATTACTCCGGCATCAATTTTCAAGCTGATAGCTTTTATAGTAAGCGGGGAATCTCCAATGTTATAAACACTGAACGGTTCGCGCTGCTCACTAAAAAGAGCTACTTTACTTCCGCCGGAGTTCATGGGAATAAACCAGCTTCCGCCGTCGGCAATCACCTTACCCTGACTGCGTACTTCAAGGTTCTGGGCAAAAATCCACATGCCCTGGCTGAAAAAAAGAATAATAAACATTAAAACCAGGCCTGATTTTAAAGCTTTTGTTTTTAAGACAAACATTTTTTTCTCCTTTCCGTGATTTTTATTTGTATAGTATAATTCAAACTTATTTGGATTGCCACAATTTTTATGTAGTGCTACGAAGCTTGTGGTTTTTATACGTGGGTACGAATATCGTTATTTTTTTGCCTGCCGCGTTTTATCTCCGATCATATCCATTTGTATTACCCCGGGACAACAGGGAGAAGCGCATTCAAATTATCGATATTCTCCTGTTCCAGACGATTGATTTGTTCCATATTACTTCGCATAACAAGGGTTAATGCCCTGTTGTAGAACCGGTGCAGGCTGTAATTAGCATCAGCTTGAAATCCTCGCCGTACTTTATGATCCGAGCCGACCCCCGGATCGAACCGCGAAATACCATTGGCAATCGCCCATTCAATGGGTGCATAATAGCAGGTATTAAAATGCAGGGAATCAATCTCTCCGGCACTCCCCCAATAACGTCCGTAAAGCGAGTTGTTTTTTCTGAAAAACATGGCCAGGCCAAGTGGTTCAGCTTGATAGTCTTCCAAGGAGGCAACCATAAATACGACACGCTCATTATATATTTCATGGAGACCGATAAAAAAATCTCTGGTAAGGTATTTGCACCCCCAGGGTCCATATTTGTAGTTGGTATGCGCATAAAAATCATGCATTCTTTCAAAAAGAGAGCGCCGGGCTTGTCTACCTTCTACGGGTTTTACGGTGATTCCCTGCCGGCTTATCTTCTTCCGCTCACGTCTGATATTATGCCGCTGATTTTTATTAAATGACATAAGATAATCGGAAAAACTTAAGAATCCTCGATTCTTCCACACATAAACCTGGTGCAGCCAGTTTATGAAACCATACCGTACCATCTGCTGATACCATTGGATATCAGTATAGAGAAAGTGTACTCCGGATAAATTTTGTTCAATGCAAAATCTTTCAATTTCTCGAAGCATGAGTTTGGTGAGTTTTTCCTCATCCTCGCCTTGTGCAATTAAAAAACGGTAACCGGGCACCGGTGTAGCGGGACTCATCCCCACCAGTTTGGGATAATAGTTAATGCCAAGCTGACGCGCAGCCTGTGCCCATATATAATCAAAAACAAACTCTCCCTCACTGTGTGTTTTTATATAGAGTGCTGCAGCAGCTATCAGTTTTTGATCTTTCCATAATGTAAGGTGTGCCGGCATCCAGCCTGTATCAGGGCAGATGCTCCCTGAATTTTCCAACAGAAAAAGCCATTCCCATTCTAAAAAGGGTGTGTTAAGCGCCAGCGCCAATTCGTTCCATGCATGCTTAGGAATTTTAGAAATTGAAAAAACCCAGCTTATAGTAATTTTTGCATCAGCTTTTTTTTTCATCGGGTCTAGTAAAAATATAATGCTTTAATAATGACGAGGACAACCTGTAAATATAATTAATAATCTTTCATAAAGTCTACTACGACAATCCTGTCTGTATTCATTTTTATTCTAAGCACGGGTGAGGTTACTTTTTCCATGTTAAATATAATATGTCTTAATCTATATCCTGCTTTAGGATACACATGCAGTGTTACCACAGTCCCTACGGGAAAATCCATACCGGGAGGATCCAATTCTACCTCTCCCTCTCCGCTGATATACACTTGCAGCCGATAGGTGAGAGCTTGCACCTCGCCTTTGTCATTTTCAACCGTGGTTGTACATGTTGTACCCGATAATAAAGAGAAAAACAGCACGGCTTTAAGGCAGAGAATTATTTTCTTTATAATGCTGTTGGCTTTCGACATGATCATACTCCTTTTTTAAATTATAAGAAAGAGCATAAAATAGCGCACCGGCGATTTTCATTTTGTACAATGTAAGCTTTATTTAGCTTAAAATACCATGATAAATTGCTAATATAATCGTACAAAATGAAAATCGCCGGTGCCAATAAATTAAAAAATCAATTCTCCTTTGTAAAATGAGAATTGATTATAACGCAAACTTTTTACAGCTATTTTTTTGTCTTAACACTATGTGCGAATCCGGAAGACCGATAAACTACTGACTGACGTTTAGCTATGTCGCCATTTCCCTTTCACCAACCAGCATTTTAAGCTGTTTAATATCTTCGACCAGCCTGTCACGGTTCAGGTTTTGAAAACGTCTGGGAAGCATCTCTCTGCTTGTGCATTCCAGTACAGCAACCAAATTCTGCAGCTCAATCTCATAGGGATAAGAAGGCGGCACAAAATCACGTATTGTCTGTTCCAGATCATCCTTGGTAATAAAAACATGATCATTCATTGCAGAGAAGAATTTTGACCTTATAAGAATTGATTCAAGATCGGCACCGGAAAAATCAAAGTGATATTTTCTAAACATTTCAATGACATTCACCTTTTGTATTTTCAGGTTAAGCTTACGAATTAAGGTTTCAAACAAATGCTTTTTTTCCTCGATTGTTTCAGGATAGAACAGAGCCAAATGTTCCTCAGCCCTGCCCTGGCGCTTTAAATCGATGGGAAGTATATCCGGACGGCAGGTTATCAAAAACCAGATGATCTTACCCCTATATTCGGTATTGCCCATAAAAGAGGTAATCTGAGCGAAAATGCGGTTGCTGGTACCCGAATCTCCCTCCTGATTCCTGTTACCCAGAAAAGCATCGGCTTCATCGATCATCACACCCACAGGTGCCATGGCTTTGCAGATATTGAGAACTTTTTCCAAATTGGCTTCGGTAACTCCCTGCCATTTGGAGCGGAAATTACGGAATTTTACGATCGGGATTCCAATCTCTCCCGCAAAGGCTGTTACCATAAAGGACTTGCCTGTACCGACCGGTCCGGAGATAAGATACCCCATAGGCAAAACATCAAGCCGCCCCTGTCGTATGGCCCGCGCTGCATTTTTAAAGCGTTTCTTCACAAAATTATGTCCCGATACCATTGACAGATCGTGTTCACACTCAATAAACTCCAGAAGGCCGATGGCCTCGGCTTCGATTATTTCTTTCTTCTTTTTGCGCAGATAATCCAGACAAAGAGTACGGCCTTCCTGGTATGATTCGGCTACAAGCTGATTCAGATTAATCAGATTAAGACCGCTGGTAATTTTAGCAACTTCTGTAATACTAAGCTCGTCTTCCAAGAGGATCTTTTCTTCTCTGTTTAAAAAACCGAGAAAGCTTTCTCTTACCTTTTCGTCGGGAATGGGTATATTTACCTTAATCAATGAGGGTGAGCGTACCAGCCTGAGAGTGATATCTGCTAAATTTTCGGTAAGCAGGACTATTGATACATCACCTTGGGTGAAAATTGGATCGTTAGCCCAGCGGTTGAGCGTAACCAAACAGTAGCGGTCTTCATCGGTATACCGTGCCATATCAGTATTGGGCACAATGGTTTCCGCATAGTCAATAATTAACACAATCCGTTTATTAAAGGGTATGCTTTGCTGAAAATAGCGCTCCAAACTGCGAAATGCTTTATAAGGATCTGTAGTGAGTATCTCCTGATCCGTGAGCTCGGGTTCCTGCACCCGCATTATCTGTAAATAATCGGCCTCCATATCACGCGTACAAAAACTCACTCCGGAAGAGCGATCATAAAACACGATTATATCGCGATTACCGAACAGCACATCTGCAATATAATCCTGAATTTTTACAAAGTTAAATTCACCTTCCTTCATTTTATGGGGTAAAAAATCTCTTATATTACCGTGAATAATGTAGAGATTAGCTGTCTGCGAACAGTATTTATAAGAGAGTTCCTGTGCCCAATAAGGTAAAATCTTAATAAAAGGAAGATTTTTAAGGATAAGTTGTTCTGCCATATTCCCCTCCCAGGGCTTTTAAAGAATTATAGGGGAAATTATGCGATCAGTCAACCAAAAAAAATTATACCTTGGCTTTACTATGCTTATTTCAACCGTAAGCTTCATAGCACTCTATTTGACTTTCCTTAGAGCTTTACGCTATATTAACTGTATTGCATGGCCAGAAAATCATATAGATTTACAAAAATATCAAGCAAGAAGAAAGCACGCAAAAGAATAAGCGACCGCAGAGAGCTTATCCGCCTGCCACAGCACAGCGTTAGACAGCGGCTATCTTTCCTGCTGCTGAAATTTATACAGCTTGCTTTTGCCATGATTCTGCTCTTTCATTTTGCAGTACTGGTCGGAGCCTCGTCGTGCAGCCTTATGTACTCATTTTTAAATCCGCCTGTTTCTTCATTTCTCTTATACCGGATGGCCAACAACTGGTATCTGCCGCGCACTGCAGAGTATATTCCTTTAAGCAAAATTCCGGATTATGTTCAGAGTATGTTTATTAGACTGGAAGATACCAACTACTATAAACATAACGGTATAGATATCGAAGCTATGAAATATGCATACAGTGTAAATAAAAAATACGGGCAGATTGTACTCGGAGGAAGTACCATTACCCAGCAGCTGGCACGCACCCTGTTCCTTATTCCGGATAAAAACTATTTGCGCAAATATAGCGAAATACTCATAGCCCTTACCATGGAATTTATTTTAAATAAACAGCGTATCCTGGAGCTCTACCTTAACTGTATTGAATGGGGCAAAGGTGTGTACGGCATCGGCGCGGCCGCTCAGTATCACTTTGAAAAATCATTTTTTAAACTAGATTACGATCACATCTGCAGATTGGCAGCTATTATTGTCAATCCATTACGCTACAATGTAAAAAATATGTGGAGCAATCCGGTTGTCAGATTTCGTTATGCTATAATTTATAACCGCTATTAAGCTTTGGCCTGTTTAAAAAGAAAACAGCCCTTGTTTATATTCATTTATTACTTCCATTGATCACGCAATTTTCTGGCTGCCTCAAGGTCCTTTTTCTGGAAGTAATTTTGAATGGAAATCTTTTCGATCTCACTTATTACCCACTGAATAATCTGCTTGGCTTCTTCACGGTCCGACATTGATTTGAGACTAACCTGACTTTCAAAGAAAAAATTCTTTTCCACAGGATTTGACTTGCCCGTATACTCCTTTAATTTGTTTGATTTCTCATTGTAGCGTTTATTTATATCCCAGTTACGGTTCCATAATGCAGAAGCTAAAGCGGAATAATATCCGTATTGAGGTACGGACTGAATACCTGCAGCCAGCTCTTTTTCAAGCAAAAACAGCGCTTTCCTTCCTAAAGACACGGCGTAATCAATATTTCCGAATGAGATCGGCCAACCGGGCAGTGCTGTATAAAGCTGACATAACACAAAATATGCATCCGCATGATCGGCATTCCGTAAAAGGGCCTGTTCAAGATGATCTTTCATGGAACCGGCATTCCCCAGTGCTTCGAACATGCCCTTAGTATTTCCCCATGAGCCGATATTGGCTCCCTTCCAAAAGTATCCTTCGGGATTTTGCGGATCATTTTCAATAGCTAAATCAGCATACTGCTCCCCATCTTTATAGAATTCGAGCACATTGTCTTTGTTCATACCCTTGCTTTTATTGTCTTCACCCATATTCAGGCAAGTCCGTGCCAAACGCCAATAGAATTCCGCTCTTTGTTTAGGATCAGCTGTTTTAGAAACCCATTCTATTAATAGATTTTTTTCTGCAATGAATTCACCATTTTCATCCAAAACGTCCGACTGTTTGCATGTTTGATTTAGATCTGCAAACACAGCGCTTAAAACAAAACAAACACACAGAAAAATAATGAATTTTTTCATGTCTTATCTCCTCGATTATTTTAAATTTGACTCTAAAAAAAATGAAAATCACTAAATAATAGCATATTCATAAATTCAGTCAAGGCACTAATAGTATAAAATATCTGATAATACAAACCTGTCTGAAACTTAAGAAAATATCAATCCACGGTAATAAAATTATGATTATCTTTGCTTAGATGCAATAAATTCTATTATAATTATAGTGGCCATTAATCTTTAAGCAAAAATGACAGGATCTGTATATGTATAGTTCAAGATTAAAGGAGAAAACATTGTCTAAACTGAAAATCTACACAGACGGCGGGTGTTCGGGAAATCCCGGACCTGGGGCTTGGGCTGCTCTGCTGATATATGATAATAAGAAAATTGAAATTTCCGGAAATGATAAGCACACGACCAACAACCGTATGGAACTAACGGCAGTTATAAATGCTTTAAAACAGATATCCCTTCTCAAGGCTAAGGAATATTCAGATATCGAAATCTATACCGACTCCCAGTATGTACAGAAAGGTATTTCGCAATGGATTCACAGTTGGCTTAAAAAAGGTTGGCGCAACTCCGCAGGGCAGCCCGTAAAAAATAAACAACTTTGGCAGGAGCTGCTTATACTGACGAAAAATCTTCCCATTACCTGGCACTGGGTAAAAGGTCATGCTGATAACCAATACAACAATGCCTGTGACAAATGCGTACAACAGGAGATCGCAAAATTAAAACATCAATAGAAAGCAGATCTAAACAAAAAAAGCACGGATCACAGTAGGATTTTTAAGAGAGACAGTTAAGCTACCCTTCCTTAACAACAGTCGCTCAACCCCTTGTTAAAATGGGCTATCATGGATTGGAAAGTATTGTTCGTCACATAAAGCACAATCAAGAAGTCAGTTCAGGCAAATTAAAAGCAGAGCTTATTATACGCAGATCATGCGGCTGTCAATCAGGGGCTGCCATTGCTGTTAATTCTGTAATTACATACAAGAGCACTCATGCTGTATAGAAGCAAAACCAAACCATGAAGGATTATTTAAAACCTGTTTTGCATACAGAGATAGCTTGCAGATATTGAATGAAATCTAATCCTTACTCAAAACCCAATCTCTGTCTCGAATTTAATATAAAACTGTGTGGGCAGAATCCTGTATTCTGTATTCTCTTCTCCTATAAAGAAGCCAACCTCTAATGCGAAAATACAGTTCTCTATAATTCCACTTTCTATTTTTCCAGAGATAAGCATACTTGCATCAAGTAGATTTAGAAGCATTGCGGCTGACAGTAAAAGTGTATCAGTAAAAGTATTATAATTAATAGAAAGCCGGGGCTGTAAAAGGCTTATAAATAGATTATGCCTTACCATGCTTCCCGGATCTACCTGAACATTCGGATCATAAATATACCCTGTTGTAATAAGATCTGATAATTCCTCTTTGGTATAACCATCGTCTAAATAATAGTATTCAGCAATTAGCATGGTATCCGTAACGGGAAATGTATATCGCAAACCGATAATAAAGTTTTTGTAAAAATCATCTCGTTGAGGACGCCTCTCAAGCACAGGCCATGGATTTACTACATAAGTATCAGATACTTGCGCGAAACCCATCTCACCATGGAAGGCCAAATCTTCAAAGATTGGTATTTCAAAAAACGGCATGGTATCAATTGAAAATCCAAGATTTAATTTATTATTTTCTGAATAGTAAAACACCAGATTTAAATCAGTTAGTGGTATCAAAGAAGATGTTGAAAGCTTTGTACCATAGCCAAAGTATTCAAGATTATCATAAACAACAACAACCTGGTGAAGACTGAACCATTCAGTAAACAACTCAAGATCAGTACAGTAAACACCCCTTTTCTCTACCTCAGGATTAAATGGATCCTTTGGAGGGTTTATAAAATCACTTGGATTGTTCACAAAAGCCACTCCCCATACTATCCGTTTTTTACCCAGACTAAAGAAAAGCCAGTCTGAAAACTGGACACTTATAAATGCCTGATTTAGCTGAAACTCTATATTCTGAATGGGATCATTTGAACTGCTTGCAATAAGCTCATTTATTTTAACATCAAAATCAAAATGCCCGTATGTATATAATAGATTGGCAAGGTTAATCTCAGTATTTAATAATAAATAATTTGAAATATAATAATCCCCACTACATGGTTGATAAAATACAGCATCTTTATCATACTGATTATATGAAAAATCACCTTTCAGATTGCCGTATGCCTCAATATTCTGTGCAAAACCATAAAGGGGAATAATACATAAAATTAAAGCTATAATTTTTTTCATTGTTTTGAAATCTGCTCAAGCTTCCTTTCAGCATATTTTAGGAATGGGGCCGAGAATATATTTGAAGGCAGTACGACAGGTGAGATAAAGAGTGTTTTCATAAGGGTATAGCTTCCTGGATTTTTAACATCGATTATTTTAATAAGAGTTGAGGTTTTTTTGCCCTCTACTTCATCAAATTCCAAATACAGGCTCTGACCAAGTAAAACCCCGCTTCTTGAAAAACTTTGTATTTTTTCAATCCTCTGCCTGGTGTAGTTAAAAGAGACAACCTTGTTGAATATTGATACTCCCTGTATGTTGGGTTTTGCTGTGAATCTAAGAATATAGATTAAATCACCTTGATTATTCTGTTCGTATTCATATCCTGAAAAATCATAGTATTTAAGAGTCGGCGGCTTTAAGAGATCTCCTGTTTTAAAATTGCCATATAATTGACTTCTTGCCGATATCCTGATATATCTTTGCGGTTTTGGAAAATAATAAAAATAGCCATCATCGTTACATAAATAGATTTTACCCTTGTCAATCTCCGGCTTTTTTTGAACGGCAATAGATTCAGCAAGTGAATAGGCGAGCAGGAAAGTTGCTCTATGTTCTGATACATCATTTTTAAAGATTTCAACCTCAATTAATTCAATATATTGATTAAAAGAGCGCTCTGCTTGCTTAAAGTTTTCAAGGATCTCATCTATTATATCATCACCTGTAGTAAATGTTGGAGCTAAAACAAGGATTATGATAATTAATAAAAATATTTTATTCATCTATATGACCTTTCTTTTTATTGTGATACTAATGCCTTGACTATCTTTTGCTTGATAACATGTATGGCCGGGAAAATACTGGCAAAGCCGGCAATAAGAATAAAGATTATCCCGGTTGATGATAGATAATCAAATTTAAATAACACCATAAATGGGATTCTTTGATCACTTCCCGGGGGCGGATCCAGGGTAATTGCCGCATTATTAATCATTATGAATGATAAATATGAGAGAAAACTCCCTATTATTACAGCAATAAGAGCTATTAAGACGCCTTCAAGGAGAATAGAAGAAAATATTGTCCTTCTTGCAATGCCTATGGTCTTCATAGTGGCAAACTCCTTTGTGCGGTCTGTAATGGACATATAGATTGTATTTAAAAGGCTAAAAATGATTATTATTGCAAGCACAGCCAGAGATATATCAAAGCTCCTTTTTTGCATATCGATTATATCAGTAAAGAATCTTGCTCTTTCATAAAAATTGAATATTTTTAGATTAAGCCCTTGATTTTTGAATTCCTCTGTTAGAATCTTCTGCATTTTGAACATTTCACCAGTTGATTTGAGAAGCACTATTATATAGTGAAATGAATCAGTAAGCACAAGGTTTTGAGTGGCCTCAAGTGATGTAAATATTCGCATGTTATCAAGTTCCGTATATCCACTCTCTGAAAAACCAGATACTGTTACCTCTATTGCCTCCAAGCTTCCATAACTGCTTTGGGCAATAAGCAGAAGATTACCATTGAGCTCTACATTCAGTTTTTCTGCAAGTTTCTTACCGATAACTATATCATAGGGATTCTCCATTGAGATAAACTCTCCCTCTTTTACCTGGTCCAGGATATACATCTCATCATCCTCTTCCGGATCTCTGGCTGATGCAAGGAAGGTTTTAGACTCCTCTTCTCCTCCAATCAGTCCCATTATTTCCAAGCGCGGAGTGACAAACCTTATTTCTTGATAATTTTCCGTGATATTTAATATTTTTTCATAAAGCTGTTTTGAGATTGTATGATCAAATGAGGTGGGATCATCTAAGGCATAGTCTTTGTTAAATATTTGAAGATGTCCATAGTCCTGGCGTATGAGGGTTTCCCCCCAATATTTTTCCGCGCTGGCAATATAACCTCTGTATATATTTAGAACCAGAAAAGATATTAGAATTATCAGCATTGTAATCAGGCTTCTCCTTTTATTCCTTAGAACATTTCTAATAGCTAGTTTAACTAGTTTTATCATTAGCTTTATCCCTCTCTTCTATTCTTTGTATTTGGCCGTCTTTTAAATAGACAATTTTGTTAAAATAGGGCAGGATTGTAGTATCATGGGTCGCGATATAAAAGCTTACATTAAATTCTTTATTTTCTTTTTTTAGTAATTCTATTATTTCGCTGGTTGTTTTGCTGTCAAGATTTCCGGTTGGCTCATCGGCAAGCACTAAAGATGGTTCATTAGCCAATGCTCTGGCTATTGCCACTCTCTGTTCCTGGCCTCCTGACAGCTCTGCTGGATATCTATTCCCTAGTTCAAAAATATTTAATTCACGAAAAAAATGCTTCAATCTCTTTCTCCTTTTTGCCTTTTTTTCTGATTGTATGTTCCATAAGGGGAGCTCGGCATTTTCAAAGGCAGTAAGTGTGGGAATAAGGTTAAAGAATTGGAAGATATATCCAATTTTATTTCGTCTTATCTTAATAAGTCTATTCTCTTTTAAATTATGAACCTGTTCTTGATCAAAGAGAATCTCACCACATGTTGGACTATCGATACATCCAAGCAGGTTCAGAAGTGTTGTCTTTCCGGAACCAGAGGGGCCGACGATTGCCGTAAATTCTCCGGGTTTGATTTCAAGCGAGATATTGGCCAAGGCTTTCACTTTAATTTTTTTTCCGGGATAATAGGTCTTATCTATATTTCTTAGTTCTATATGCATATCAAACTCCTTTATTAGATTATCAGGTTATACTTTAGCAGTTATTAATGTGGAATCTGCTTAATAATATTTTGGGCATCATTGTAGTATGTACTTCCCGGTTCTACTCGTTTTAGATATTCAAATGCCGGGCCATTTTCCTTTACCTGCTTAAAGAAGTACTCACCTAAACGATATAATACTTGATTCTTTGTCTCGAGAAGCCATTCTGCTATTTCAGTATAGCTCGAATCAGCTTTTGCCGCTTCTATAATTTCATTAGCCCATAATATTACCAGCTCAGCATCCTCTTGGGTCTTGAGAAGGTAATCAGGGTAGTATTGATAGGGCAGGTTTATATTACCATAGAAGCGGTTTAACCTTATCTCAGGATTTTCAGGATCCATTTTTATGGCCTTTGCATAATATTTCTGGGATCGTCTAGAAAACTCGAGTAGTTCTGTAAAATCATCAGTATAAGCGCATTTAAGACCAATAGCACCTGCTAAAATAGTTAAAAAAATAGGATTCTGAGATTCCATATTATAGGCCTTTTTAAGATACTCAATTGCCTTTTCAAGGTATTCTCTTTTTTGATCTTTTCCCCCTCCAAGGTCACTGATTAAATCTAAAACATTGTAATATATATAGAGCCCGGCCTTAAAATATGCAGCAGATGTCTGTGTGCGATTTAGATAACTTATTAGCTGCTCATTACTATTAAAATATGAATCCACTTTCTGTAGTGATGGAATCTGTGGCAAATACAATTGCTTCTCAGCAAAGTTATATGCTGATAAGAGTAGCAATATCATAAATACAAAAATAAAGTATTTCATTAAATTACCTCCATTAATTATTAAAATAAATATAAAATCTAATGTGTTCCCATTCCCAGGGATCAAGGATTTGTTTGCAAAATCCGAATTTAAAAGCACCCCATCCCATATCGAGTTTCAAGCCAATACCAAAATCAACTGTCCAGTTTTCGCCTTGAAAAAGGCTTTCGACGGATTCAGATGTTTTTCCTGCTTCAATAAAGGGATTTATTCCAAATCGATATATATAAAAGAAGCTAAAAATGGAGAGAAAATAATCAAGTCTTGTAGCTAAAAGTGTATTGTTTCTATATTTACCAAATTCTACTATATTAAGATCGGAAAGATCCAAACCCTTTTGACCGGGATATAGACCCCAGACAGCACCTGTCCATAATGAGAGTGTGAAATTGAATAGATCAATGCGCAGGCTGTTTTTATCCCGGATATAGGAATACTCTGAATCAAATTGCATGCCACCCTCCAATTGAACTGAGAGATTACACTTATCAATCCATAGTGGAAGAAAATCAGTAAAGTATATGTTCAGATTACTTCCTAAAGTAAATAGCCGGCACGAATCAAAATCGGGCTGATTGGAAAGTGATGAATAATACTCTTCATAGTTGCCATACAGGTCAAGTGCAAGCCAGTCTTTAGAGCCAGGCCAAAATATCGGGAGAGGAGATCTCCATAAATGGATTCCAGTACTCCACCTGACATTTGGAATAATTGAACTCTGCACTCCGATGCTAAGTGTTGGTGTAAAGCTATGAATAATTTTACCTTCTATGTATGCATTTGTATGATTTAAGATATAATCAGATTTTATTTCCAAGGATTGCTGTTCTTTTGGGGTTGAAAGACGGGTCATAATACCCATGGCAAACGAGCCGTCTATATCTGCATATTCAGGGGCAAAGTTGAGAGTGAGGGTATTGGGATAGGCTGAAATCTGGGGAGTCATTGTGCCAATAAGCGCCTCTTTTGAGGTAAAATAGCTGCTGTATCCTATATCAATTTCAAGATATAAATCTGTATTTCTCTCATCACGTATGATACTTCCATTATTTATCACAATTATTATATCCCCAAGTGCGTCAAGATTTTCTGATGGATTTTCTTTTAATAGGAGAATATCCGCCTCTTTGCCAATAGCAATCTCTCCTGTATTTGTAAGATTAAAGGTTTCTGCCGGAATTATTGTTGCTGATCTTATAATTTCGATATTAGATAGACCAACCGCTTTAAGCAGTTTGATTTCCTGCCATGGAATGCCCGCCTCCATCCAGGGATTTCCAAAGTCATTACCCAGGAGGATAGTGCCTCCCGCTTCATAATACTGCTCACAGGCCCAGGTCATTCCCTGTGTCATTGCAGTTATTGCCTTTTCCTGCTCCCGCAGCACACGATTTATTCCATGCGAAACTGAAAGTGTCGGAATCATGGGTATATCTTTTTCTATTAAATACTCAAGCTGTTCCTCAAAAAAATCACGCACAGGCGCATGAGCAAGGATATCAACCCCATTCTCAACTGCAAACACAGCATCGCCTGGCGTATCAATATAAGCGGCAACCTTTTTGCCCAGTTTATGAGCAGTATCACATATGCTTTTAAGGATTTCTGCTGAAATCCTCTTATAGCCCCTATAGTTAGTTACAGCTACTTTTATAAAGGTAGCACCCTGTTCTTGGATCAATTCTCTTACAACCTGAGATGCCTGTTCTGGTGTTTCAATAACAAAGCCTGCAATAAAGTCACTTCGATAACCTCCCTCTACAGTAAGAATTGGACCTGCATAGTACAAATCTGAAGCACTAATCTGATATGGAACTGATCTTAATAGTTCAAAATAGTAATAATTCATGCAGGTTTTATCTGCTAATGATTTTCCTGTTTCTATGGGAATAGCAAAATCTATCAGAGTAGTAACGCCGGCTCGTGCCCAGCGGTCAAGAAGGGGGGCAAATCCTATGTGTACATGTGAATTAAAAAAACCTGGAATAATATAATATCCTGTAGCATCTATTTCTATAATTTGATCTTGTTCTGTGTTTTGAATTAATGGTCTCTCATCCCCAATTGCCTTAATTTGACCTTGCTGTATCAACATCCAATTGAAATCAATATAATTGCCGCTTCTTACATCCAAATATCTGCCGTTCTTAATCAGTATGGTATCAGAAAAAAGAAGTGCACTGCCTAAAAAGAGCATAAGCAGTATTAGAATAAATATTTTAGAGGTTTTATGAATATAAGCCTTCCGGTTATTCTTCATGCCTGCCACCATGTATAATCTGTTCAAGTGTTGTAATATGATCATTAAAGGCCTTTCTTCCCTGTTTTGTGAGCCTGATATAGGTTTTGGGTTTGCGCTTGACAAAGGTCTTTTCTATTTGCAAAAAGCCAGCTTGTTCAAGCTTTTGTAGATGTGCTCCTAAATTACCATCAGTTACATCTAAAAGATTTTTAAGTAAAACAAAGTCTACCGAGGCATTCATTTCAAGTGTGGCTAGTAAAGCCATAATCTGTAACCTTATTGGCTGATGAATAATCTTGTTTATTTTTTTCATTTTTTCATTTTTTCATTTTCCGTTTTACTTTTGCTAATACGCAAATTCCTGGAATTGCTAAACCTCCTCCGCCCATAAAAGCCATCCAGAATCCAAAATATTCTGGAATAAGAAACCATCCAATGAGTGTTCCTGCACTAATCCCCAGCCCTGTAAAAAGGAGAATCCTTGAACCCCATATTCCAATCAGCACATATCCCATCATAACAAAGAGGGGAATATATACACCGATTTTATCATAATTATCTGGGGAGATTATCAGCCAGATAATTATGCAGTAACAGGTCAATAATAGCCAATAGATACTAAAATGCCAGGTGAATCCGGGTTTAGAATGCTCTTTTTGGTGTTTACGGTTCTTTATTACTACAATTGCAGTTCCTATGCCACCAATAAGCCATGCAGAAGTCCAGATGAGGAATACTAAATGTAAAAATAATTGTGTACAGAAAAATCCATAGCACCAGACAATTCCCCAGATAATAAGTATTTGGCCCATTACTTTACTTTCAATAGCCTGTTTGGTTGACTGAATCTTTGAGATTGCTTTTCTAATTTCTTTAATTGAGTCAATTGCTTCTTTTCTATCCATCTTTCCTCCTTCTTAGAGTAATCTATAATGCAGAGTACTCTATAAATATAACACACTTTGATAAAAATATCAAGATTTTTATTTCATGGCAGTGTATTATTTAAAACTCCAAAATATAATGATTATTTCAAAGAAAACTTTAGGAGTCTTTAACGCACCAACTTTCATCGCGGAGGAAACAAGCCGCATTCCCCCAAAGAATAAGCAGCATATAAGACACTACGGTCTTTATGCTTTAAGAACTAGAGGGATTTGGGGGTGCTTCCAGCATGTTGTGAGGTCTGAAAAGAAGATAATAGCCATCATCATGGAGCAGGAAGAAGCAAACAGGATACTTAAGCATCTGGTCAAAATCGGCCGCCCACCTCCTCATTTTGATCCTGATCCTCTGAATTAGACTACTCAATTTAGACGTTTATAAGTATAAGTCTGTTCTTTTACAATTTTAATAGTGATTTTTTAAGCTATAACTTAAGTCCTGTTGTTGTTTTTTTAGTTATCCCTTTATTATTTTACAGGAAAATTCAACACACTACACACATAATCCGGTGTGATCCTGCCACTTTAACTATTCATTAACTTTTCAAATTGTTACAACTACCCATAAAATATTTATGGGAGGAAAAACACATGAAAAGGACAAGTATGAAGAAGATTCGTGAAATAATTCGATTAGCAGTAAAAACAGATCTTATCAGCGGCAATACAGCTAAAAACGGAACAATATTTAGCATAACATTTAAATTATGATTATCCACTACATAGCTTGTTAGGTCTTTATTATTATAAGAAGCGTTTTTTCAGTTCAAAATATTTTTGCATGCTTTGCCTTACACTCCTGTAAAACATTTCCTTTTCGATAGGTTTTTTAAGTTGTATTGCAATTCCCTTTGCTCGTTTTTTAAGCGGCGCCTTTTCATGGGTAACCGCAGACAGGAATATAATAGGAATATCTCTCTTTTCCTGGTCGTCCAGAATAAGATCATAAAGTTCATTTCCTTTGAGGCCCGGCATATTACAATCACAGATAATCAGATCAGGTTGATACTCGCTGATTGCATCCAGTCCTAAAACACCATCAGCGGCAAGTATGAAGTTTTTATATCCGGCGTCACTTAAAAATCTATGAACAACAGTTCTGATTTCCGGTTCATCATCAATAATTAAAATAAGGGCCTTTTTAAGATCAAACTCGCCCCTTTTATTAAGTATGTCGATGAAAACCTGATTTTCCTTGTTTTGATATTTTTTTTCTATTATTGAATCTATTATTATCTGCTGCTCATCCAAGCCGCTTACGATTTTGCTATGATTGGTTTCCTTATGGGATTGCAGATAAGCAAGAAAAGGAGCTTTACCTTTGGGAAGTTCGATATAAAAAACCGCACCATGACTCTGACCTTTAGATTCGGCCCAGATTCTTCCCTTAAGCGCAGAGACCAGCTGTTTGGAAAAGGCTAATCCGATACCGGTACCCCGGTAAGGAGTTTTATGTGCATCATGTACCTGCTCAAATCTATTAAAAATAATCTCTAGTTTGCCGGGATCAATACCGATCCCGTTATCGCGAATGAAAAATAAAAATGTATCCTCTTTTTCTTTTAAACCGATAGTTATGATCCCGTTTATTTCAGGTACGAATTTAACGGCATTCGTAATCACATTACCTAAAACACTTTCCAATTTCTCAGGATCGGTATATATCTGAGCATCAGCATTGAGATCCAGCTCGGTTTTGATCAGAATCTTATGAGTTGCAATTGATGCAAAATAAAAATCGATTATTGATCTGATATAATCCAAGGCATTAATCTTTTGAATGTTGAGATCGATAATACCGGAATCCATTTTAATCAAATCCAAAAGCCTGTCGATAGAGGTTTGTAAGCGAAGTCCGGCCCTAATAATTGCTTTGTAATTTTGAATATGCTCGTGGAGCTGAGAGTCACGGACGAGCATTCCCAATTCAGCCATATTCAACACAACTGTCAAGGGCGAACGAAAATCATGGGATATATTGGCAATAAATTCATTTTTCAACTTATCTAATTCTTTTAGCTGTTCGTTGGCCAGTTTAATTTCGCGATTCGCTTTTTCCAGCTCTTTTGTGCGCTCATGAACCTGCTGCTCCAATTTTTGAGAATAATTTCTTTCCTTTTCTATAAGCTGTATCAGTCTGATTGCACCGCTTACATTCATAGTGATAGTTTCATATAAGATCCCATCCAGAGGTCCCATTTTGAATACAATAAACCCCAGATCCAGATCTCCTGAGTAGAGATTCATTACAAGAAGGATTTTAGGAGTAGCTTCTTGAAATAAATCATCCGTCAGCATATTCATAACATTAACTTCTACAGGTTTATCTTGCATAATTAATTCGCTATCCTTGTCAAAAGCCGATAGCAAACTTACTCGTGAGGTACTGCCTTTTCTATGTATATGCTGAAACACATAACAGCCCTGTATATTATATTTTGGCAGATGCTCTGAGAGAACATCCTGTAAGTTGTTTGTTTTAAACGTCATATATAATCTTTCTGTAAGTGAATAGTAATCGAAACCCGTTCTTCGCTGGATTCTCCTCAGAAACGCATGAGAATTCTCAGCAGTTCGTGCAATAATTTGCATGCAGTCATTCCACACTCTTTGAATATGTACTCTACTGTCTTTTTCCCGGCTAAGATTATTACAGATAGAAAAAAAGGAAGCCACACAATCACTCCAGGAGCGCAGATCACTATTACTTTCAATCTTTAAAAAAAGTTCCTTCTGTAATTCAGTTAGAAAAGTATCATGGTTTTGTTCTAAAAAAAGATATTCCGCTTTGTCTAATAAAAAATTATAAATGGTTTTATGATTTGGTTTTGCTTTACTCACTGCAGCGAACTCTGCAATCAATTTCTCAATACTTTTTTTTGCTTCATGCCAGTTGGCCTGAGTAATTGTTGATGGAACATAACAATCTGAAATCAGCTTGGCATCGATTTGAGCGGCTAAAGAAATACTACATCCACACGATTGCCTAATAACCATTTCTGATGAAAGCGTTATTTCTTTTACTTCCGCTCGCTTCATAATCATATCCAGGATTGCATCTACTGCGGTTTCTCCGAGTTGTTCCGGATTTTGCCTGACTGTTGAAAGAGGTGGATAGATGCAAGAACTGTATTCACTGTCGTCAAAACCAACCACAGCGATCTCATCAGGAACATTAATTTTTCGTCGCTGCAGTTCCTGAATAAATCCAATTGCCATGGTATCATTGGCAGCGACTACCGCATCGAGTTTTAATTTTCTATCATCCAAAAATAATTTTGCAGCTGTTACTCCGGAATCGTGAATGAATTGACCGGGAGCTATATACTCCTCCCGAAATGCGATATTCTCTTCTGCCAAAACCTCTTTGAATGCTCTTAACCGGGTTATGGTGTCAATATTTTCATCAGGTCCTTTGATAAAAGCGATGTTTCGGTAGTTATGATCACAAATAAGGTGTTTAATTAACTTTTTAAACTCTTTCTCATTGTCAATTAATATGTTTGTACAATATTCCTCACGGATACCAATAGATACCAGAGGTAGAGGTTGCCAGCGCTTAACATATTCACGGAACAATGATTTATCGGTATATCCCCAGACTATGCTTGAAGCTAAGATTAAGCCATCCAACTGGCGTGTGTTAATAATATCATATACACAATTTCTGATTTCAGATACGCGCCAGTCAAAATCAAAAATACCACCGTTATAAATATAAAGATTTATATTTCGCTCACGAGCTCTCCGCACCACACCGGCCCATATCCGGTAGGTATAAATATCAAATAACGCAGAAATCACAAATCCTATGGTAATCGGCTTTTTAGCGATCTGTCGTTTTGTGTGTTTCATAATCCCGCCTTGAAATTACAATAATCCATAACTTTAGGGCCCATCCGTTACTTTTTGTGTACATATCAATTATACTTATGATTTATTAAAAGGCAATATTACTGTGTGTTTACTTTCAACAGCAGCTGCTTTAAAATGTCAGCAGACCTTTATACTTTTAAGATAACAACGGTCTTGCCCGAACCTCCTTCTTCGGGCCGGGCAAAATAATACTCCTTAACATGAGGACTCATCTTTAAATAGTCATGAATGCCTTGTTGTAATATTCCATGACCCTTACCGTGTAAAATAGTAAACGAAGTCAACCCTTGCACCAAAGCCGCATCCAGCTGCTTTTCCACACTGCGCAGAGCATTTGGCAGGCGAAATCCCCTTACATTCAATTCAAATACAGCCAGGGTTTCCGAACTACTACTGCTTAGTGAAAACGTCACCTCTTCAATTTCAAAAGAATTATCCGGCGCAAGATCATACGCAGGAACCGTAACACGCACATTGTCCGTTTCTATCACCCACTTTCCACCGCGGGCTCTGCGTACGACCGTACCCCGTTTAGAGGAATCCCTAAATAACACCCGGGAACCGACTCTAAGTTCCATATTTTTGGCTTTTACAATCGATTTTGGTTTACTCTGAAGCTTTTGAGATTCCTGAGCGAATCTGGCCCCTACCTTACTGATGAGGTCCCTGCCCTTTTGTATGTTGGCTTCTATATCATAATTCTCGCGGAGTTCTTTTATAACTCTTTCCAATTCCTTCCTGCTAAGCATTAAGAGCTCGTTTAATTCCTTTAAACCCTGTTCTCTTAAGTGGTACTCCTGCTCACGAAGTTTTAACTCCTTAAGTTCTGTTTGTCTAAGCTTTTCCTCAACCAGACGCTCCTTCTGCTTCTGCTGTTCCTGTAATAAAAGAAGATCCTTCTGCTGCTTGGAGAGCTCCCGGATAAGACGTGAAATATCGGTTCGTTCATCATTAAGGTAAGCCTCCGCTTGATTAATAATAGCCTGCGGGATTCCATTGCGTTCTGCAATAATAAGCGCGTGACTCTCCCCGGGTATTCCTATAATAAGTTTATAGGTAGGGGTAAGGCTCTTGGTATCAAAATCCACACTGGCATTGGTTACGGAGCGTTTGATATACCCGTAATTTTTCAGGATACCGTGATGGGTAGTAGCAATTACCCGCGATCCTTTGCTTATTAAGTAATCGAGGATTGCCATGGCAATAGCAGTACCTTCTTCAGGATCTGTACCGGCACCCAGTTCATCCAGGAGCACGAGTGAATGCTGGGTAGCCTGACCGGTAATTGCGGCGATGTTGATCATATGGGAGGAGAAGGTTGAAAGCGACTGTTCTATTGACTGTTCATCTCCGATGTCCGCTAAAATTCTATCAAATACCGGTAAAGCACTGCCCTCGTTTACCGGAATCTCCATGCCGAACTGATGCATAAGTACAAGCAGTCCTACGGTTTTAAGTGAGACGGTTTTTCCGCCCGTATTGGGCCCGGTGACAAGCAGCACCTGACACATATCGGACAGGGTGATGGTAATGGGTACTGCCTTCTTGCCCAAAAGAGGATGGCGGGCTTCATACAGTATGAGCTCGTTTTGCGAAAACTCAGCAGGTGTGCAGTTATGAACTTTTGCATACTGTACTTTTGCCAACAACATATCGATGTATGCTGTCTTTTCTAACATTATTGCTATTTCCGTTAGAACACATCTTACTTTATCAGATAAAGCTCTGATAATCTTTAAAACCTCTTGTTTATACTTGTTCTCTTCAATAACCAGCTGGTTATTTTTTTCCACAATCTCCTTAGGCTCAATAAAAATAGTAGCGCCGCTCGCCGATACTTCGTGGACAATGCCCTTTATTCTGCCTTTAAACTGTGTTTTGAGGGGCAGAACAGTACGGCCGTCTTTTATGGTAGCTACATCGGTCTGCCAAATCTGGTTATATGCTTCGTTATGTAAATATGATTTGGTCAGTTTCTCTATTTCCGTATGGATGCGCTTTATTCGTGCCTTAATAGCTGCCAGGACAGGCACCTTTTTATCGATAATATTGCCTTCCGGATCAATAATGTGTGAGATTTCCCGCTTTAAACCGTCTAAATCGGGAATGACATAAGCAATCTCCTGTAGCGATCCATTGGCTTCCTTAATTAAAAAACGTTTGAGGGCATTACTCGAATGAATAAATTGAGCCAGAGAGCTCAACTCTTGAGGTTCTAAAAGAGTGCCCTGTTTTTTAAGCCTGAACACAAAAGTCCTTAGATCAGGCAGCTTAAGAGGAGGCAGGTCCTTACCAGTTTCCAACAGTTTGCGTAAATTCACAGCCAAATTAAGATTATACTCTATAGCTTCCCTGTTTGTATGAATTTCCCTTTTATCTAAAAGACGCAGAGCTTCGATAGAGTGACAATAGTTTTTCAGTTCCTCCAATATTTGTGAAAACGAAAGCAGTTTGAGAGTATGTTCATTCATAGGCATTCTTCTGGCGCTGCGTAAGGTCGTCATATATTTTAATATACCCTTCGTAGCGATCGCTATTGATCTTTCCTTGATCCAATGCCTGTTTGACCGCACAATCAGGCTCACTAATGTGAACACAAGACTGATACGAACACTTATTTTGCAGGGTTATAAACTCTTTGAAAAAAAAGCGCAGATCACCGGCCTCAATCTGAGGAATAAAAAGCTCACGGATGCCCGGAGTGTCGATAACACGGTATTTATCTTTTACACTGACCATTACCGCATAATTAGTAGTATGTATACCCTTGTCGTATTTGGTTGAAATCTCACCCACTTTTAAATTCAGAGAAGGATCTAAACAGTTAAGCAGGGTGGATTTGCCTACTCCGGACTGTCCGGCAAACAATACTGTTTTTGCATCCATGCGTTCTGCAAGATTATCAATACCAAGCCCTGATAAGGCGGAGCAATATAATATTTCATATCCGATCTGTTTATAATATTCTAGCCTTTCTTTAGTCTGTCCATCCAAACCCAAATCACACTTATTAATAACAATTACAGGTGGTATCCCCCCTACTTCGGCACATATAAGCATACGGTCGATAAAACGCGGTCTGAAAGGCGGAGAGCCCGCGGAACTTACAATTAAAAATAAATCAACATTGGCTGCAATAATCTGTGGTGATTTTTTTTTCCTGTTCCATCTCTCAAAATAATTTTTTCTATCTTCTCTGCCGGTAATCCATCCTATGTTCTCCGAATACTTATCCTGTTCAACACATACAATATCGCCTACAGCCAAAGGATTATACTGATTTCTGCTTTGCTTGAGAATTTTCCCTTTAATACGGCATTCCAGCTCTCTGTTTTGGACCTCAACCGTGTAAATATTATTAATTCCGTAAAGAACCTGCCCTGTCATTATACTACACCGCAATATACAAGCCCAAAGCGTTCACAGTATTTTGTATAGTGTGTTTTTAATGGGCTATCTGCTGTGAGAAAAAACTTATCGGGTTCCTGCTTTTTTTCTGACAGCAGCTTGTGTGAAGCAAGCACACGCTCCAGTTGATTTATAACACCAAGCCTCGAATCTATTAGTTTAACAGCACTATTTAACATTTCGCGGAATTCATTTTCCACATGCAGAAAATGCGTGCAGGCCAGTACAACTGCATCCACCCGGGCCGCTTTCACCTTGTCAACCGCACTACCGATAACGGCAGATTTTTCTTCATCCGACACAGAAAAAAAGCGCTCTTCAACCAAATCACGAAGTTCGGAGGCCGGTATCAGAACTACCTGGCAACCTTGGGCATAATCACGAATCAACTGTGCAATATATTCATTCTTAAGCGTTGCTTCAGTGGCCAGTACCCCTACCTTACCGTTTTTACTTAAGTTCGCCGCCGGTTTAATAGCCGGTACAACCCCGATAAAGGGCAGATCAAACGTTTTACGCAATGCATCCAGGGCAACTACCGAAGCGGTATTGCAGGCTATGGTAATGAGCTTTGGCTTAAAACTCTTTATTATGCTGCCGATGGCTTCTACAACCAACTGTTTTATATGAGCAGTACTTTTATGACCATAGGGATAGTTCTTGCGGTCAGCAACATAGATAAAATCTTCTTGCGGGAGCTTTTGTAGCGCCAGCTTTAAATAAGGCAATCCCCCCACACCCGAATCGAAAAATACAATAGGCTTATTATCACTCATTACCAAACAGTTTAAAAAAATCCTCTTTTGCTTTATTTTCTGTATCCTGCCCTGCAGCTGATTCAGCGCTTTCTTTATAACGGAAAAAATCGCAGAAGTTTGCCTTATCTTTTTCCGCTACCCGATCACTAATCGACTCTTTGCAGTCCCAATGCGATCCCGGGCTGTAGAATCCGCAGTTAAGACATATTTTGAGATCCTTGTCGCAAGATGGGCAGACTGCGCTTCTTACAACCGGTAGATGCTTATCAATCTGTTGTTTACAGAAATGACATACCCTCATGTGAAATATAATACAAATTTAAAAATAATGATGCAACAGGGCATAATAATATTTAGCTACTTGTGTCTCAAGTTATTTTCTTGTAGGATTAACAGATGTTCGGAAACAAAAAATGCCGGCACAAATCATGTAGGAAATTAGCTTTACACGAAAGTGATTATTGCTATTCCCATCTCGCTGACAAAGAGAATTATATTAAGCAGCTCACCTCATTTCTCAATGAAAATACCATGATTACGGGAATTAATTTATCCGGAATACCTTTAAAAGGTTTTAACTTTTCCGAAAAAGCGTTTCGTTTCTGCAATTTTTCCTACTCGGAATTTGAAAGCTGTAACTTTTCTCAAAGCACGTTGTATATGGTATTTTGTGATTTTTCTACCTTCCGTGCATGTGACTTCTCCCATACTACCATGAAATGGTCTGTGCTGTCGGGTTCCGTTCTGGAAGGCTGCACCTTCCGTGAATCGGACATTGTACGCTGTGCGTTTGTAGGCATTGATTCCAAAAACTGTAAATTCAACAACTCGGATCTTTACTCCTCACGTTTTGTAAGTGCCAAACTCTCCAACACGGAATTTATCGACTGCAATATTCTACGCACTCATTTTGAACACACGCAAATTGATGAGGTGGATTTTAAATACTCCAATGTGGCCGAAGCCTATTTTGATAAGGAGATATGCGAGTCATGAGAGTATATCCACATTTTGTTTTTACCGGATTTTCCAATTGCTATCTTGTGGCACCCGACGGCCCGGGTGAAGCAGCATTAATCGATCCTGGTATTTTCGACGGTGAACTATTAAAACTGATCGAAAATAATAAACTCTATATCAGTAAAATCCTCATAACCCATACTCATAAATCTCATATTGAAGGAATAAAAACACTATCCAGAATTTATAAAATCGACATCTATGCCTTTCGAGAAAAGGTTTTGGAGTTTGATGCCCATGTAGTAAGGCAGGATCAAAAAATAAAGTGTGGCGATCTTACATTCGAGGTGATCGAGCTTCCAGGTCATTCCAGAGACTCTTTGGCGTTTAAAATCGGCAATTATCTTTTTACGGGCGATACCCTCACAGCAGGCTTAATCGGTAGTGTTGTGCACGGTTATGCCCGCGGTCTGCTCATATCATCGATCAAACAAAAGTTGTTTCCGCTTGCAGATCATGTCTATATATTCCCGGGGCATGGCCCTCCCACCACAGTTGGTGTGGAAAAACTTTATAATGACGCCCTTAAGCAAGAATTATAACTGTTGAGCTTCTTGCAAAAATAACATTTTTGCATTTTCCTCTGTTATTATTTATTGAACTCTCTGACAATTTTTTTAAACCGCTGGGGCAGAGCCGCTTTATACTGCTGGATTCCTCTTTTGCCCGGGATTTGAATTCCAAGCTTATAAGCATGAAGCATTAATGATCCATTATTGCCGGCCGCTTTCTTTGTGCCATAAAGGGTGTCCCCGATAATCGGAGTACTCAGAGATTTCATATGCACTCTTAGTTGATGCGTTCTTCCGGTACACGGCTTTAAACTGACAAGGCTCATATCGCTCCATGTTTTTATCACTTTAAAAAAGGTAAGAGCCCGTCGTGCTCCGGAAGGAGAATTAAGAGTATGAGAACTACATGAAAAGCGCTTTCTATCCTTAGGATCTCTAAAAATCCAGGTGTCGATCTTCCCCTGAGCCTGCTTAAGCCTCCCTTTTACCAAGGCAAGATACATCTTTTTTACTCTTCTCTCTTTAAATTGTGTACTTAAATATTCCAAAGTACGAATATTTTTAGCAGTAATAATTACTCCAGATGTATCCTTGTCCAGACGATGTACAATACCGGGTCTTAAGTTCAGGGTTGGGAAATTACTTTTTAATTCCTGAAAATGATAGAGCAGTGCATTTACCAAAGTATGCCGGTAGTTACCGCACGCAGGATGCACAACCATACCCGCAGGTTTGTTGATTACACAGACATTACCGTCTTCATAAATAATATCCAAGCTAATCTTTTCAGGAATAACATCAAGTACCGGAGGATCACAGTAATATATTTCAAGCCAGTCCCCCGCTTTAATTTTTTTGGCAAGTTTGCTTTGCTTTCCGTTGAGCAGGACTTGTTTAATCCGCAGTTTAAGCTGGCTTCGAGAAAATACCCTTAATTCTTCTGCCAGATAGCGATCAATCCGCCATCCGGAAAATTGAGATCCGTGAACCTGATATTTTAAATAACCGCCGCTCTCTTCTAAGGCTGTCGTAGTTATTCCTCTTCCCGATGGGTAATCTTTCCAATAAAATAATCGGTAAGTGCCAATAACCCGGAAATAATGACAGCGCTTCCTATAACCACCATCTGTTCTTCGAAGGTATAGGCCGGAGCTTGAACACTACGAAAGGGCCAGGGAGTGTAGAGAGGATCCATATCATTTATAAAATAGCGGGTAATTTCATAACCCTGTAAAGAGATGAGAAGTGTAAAAGGCAGGGAACCGAAAAAGATTATTTCCGCACGTCTTAAATCTTTTAACCACTGGGGAAATTCATCATCCGTATAGGGTTCCGGTACTTTGATCTCTTCGGCATGTACAATACAAACGGAAATGAGGAGTAAAACAATAAGTGTTATTAAGATTTTTCCTTTAATCATGATACCCTCTTCTTGTACCATATAATGCGGTTCCGATACGCACTAAAGTGGAACCTTCTTCCACTGCAATCGTATAGTCATTGGACATCCCCATTGAGAGAATAGTGCATTTGGACAATGAAAATCGTTTTTTTATCTTACCTGACAACTCACGCAGCTGGATAAAACAATTGCGTAATTTCTTTTCATCTTTGGTAAATGCGGCAATTGTCATGAGCCCTCTCACGCGAAGTTGACTTAAGCTTTGCAGCATCTCCAATTCCCGATATAATTTATCCGGATCTGTATACCCGTATTTTGTTTCCTCCAAAGAGGTATTCACTTGTATCAGAACATTTATTTTCTTTCCCTGACTCTGTGCATATTTATTTAATACCTCAGCCGTCTCCAGTTTATCAATAGATTGAATACAGCGAAATAAACTCACTGCTTTTTTTGCCTTGTTGCGCTGTAAATGTCCAACAAGATGCAGTTCCACCTGGTCCAACAAATGACTATACTTTTGATCTGCTTCCAAAACCCGGTTTTCACCAAACAAGCTGATTCCCGCCTGAACGGACAGTTCTACAAAGCTTAACGGAAAACCCTTGGTTACGGCCATTATTTGCACATCATCTATACTCCTGCCGCTTTTTACCACAGCTTCCGCAATACAATTTTTTATTGATAAAAAATTTTTTTCTACAACATCTTTTGAGAGATTTACCATTAGATGTATTGTAAACTGCGTAACCTGCGTAGTCAAGTAAGGATCAAAAATATCAAATAAATTTAGCAGCCTGCAAAACCGAAATTCAGAGCAAGTCAAGACCCCCGTTTCCTCATTATAAAATATTTTACTCTATGCCGAAATTATAGTATCTTTTTAAGTGTATTATATGTATTGACTAACTATGTCTTCTGTTTTATGGTTTTAAGGCATAAATTAATAACAGAAAGGTGGTGAGCATATATGAGTGAACTCCTATGGTCAGAAAGGCAAAAATCTACATGGAGGAATAAAGTCGGCTTGGCTGAAATGCTAAAGGGCGGGGTTATCATGGATGTGACTTCAGCTGAACAGGCAAAAATCGCCGAACAAGCCGGTGCCGTAGCGGTAATGGCCTTGGAACGCGTACCTGCGGATATCAGAGTCCAGGGAGGAGTAGCCCGTATGGCTGACCCCCAAAAAATAAAGGAAATACAGGATACCGTTTCAATTCCCGTAATGGCAAAGTGCAGGATCGGTCATTTTGCCGAAGCTCAGATTTTAGAAGCCTTGGGTGTTGACTTTATTGACGAGAGCGAAGTACTGACTCCCGCTGATGAGAATTTTCATGTAAATAAACATGATTTCAAAGTGCCCTTTGTCTGCGGCTGCCGAGACTTGGGAGAGGCTCTGCGCAGGATAGGTGAAGGTGCAGCAATGATCCGCACAAAAGGCGAAGCGGGTTCAGGTAATGTAGTCGAAGCTGTGCGCCATATGCGGGCGGTTATGGACGGTATACGCAAGCTTAAAAACCTTCCCAAAGAAGAACTGATGGCCGAAGCAAAAAACCTCGGAGCACCCTACGATCTTGTCTGTGAAGTAGCGGCAACAGGAAAACTACCTGTTCCCAATTTTTCCGCAGGAGGTATAGCTACACCTGCGGATGCCGCACTTATGATGCAGCTGGGAGCCGAGACTGTCTTTGTGGGCTCAGGCATTTTTAAATCCAGCGATCCGGCCAGGCGGGCAAAAGCAATTGTAGATGCTGCCACTCATTATAATAATCCCAAAGTGCTGGCAGATATTTCCAAAGGTTTGGGCGAACCCATGCCCGGCATAGACTTACGACAACTTGATGAGAAACAGCTGCTGGCATTAAGAGGTTGGTAAACTGGATCTCAAAGGTTTTCCAAAAACACCGCTGGTCGGGGTATTGGCCCTTCAGGGTGCCGTAGAAAAACATATCCACATGCTTGCGAAAATTAACATCCCTTCGCTTGCTGTAAAGTACAACAAAGAGCTGGAGCGGATTGACGCCTTAATTATTCCGGGCGGAGAAAGCACAACTATTGGAAAACTGCTTATACGCTTCGGTCTTTTTGATCCTCTGTTACAGCTTATTGCCCAAGGTCTTCCTGTATTCGGCACCTGTGCAGGCATGATTCTCCTTGCCAAGCGGATTGCCGGTTTTGATCAACCAAGTTTTAATCTGCTTGATATAACCGTAGCGCGTAATGCTTACGGCCCGCAAATTGAAAGTTTCGAAGCCGATCTGGACATTCCGCTAGTGGGAGAAAAATCATTTCGTGCCGTATTTATCCGGGCGCCGATTATCACGCACATCACTTCTCATATAAAGGTTCTGGCCAGTTTTGAGGGAAATCCCGTTTTCGTACGCCAGGGGAACATATTAGCCTCCAGTTTTCATCCCGAGCTTACGGATGATGAACGCATTCACCGCTATTTTGCCCATAGCCTTGTGGGTGATCGTCTTAGAGAACTCTCCTACAAAAAGAATTAAGCATAGACTTTAACAACTCATCTGTGTATTCTTGACAGTAAAAAGAGTATGTTTATAATCATAGTATTAAAAGGCAGCAACATATGTTTTTAAAAATCAAGTTCTTCATAACATTCATCCTTTTAATTCTCCTTATTAATTGCTACGCACAAGAAAAAATTGATAAACCTCCCCTGAACTCACTCCCTCAATATTCTCTGAATATTGAGCTTAAAGCAGATAACACACTCATCATAAAAGAAAAGATCCAAAGTTATAATAACAGTAACAACGCCTGGCAGGAAATAATCCTCTCCTGCCCTCCTGCTTTCTATACGCAATACTTCTCATTACAAAAGTGTGCTATCCAATATGGAAATGAAACTGAAATAATCCAACCGCGCATAAATAAATCAATGCTTTTTTGCACGCTTACTCACAAGATCGAACCGGAACAGGAGTTCACCGTGCTTATCGACTTCAATATTACGCTTCCGGGGATCGATCCTGGTGGTCTGCCGCCGATCGGGAATTTTGGCAGGGGTGAGAAGGTAATTCAGGCCGGTGATTTCTATGCCACCCTTACACCTTATATTCCGGAACAGGGTTTTATGCGGTGGGAGTATGTGACGGTCGGCGATCCGGTAATTTATACGCCTGCGGATTATGAAGTTACCATTAAAGCTCCGGAAGATCTGGTGATTGCAGCTGCCGGATGTACCGGTTCTGACCGCGGAGTGTGGTCCTGTTCTCTTAAAGGTATACGCTCGTTTGCCTTCCTGGCAAGCAGAGACTATGCAATCCACGAAGATGAAATACTGGGAATTCCCATAAAATCATATTATCTCAAAGGCTTCGAACGGGCGGGCAAGGATGCCTGTATTGTGGCTAAGAAAGCGCTTGCCCTGTATGAACAAATATACGGCCCCTACCCCTATGATGAATTGATAATTGCCCAAAATGCCTATTTGGGTGCTATGGAGTACAGTGCTTTATGCACAGAATCGAATGTTGCCTATCAATATTATAAAGGGGAAGCGAGATCGTTCTTTGTCTATGTTATTGCTCATGAAATAGCTCACCAATGGTGGTATGGTGCGGTTGGCAATGATCAAGTGCATACACCGTGGCTTGATGAAGCCATGGCCATATACAGCGAATATCTGTACTATAAGGAATACCACCCCAACGATCTTGATTGGTGGTGGGATGTGAAAGTGACTAAACGTGATCCCGATCCCCAAGGTTATCTTGACGCAACTATTTATACCTATCCCACAACCAAACTGTATATTAAAAACGTCTATGGTATGGCCGGTAGATTTATGCGCGAACTACACTCACTCGTTGGTGACCAGGCTTTTAAAGCATTTCTGCTTGACTATCAAAAAAAATTTAAAAATAAATTAGCCACAAAACAAAATTTTTTTGATACACTAAGGCAGCAAACCGAAGTGGATTTGACTCCTCTTAAGCATTACTTTAAAGAGCCCTTTTAGAAAGGATAGACTAATTATTATGCCGCAACAAAAGAGTGAAATTAATCATTATATAACTGAGCTTATAAAAAAATACGGGACAGTCTCTTATAACACAAAGGGTATGTATGCTCCGCCGGATTATCAGGGCGGGCGGTCACTTTTTATTACAGAACAGGAATTTGTTAAAGCAAGAGTTTTGGCTCAGAGTAAATTGGAGTATCTCTTGTCCACAACCGAAAAGCTTGAAGCCAAAGATCCGGATTCTTTTTTAGATCTGCGGGACGGAGGAACAGATACGCGGGGCGAGCCCGCTAAGCCGGTTATGACAGGCTGGCTAAGCTATGCCGGGGAAATTCTGGCTCATGAAAAATTTCTGCGGGATCTAAAGCAGGCCGGAGACCGGATTGCCTATGATTTCGCCGCATTTGTTGTCATCGGTATCGGAGGTTCGTATACGAACATTGAAGGCATTATCAATGCCTCTTATCCTGAGGGCACCCGCATTCCTTTTTATTTTCTGGGCCAGCATCTGTCTGCAGAGCGTTACCAGAAGATTTTCACAGAATTTTCACGTATGGACAAAAAGATTGCAGTAAATATCATTTCCAAATCGGGCACAACCACAGAACCCGCTTTAGCCCTGCGCCTGGTATTGGAAAAGCTTAAGGGCATGAAAAAACTGGGTGCCGTATTTGCCACGACCGATCCTGAAAAAGGTGCATTACGCGAAACCATCACAGCACGCGGCTTTAATCCGGACGCATACTTTACAGACGAGATTAAGCGGCATTTTTACATCAGAGCAAATATCGGCGGAAGATTTTCGGTTATTACCCCGGTCGGACTACTGCCCTTTGCCGTGGCTGGTATCGACCTTAAGGCACTGCTCGCCGGTTATCACTATGCTATGGATTCCCTTAAAAGTCTGGCGGTGGATGTTGCTGCCTGCAAATACGCGGCATACAGCAAGGGTGCGGTAAATGCCGTCCTCTCTTATAATGTGGCCTGTTTTCGGGAAAAAATATTGGGATTTCGCCAGCTCTGGCCGGAGTGCAACGGCAAAGACGGTAAAGGACTTAATGTAATGGAAGAGTTTTACACATCCGATGCCCATTCCAACGGCCAGCTCATAAAAAGCGGTATTAAAAATATGATGGAGATCTTTCATTTCATCCAAGACCTGGGTGTGGATTTTGCTATTCCGACTTCCGAGTACAACAAGGACAACCTAGGCGTTGTGGCCCAAGGAGCTGAAAATCCCTTAAAACTGCATACCATTAATAACAGATTCATGGCCGCATTGCTGCTTGATCACTGGGAATCCGGAGTCCCGGTTATTGCCATTTCCCTTCCCCATCCCAATCCCTTTTTGGTAGCCATGCAAATGGGTATTGAACACTATGCGGCCGTTCTCTTCGGACTCATGCTGGGCATCAATCCCGTGAACCAGCCGGGAGTACAGGGCTATAAGGAGATCGCCTTTGAGCTGCTGGGCATGAAGGGCAAGGAGCTTTTAGAGGAATCACTTAATGAATTAAGAGAACTGGGCCTTACCACATAAACAGATCGGATAAATCTTAATTTTTTAAAACAGCCTTTTGTTCACTATATTTCTGTTGAATAAACAGTAAAACCCACGTACACAAAAATCCAAAAATAAGTCCCAGGAAGTGACCCCAAAAACTTACTTCAGGAGTACTTAAATCAAAGAAAACCTGAAGTCCGATAAAAAAGCTCAGGATAAATAATTGGTTTTTGACTACCTTGATGCGGTAGCTTAAGAAACCTTTCAACGATATGGCAAAAAGCGCTCCTACCACACCCATAATACCCGCAGAGGCACCAACAAGGAAATCAGAAGTCCCGTAAAAACCTGCAATCAGCACATAACAGCCAAGCGCGGCGACTCCGGATATTATATAAACAAAAGCATACTTTATACGACCGAGAAACAGTTCCACATGGGGGCCCAGAATAAAAATCCCTAACATATTCATAAACAAATGTAATACTCCATAATGCAAAAATTGTGCTGTTATAATTCGCCACACATCGGTAATTGCAAAACCAATTGTGTAGAGAGCACCCATTTTATAAAGCGTCATTTCATTTGTCGAGCCGCCTAAGAGCTCTTCACAAACAAATACTATCACATTAATGCCTATAATACTCAACGTGACCAATGAACGGCGGCGCTTTACTTTCTTAAAAAGACTAAAGCGCTCTTCTTTAAAAAATTCATCTCTAGTTTTTTCCAGCAGTTCCTTAATTTCCTGGCGAAATTCTTGTACCAGCTCGCTTTGTATAAGGTGAAGCCTGCGGGAAGCTGCATCTTTTATAAGATTATTTTTATGCTCTTTAAGTATGTTAAAGAGGTCTTCCGCATGCTTTTTCTCACCACCGGTTTGCAGAGCTACTGCCCGCCAATATATTTTTTGTTCTTTGCTTAATCCGGAAAGAGCTCCGTTCAATAATTTCTCAACTTCCTGAGTGCAGCCTGAAAAAGCGAACACATGGAGTCGTATCGTGTTTTTACTAAAATAATTCTCCTTTTCGAATAAATAGCGGTAATCGGCAAGTATTTTTGTCAGTTCCGAAACTGCCCCGATTTCTCCCAGAGCCCTTGAATAGAAAGGCAGCAGTGCAACATCCATGTTCATACCTTTAAACCAGATTACTAATTCCTGCCATTGCTGTGTCAAAATAAACAAATAAATTGTGCTCAGTGCGTGGAGGAGCTTATGTTTATGCCTGTATTTTTCCAAATAATGTAATGCCTGCTCCCTTTTTCCCTGTTTTGCCCAAAGTTTTGCTTTGAGTAAAATCATATTCAGTTTGAAGTTTTGATCCGGATGAAGCATCCATAAAAACAGGCACATAACACGTGCCGGAGCATATAAATGCCGCAGCTGTAGTCTGTTTACAAGCTTTATTCCGGAAAGAGGGATAAAAATCAAAACAAACCAGAATCCACCTCCTACAAAACCTGCCTGCTCAGGAAAAAGCTTTAGCAGTATCAGAGAAAGGGTAAACACAAAACCGTTTTTAATAATCCAGATCAGATTGCCTTTTCGTCTAAATCGCAAGAGCTGGATAAGAGAAAAGAGAGAAAAGGCAAAGGCTATCCAGAGTAATACATAATTAAAATCCATACCACTACCTTTATAATTCTTTTAGCGAGACTTTTTCTTTTATAGGTTAATATGCAAAAAGAGTAAAGTCTATAAGTAAGCTTTATTTTAGGTAATTGAATTTATCTCTAAGGAAGCCCGGATAGTTGACACTAATCAAAGCAGTGTTATACTTATTACAGTTTAAGAAACAAGGGAGGATGTTAAAGCATATGCTAAATCTTAAAAATAAATTCGAAAACATCTTCAAAGCTCAGCAAAGAGAACTGAATGAAACGGATTTACAAGAGTACGTGTTGGGTAAAATATTCCCGACTATTCGTTACGGCAGAGATTCTGATCTGGAACGTTATATAATCCTTCGAGAAGGGGGAAAAAGTTCCCACGACTGGCAGGTGTTTTACGATAATCTCTCAATCAAATATACCGATCGTGAAAGAAGGCAATTAATCCGCAGTATTCGTAAAAACCTCTATAACTTTAATCTCATTTTTAACAAAATAATCTGTATTTTGTATAAAAGGGTAATCTATATATTAAAAGGGCGCATCGATAAGCTGGTTAAAGAACTCCGTAAAATAGAAAAAATCTCGAAGTCGAAACTCAACAAAGATCACAATATGCTTGCCAGAGTTGAGGCTATAATTCAGCACTGCTCACGGAATAAAAGTGAAGCCCTGGATGGAATAAATTTTTTGCTGGATCTTGCACGGGGTTTGAATTATAAACACGAGCCATTAGTTAAAATACAGCATATCGTAAAAAGCTATTTCGACGGTACGCTGTTCGAAGAGGCTGAAGCAAAAATCGAATACCATTTTGATATTAAGGAAGAATACAAAAAGCACAAAAAAATCCCACCCAAACCCAAGAGTGATGAGATTAAACTCAAAATTTTCATTACCAGAGAGGACATCGCACAAATTCTCATCAAGGAGAACCGGTTTAATGAATATGAATTAAGCTTTTCCTATTTCGAAAAGTATATCAAACTGATTGATGATCCTGAGTTCGCAACAAAGATTTATGTATATTCAAAAAAACATAGCACACCGCATTATCATATTTTTGAAGTAATCCGTAAGGGTGTCATGTACAATTATCAAAAAAACAGGGTGTTTGACGATATTTTTAAAATAATTTGTCAGGGACGCTATGTTTTTAATATTACAAATGAAAAACAGGTCGACCTAAAACTAAAAACAATCGGCAAATCCGTAAAACCGCAGCCGGAAATTAAAAAATATCTGACAAAACCAATCCTCGACACACGTCCAAAAACTATATATCAGCCGCTGTCGCAGGAGATACGGCAGATAGAAATAAAAGCTGCCAAAATAAAAACGCAGCAAATTAAATCTCCCATTAATAGAAAAAAACTACCTAAGAAAACAGCATCGCATTATAAAGAGGACACAAGGCTGCGTACTGCACATACAATCGAAGAGATGATAAGCGATCTTAGCCAAGATAAAAAAACCGTAAAGTTTTTACATGCGGAATTCTTAAGCCGGCTGCCTTCAGAGCTTACTAAATTTTTGGGTTTTCAGAATAATATGAGCTTAAACAACGAACAAAAAATGAAACAGTTAACAGATCTTATCCACTATGTAGTCCACAACTATGAAAGTATCTTGAGTGAAGACGAAATGTTTAGCATACACAAAGATAAGATCGAAGGCATGGGGTTTCCTCTCCATTCCATATATACGGTTATTTTAAACTGTTTTAATACCGTAAAATCCGATTTTTTAACCGGTGGTTTAAAACAAAAAAAGAATACGTCACTTTTTAAAAGATTCAAGCTTTTTTAAAAGTTTGCGGGCCTGAGTGGAAAAGGCATCGTACGGTCTCATATCAAGCACTTTAGTAAGATAGTTTATTGCTTTGTTAATATCTTTCATAGCCACATAATTTTTACCCAGATAAAGTAAGGCGGATTTATGACTTAAGTTATGAGGCGCCTTATTGATAAACTGCAAATAACATGCGTTAGATTTTTTATATTCTTTTAATGTGGCGTAACACTGCCCTAACTGAAATAACGAATCTTCCAAATAACGCCTCCATGATTCTTTTTTTATACGTGTGATCTTTAATAATGAGTGGAAGATTGTAATGGCGTTTTTTATCTTATCTCCCGAAATAGCGCTTAATCCGTCATAGAACTTCTGTTCAACATTGATATACTCATCGTCCGATTCCGCAGGCTGGCCGGTTTCTTCCTGCTGCGGAAGCTTAATTGCCGGTCGAGTTGTGCTCTGTACTTTGTCTTTAATCTTCGGAACAAGATGAGTGAGTGCTGCCAACAGATTATTGATCTCCAAAGGAAAGGCAAGAATATAATCTACACGGTACACTTTGGCTTGCTTAAGGTCTAACACATCTTTGGGATTATAAAGAACAACAATGGGTATGTTATGAAAACTATCCCTGATCTTTCTTATGGCTTCAACACCTTTTATCTGTTTAAGCGAAATGTTTACTATCACAGCATCAAAAGAATCGGTTTTTAGCTTTCTTACAGCTTCGAATCCTCCCATGGCCTCTGCAATGTCATAACGTGAGTTGAGCATTTTTTTCCAGGGGCTGCGAATTACGGTTGTGTTATCGAGAATTAAAATATTACCCTGCATAGCAATACATCTTTCTTCGTGGTGCAGCGTGAAAATATATCATCCTTTTAAATCTGTCAACATCTTTACGCATATAATTTATCCTACTTTTTTACTATTTCAGCTATTACTGTTTGTAATCTCCGATCTTAACCTGTCTTTAAAAGGCAGTACCTTCTTACGGCCTTTACCGTCTATGCATACGAAAGTTATATTTGTGGAAAACACGTGTTCTTCTTTGTGTTTCCGCGGTGCGCCAGCATACACATTGACACTATACGTAATCGAAGTAGATCCCTTTCGCTGCGGAAGAGCCTGAAAACGCAGAATAGAACCGTTCTGCACCTTGGTTTTAAACTCGATACTGTCCATGGCACGTGTTACCAGCATCTCGTTCGGATAATCGCGGGCCGCTACCAGCCAGGCAAACTCATCCACCCACTTTAAAAGCTGACCTCCAAACAGATAGCCGTGATGATTAAGATGTTCCGGTCTTACCAGTGTAAATGTTTCCATAGGCTTCTATTCATAAGAATAATTTAATTTCATTTTAGTTACCAGGGATTATTTTACTAAATCTAAATATTTTTAAACCCGGGTTGTCAAGAAAAAAGGAACAAATTGAAAATTGTTGGAGGAAATTGCAAAACTCAAAATATATTAAG
>CAZEPL010000022.1:11470-43412 GCA_964514135.1 uncultured Spirochaetaceae bacterium | reverse complement strand
ACGACAGGGGCTATAACAATTCCTATCATTTCCCAGGCTATATCCATAAGAGCTCTACCGAAGCATAAACACTTTTTCCACTATTGTTAAAGAAAACAACTTTTATATTGATAAAACCCTTTGAATTAATTGAATTAATAAATAAAATTAGGTTATGAAGAAAATAAAAATTGCGTGCATTGGAAATTATGTTCCCCGTCAATGCGGGATTGCCACATTTACCAGAGATTTAGTTGAGTCTTTGATTACCAAAAACAAAAAGCGAAATTTGCAGACCGAAGTAGATGTGGTTGCCATGAACGACCACAATAATACCTATGATTATCCTCCGATAGTCAAATATCAAATTAGAGAGGCTCACCAGAAAGATTATTTAGAAACAGCTAGATTAATTAATTTTAGCGATGCGGATGTCTGCATTCTGCAGCATGAATATGGTATATACGGCGGTAAAAATGGTATATATCTGCTTCCTATGATCCGCAGATTAAAGAAACCGATTGTTGCTGTTCTGCATACTGTTTTAAAAAATCCATCCTATAACGCCAAGGCGATTATCCAGGAAATTGATAAAAGGGCTGAAAAATTAGTTGTCATGAGCAGACGGGCAGTTGATTTTCTAATTGACAGTTACGGCATTAAAAAGGACAAGATCAAGATTATTGAACATGGTGTTCCTGATTTTGATTTTAGGGATAAGGCTAGTTTTAAAAAAAAATTAAATCTTGTAGGTAAAAAATCACTTTTTACCTTCGGGCTATTAAGCAGAGATAAGGGAATCGAAACAGTTATTAATGCGCTGCCCTTAATTGTACGCAAGCATCCTGAAGTTTTGTATATTGTAATGGGTAATACTCATCCATCGGTTGTCAGGGCCTCAGGCGAGGAATACCGAAATTATTTAATCTCACTTGTGAAAAAGAATAATCTGATAGACAATGTGGTTTTTTTTAACCGCTTTGCCACTAACGAAGAACTGTTGAGCTATCTTAATGCAGCTGATATTTATGTGATTCCTAATCTAAATAAAGCTCAGATAACATCCGGGACACTTTCGTATGCAGTCGGGTCCGGGGCGGCGGTGGTTTCAACAAGATTCTGGCACGCCCAGGAACTTTTAGCAGACGGCCGAGGCCGGTTATTCAATTTTGGTGATTCACATGAATTGGCTGAAGTTGTAAATGAGTTACTAAGCAAACCGGATGGATTGAATAAGATGAGAATTAATGCTTACAACTATGGTAAAAAAATGAGATGGTCCGAGATTGGCAACCAGTATGTTGATCTGCTTTCCGAAGCGTACAAAACATGGCAAGGCCCTCATCCAGAAGTTGAAAAAATCATTAGTCCCCTGGCCTTGCCTGATTTTCATCTGACCTATATTAAAAAATTAACCGATGATACCGGGATTCTGCAGCATGCCAAATATACTGTGCCTGATTTTAAGCATGGTTACTGCCTGGATGATAATGCCCGTGCTTTGTTACTGTGTATCATGGCTTACCGGCAAAAAGGATTGGAGGACGCGCTTGAGCTTATCCACAGGTACTTGGGTTTTATCTACTATATGCAAAATGATGATGGTACCTTTAGAAATGTGTTAAGCTACAGGAGAGAATTTCTGGATGAGATTGGGTCTGAAGACAGTTTTGGTAGAACAATCTGGGCCATAGGTTATCTTATTCGCTTTACACCGAATGATGCTTACTTTCAAATAGGACTGGATATTTTTTTAAAAGCCATTCCTCGCTTTCAAAAATTAGCGACTCTGCGCGGTATTGCCTATACCATAATTGGAATATCGCATTATCTGCGCCATGCTCCCACAGATTCCAGTATGCTTCAAATATTAAAAGAGCTTACTGCCAAAACTATTACAATGTATGACAATAACAAAGATACCGATTGGTTGTGGTTTGAACCAGTTGTTACCTATGCTAATGGTATTATTCCGCTGGCCCTGCTGCACTCCCATGAAATAACTGAAGATCATAAATCACTGACTGTTGCAAAAGAGGCCATGGACTTCTTGACAAAAATCACCTTTAAAAAGAATTACCTTTCGCCGGTAGGCAGTGATGACTGGTATAAAAAAGGCGGCGAGCCTTCCCAGTATGCTCAGCAGGCGATCGATGCCATGGCCATGGTTCTGATGTATTATCAAGCCTATTACATTACCGGTGATCCTGAGTACGCGCATTATAAATCTTCGGCTTTTATGTGGTTTTTGGGTGAAAATGAGTTTGGTATTCCTTTATATGATTTTGAAACGCATGGCTGCTGTGACGGCCTGGAGCGTCATGGCGTAAATAATAATCAGGGCGCCGAAAGTACCATCGCCTACCATATCGCTCATTTAACAGTTCTGCTGATACATGAGAATATTTAAAATATAACACAGTATGAACTGTACTATTAAAGGAGATTTTAAAATGCCCATTGTCAAGCGCTATGAAAAAAATCCGATCCTAACTGCCGATGATATTCCGTATCCGGTAGCAACTGTCCACAATGCCGGTGTATGTAAATATCAGGATAAATATATGATGATATTCCGGTCGCATTTGAATAACGGACGTTCCATTTTAGGTCTCGCGGAAAGTTTGGATGGATTTAATTTCAAAGTTTCCAAAGAACCTTTTATGATACCAGCCTCAGACGGTGTTTTTGGCATATATGAAGAGTACGGCGTTGAGGATCCCCGCATTACTTTTATTGACGGAGAATATTTAATAACCTACAGCGCATATTCCAGATTTGGTGTGCGGATCGGGCTGGCAAAAACTAAAGATTTTAAAAAAATAGAACGCTTTTCTTTAATAACCGAAGCAGATTATCGGAATGTAGTTATCTTTCCTGAAAAATTCAATAACCTTTACGCGAGGTTGGACAGGCCTCATTCTGAAATTTGTCCCTGGTCAATCTGGATTTCCTTTTCACCGGATCTAAGATTCTGGGGCGAATCAAAGCTAATCATGAAACCAGTTCAATACCATTGGGACGAGATGAAGATTGGGCCGGGCGCGCCCCCCTTTAAAACCGGAAAAGGCTGGCTCTCTATTTACCACGGTGTCTTCCCCACCATGGACGGCTGTGTCTACCGATTGGGTGTGGCCTTACACGATTTAAAGGATCCGTCCAGGATTATCGGGGTAGGCGATAACTGGATTTTACAGCCGGAAGAAGTATACGAGATTACCGGTTATGTTCATAATGTAGTTTTCAGCTGCGGCGCGGTTCCTGAGCCGGACGGCACCGTAAAAATTTATTGGGGAGGAGCAGATAAAGTAATGTGCGTGGGAACTGCGGAAATAGAGGCGCTTGTGAATATCTGTTTGCAAAATTCCAGGAGCGCTTTATAATATGAAAATAGCAGTGTTAGCTCCGATCGCCTGGAGAACACCTCCCCGGCACTACGGCCCCTGGGAACAGATCGCCTCAAATATTGCCGAAGGCATGGTCGGCCTTGGCCATGAGGTAACCCTTTTTGCATCCGGTAATTCGCATACCGGCGGAAAACTGGAATATATTGCCAAGGCGCCCTATGAAGAGGATCAAAGCCTGGATCCCAAGGTATGGGAGTGCCTGCACATTGGCTATATGATGGAACAGGCCGATAAGTTTGATATTATTCATAATAATTATGATTTTCTGCCGCTTACCTATTCACGTTTAATAAAGACGCCCATGCTTACAACCATTCATGGTTTTTCTTCGCCTAAAATTATTCCTGTTTTTAAAAAATATAATGATACTGGTTATTATGTCTCGATTAGTAACGCAGACCGCTCGCCGGAACTAAAATATATTGCCACTGTTTACAATGGCATTAAATCCGAAGATTTTACCTTAAACGAAAACCCAAGCGATTACCTGTTGTATTTTAGCAGAATCCATCATGACAAGGGCACTTACGAAGCCATAAAAATTGCCCAGGCAGCGGGCATGCAATTAATTATATCCGGGATCATCCAGGATCAAAATTATTTTAAAGAAAAGGTCGAACCCTTTTTAAATGATGAAGATATAATTTTTAAAGGACCTTCAGAGGCTAAAGCACGGGATAAACTGCTGGGCGGAGCTTATGCCCTGCTTCATCCAATTAATTTTGCCGAACCCTTTGGTTTGAGTGTTGCCGAAGCCATGTTTTGCGGTACGCCGGTGATCGCGTTTAATAAAGGAGCCATGCCTGAATTAATAATCCATCAAAAAACCGGATTTCTGGTAAACAATATTGAAGAAGCAGCAGCTGTTTTACCTGAAATAAAACATATTAATCGCCCGTACTGCCGGGAGTGGGCACAAAGCAAGTTCAGCATGGATACGATGATTGCAGAATACTTTAAAATCTATAAGCAAATATTATTATAAAGAACCTGTGCTGCGGCGGGGATTTATTATTTAAATCTAGCGATTTTCCCTTATTTCATCAAAAAATGGTGTACATTTTTTTTCAACACAAACAACAGCATACAGATACATGGCAGCTGACCAGGTCTGCCAGTCATTACCATGCGGAGTACTGTCCTGGGCTTTGATCCATTCGTTAAAACCATACTTTTCTTTTGTTGTTTTAGTTAATTTTACTAAATCGGTTAGGAAAAAAAGCTTTTCTTCAGCCAGCTTATATTTTTTAGCGGCAACTAAAGCAGCGATGTAAAATCCGCAGATAAACGGCCAGATACCGCCATTATGGTATTCACCGGGTTTGTTAAAAGATTTATAGCGTGGACGCCAATCAGGATCTTCCGGCTTGATGTAAGGAAAAAAGTTGGGAGGCATGCCAATGGCCAGTTCCCCAAGCCCCTGCATTTTTTTACACTCATTTTCAATCCAGGCGATGATTTTTTCCGCTCTGTCCGGAGAAGCAATACCTGTAAGAATGGCAAGACTGTTTCCCAGTAAATCAAACCTTTCACTATTATATATTTTATATGACCAGAGAGCATAGTATGGTTTATTCTTTAGCTTAAATCCCTCAATCCTGGTTCGGGTTTTATCCTCTTCTTTTATGGATAAGTGAAACATCATTTTTTTTAAAGATTCCGCTTTATCGTGTAAACCGTACAAACGCAAATAACTATAAACAATAGTATTTACATATAAGCCGAAGCCAAGCACCCATTGTTCATCACGCCAATCACTGGTTGGTAATTGTCCCACAAGTACTCGGTCCGATGGTGATTGATATTCCATCCAGGTGAGGGCCTTTTTAACAGCTTTAGCTAAAAAGTTTTTTTTGCCGGATATCTTTCTATAGACAGCTACAGCCATTAAAAATAAAGGCGTGGTATCGCTGGCACCCCTTTCTTCAGAATCATGTGCTAAAGAGGGTATATGTCCCAATCTGGTTTGATTGTCTGCCAGGCTTTTAAAAGTTTTTTGCCAGGCATTTATCAATTCCTTGTTATTACAATGTGCTATTCCCAGTATGGACAGCATAAGATCGCGGGTATATGGTTCCGGATATCCCCAGCCGGCAGTACGGGGTAAACCTTTATGCGGCCCTTTTTTATTATGAAGCAGAACTTTTACAGCAGCGTCTCTGGCTTGTTTTATATCATCGTTTATCATTTTTTATTTTATCCCTAATTTTTGCTGAACAATCTTAACGAAATTTTTAGCTACAACCCGATAATCATATTTTTCCACGACCCGTTTGCGGGCAGCTAACCCAAGTTTCTCACGCAATTCGGGTTTATTCATTAAACTCAGCAGGTAGTCGGCTATATCATAAATACTGGCCCTGTAATCTACAATTCTTGGTGAAGGAAATACTACTTTTTGCTGGAATTCAAATCCGGCATGTTTACCCATCGAAGCCTCTTTAATGTAAATTTCTGAGGCGACATTGGCAAGCAACGCTGTTTCCTCATGAACCAGTGTATCCAGCATAGCCATAGCTTTTATGCCGATTACCGGTTTTTCACATGCGCCGGCTTCCACCTGGATCATCCCAAACCCTTCTATTCGGGAGGGTGCGGCATAAATATCGCAGGCATTTAACAAATAGGGCATAAAGTTTCGTGAAGCAATTGTTGTATTGTAAGTAACACTATGCTGTATGCCCAACTGTTGGGCTAACTTAAGATCATCCGGATTTTGTCTTTCAGTACGCAATGAGGGATACACTTTACAGATATATTTCCAGGATGGCGCCTCTTGATTGATCATGGCCAGGGCCTGCATAACTTCCTGGGCGCCCTTAGAAGCAGCATCGCCGCCGGCAGTCAAAATCATGATTTCGTTTTCAGCTACCCCGATTGCATCGCGAAGCGCAGAAATTTTGGGATCATTTTTTTCCATTGGCGTAAAAGCATCCGTGTCGATACCTACCGGTAAAATATCTATTTCCGGTTTATCTATACCATCCCGCTGATAAATTTCCTTTACCCAGTTTGAAGGAACTATAATTAAAGGCAGTGAATTTAAAATTTCCTGATAATTGGCAATATAACCATCAGCAACTAACCATGGCAATGCTTTAACACCATGCTGTTGAGGATGAAGGACCAATTCAGGTATATTACCCCAGAACCCGATACCTACCGCTAGATCAGGTTTAAACCAATGATAGTACCACTCCTTCTCCTGTGTAGATGTATAATTAACAGGGAACACATCAACACCTATTTCCTTTAATCCTCTATATAACAGATCCCCTTGTGTGGATAATCCGGTGGGAGACGCCGGATAATCATACATTACCAATACTTTCATATCTTAAACTCCTTGGATTTATCAACACACCAAAATGCCTCTACCACAGGTGTTGAGCGGGCCTCAAAACTGTCTTTAGCAAATCCGTATATTTCTGTAATAATATTATATTTTGCCTGCCATATTTTCTGTGGAATTTTGAGAATTTTATGCGCATTGCTGACAGCTTTTGGCAGGTAAGCCTTATTACCATCTTCATAGGCAAATAACCATAATTCTTTGGAACATAATTTTTTGTGCCGCCATAAATTAATAACTTCTTTTCCTATTTCTTCGTGTCTAAGATGTCTGGTATATTCCCCTTGAGGATTATGGCTGATAATGAGATCAAATTCCATATCAGGCAATAATGAAAAAATCGTCTGTTTGATATGCCGCTTATTCAATGGCTTTAGTTCCGGACTATCATCCAGCATACCCATTTTACCGGTAGCCTTGATGTGTTTCATAACCTGATAAAACCTGGGGGCCCGGTCCGGATCGTCACCTCTACACAGGGGAACAACATGCCACTTGTAATCCGGATTCATCATTATAAAACCACCGGCCCAGAGTATTTCATCATCAGGATGAGCAACTATAACGGCAGCATTTTTCTCTCCATTCACAGATATTACCTATATTTAATGCTTTGAATTCATCAATTCTTCCAGTAATTCATGCATCGGTACTGTGGCTATGGTAGCAGAAGTATCAGATATCCCGTATGGCAGAATTAATTCGTCGTTATGCATAATCGAGCCGCAGGAGTAGACAACATTAGGCACATATCCTTCCCGTTCTTCCTCGTTTGGAACCAATAGCGGATCTTTTAAATAACCTAAAACCTTAGTCGGATCATTCAAATCCAGCAGAACTGCGCCGATACAATACTTTCGCATGGGGCCCACCCCATGGGTCAGCATAAGCCAGCCCTTTTCTGTTTCAACAGGCGATCCGCAGTTGCCGGTTTGAATATAACCCCAGGGCTGAATCGGGCTTTTAATTTTATAGGCATTCTGCCACAGATTTATGTTATCAGAATACATAATATAATTATTTACACCGTCATATCGTGAAAACATAACATATTGTCCCTTGATTTTTCTAGGAAAAAGCGCCATACCCTTGTTTTGAGCATAGGGTCCGTTTAACGGCATAACCTTAAAATGTACAAAATCTTTGGTTCGAATTAGTTTTGGAAGGATTGTATATCCGTCATAGGCAGTATAGGTACCATAGTAAATATTGCTGCCATCATCATTGGTAAATTTAACAAATCTGGCATCTTCGATTCCATTTCTTTCTCGGTAAGAAATGGGGAATATGACACGTTCTGAAATTGCTGTGTCCAGCGAAAACTCAATCTCATAATGTGAACTGGCCAACCAGTTTATGGCATCAATTACCCCTTTTCCATAAATGGTTAAATCTGGATTTTTTAAGGCTTTGTCAATACTATCCTGTAGTTCTCCATATACAAAAGATTCATCCAGCCTGTTCATTATCATTGCAATGGCATTATTTATAATTTGTTCTGTTTCTTCTTTCACCTTGCCAACCGCGTCCTTGTAAAGATTCATCTCATCAAGCTGCTTTAAAAAAATCTCTTTTTTATAAACATACCGTTTAATAACCTCCGGAACATCAACCAGCCGGCTGGTTGATTTAAGCTTTATATTATTTTCTTTATCGATAATAGCTTCTCTAAACACAATTGATGATATATGGCCTTCGCCGGTAGCGCGGAAACTTAATATTACTCTTTTTTGGCCCTTTTCAAGCAGTCCGGTTTGATTGGTATCTTCAACAATAGATGGATTAAAAAACGCGGCAGATTCTATAGAGTATTCCATGGTAAAGAATGAACCGATTAAAAGTTTGCGCATTCTTTGTTCCGGTGATGCCGCACTTTTTAGTTCTTGGAGATTGTTGCGGATTTTTTGATAACTCTCCAGTAAATGAGGCGCATTTGCTTTAAAATTCATATCATCTAAAATCTGTATGATTTTATTAAAATTCATTTCAAATATTTTAGAAATATTGCGATGGCGCTTTGAAAAATCCCTTAAGACATTGCTCAGAGTAATAGTGACGTCTTCGTCGGACAGATCCAGTATTTTTTGAATAATCTTTAAGGCCCTTGGCTCTTCGCCCGGCAGGTGCAGCCTGCATATTACTCTTTCAGGATTTGGTTTAAAACTGACATCTTTTCTGTTAATCGTTATAGGCATATACTCATGTTCTCCAACTACACCAATTTAATAGGTTTTCAGTAAGGAATAAGAATATCAGGATTTTAATGCAATGACTATAGTCAATTTAATAAGCTCAATTTCTTAAACAGTATATTTATTTGAGATTATTAAACAGCCACATTCACTGCTTGATCTGCGGGCATTTTCTCCCGTATTATGTACCAAACCAATCAAAGGAAGGATTTAATGAACGCAAAAGCATTTGAAGAAAAACTAATGGATGCTAATAAAAAAAACATTAAAGCCATCGACCTCCAATTTATCGACATCTTCGGGAATATTAAATTTAAAACCGTGTCATTCCCGGAATTTACGGAGGGCAAGGTCTACCTGGAAGGCTATGGCATAGACGGTTCTTCGATCCATGGCTATGGAGTTCCCATTGAAGAATCAGACCTTGTGATTATCCCTGACCCCCAGACCTTTCACATCCTGCCCTGGGCCCGTGATATTTCACGGGTTATCTGTGATGTCTATTCCCCAGCAGTAACAAAGGATGCCATGCAGCCCTTTGTGGGCGACACCCGCCAGCTTCTTAAAACAAATATTAAATCCATTCCTGATTCTTTAAGCGCACTAATGGATATAAAAGATCAACAATTTCAGTACCATGTGGCGCCTTCCCAGTATGAATTTGATTTCCGCTACGGAGAGGCCCTTGATATAGCGGATTCCACAGTAACCTTAAAAGATATTATTAAAAATTATGCTGAAAAATATGAACTAAAGGTAACCTTTATGCCCAAGCCCTTTTTCGGCATGAACGGCAGCGGTATGCATTGCCACATCAACTTGAGCATGATCACTTCTCAAGGTGAAAAGGTTAATCTTTTCTATGACCAGGATAAGCAGGAATTATCCGATATTGCCAAGTATTTTGTAGCCGGTCTTTTAAAACATGCTCCGGCGCTGACTGCCATTACAAATACGATCTGCAACAGCTATAAGCGGCTGGTTCCCGGCTGGGAGGCTCCCACTAAAATTGCCTGGGGCCGTAAAAACAGATCTGCTTTAATCAGGCTACCGCACGGCAATCCCAAAGCGACCCGCTGTGAATACCGTTCCCCTGATCCTGTTGAAGAAGCAGTTAATTATTATGTGCAGCCAAGTAACATAGATCACCAGATGTATCTTAATGTTTAGGTTATAAGCCTGCTTGCTGTTGTTTGGCTGTGAATGGTATTTGTTGGCATTGCTAGTAATGGAACACTCTAAGAAGCAGTTGAAAACATTAATAATAGATTTTTGTATAGTGAAAATCTATTTCCTATAATGAATCAATTAGTATTAAATTATACTATTAAACACTATGAGCATAGAAATAATGATCGGATTAGGTGAAGTTCTTATTTTTGGCGGAGTTTTAATTATTATCTTCGGAGCTACCCAGATTCCTAAGATTGCCAAATCCTTGGGTGAGGGGTTAAAGGAATTTAAAAAGGCAGTTAAAGAAGCAAAGGAAGAAGACCAGGATACAACTAATAAAGATGACCAAGCATAAATAAGACCAGAAAATTACTAAAAAATGAAAAATAAATCCAAAGAAATGACCTTTTGGGAACATGTCTATGAACTCAGACGCGGGATCTTATTAGTTTTTCTGTTCTTTTTAATATTTACAACATTTGGATATTATTTTTTCCCCTTTATATATGATACAATCCAACAAACACTGGCCGAAAAATTGTATGTCACTTAAATTGCCGAAGGTTTTTTAACCAGACTGCGGATCGCCTTTATTATTGGAGCTTCTTGCAAAAATAATATTTTTGCAAGAAGCTCTCTTAATATATGAATTAATATCTTTGTGTCCTCTGTGAACTCCGTGAGAGATATTTTAATTTTTACACAATTTGTCTCTCCAAGAGACTTTTTAAATAATCCCTGGTGACCTTCGAGGTTAATTTTATTATACTTAATGACTAACATATGGAACTTTTCGAAGCTGCCTCACAAAATAAATTCGAGCCCCTGGCTTACCGTATGCGCCCGCGTACCCTGGATGAGTTCTGCGGGCAGGAACACATTGTGGGGCAGGGACGGCTGTTACGGCGAGCGATTCAGGCGGATCAGCTTTCTTCGCTCATTTTTTACGGACCGCCGGGTACCGGAAAAACAACGCTGGCCAAGGTGATAGCCACCACCACCACCAGCCGTTTTCGTACTATGAATGCGGTACTCTGCGGAGTAAAAGAACTGCGTGAGGTAATAGCCGAGGCCAAGAATGAGCGCAGCCTGTATGATAAGCGTACGATTTTATTCGTAGACGAAGTGCACCGCTGGAATAAAGCTCAACAGGACGCCCTTTTACCGTGGGTAGAACAGGGTACGGTGATTTTTATCGGTGCCACTACTCAGAATCCTTACTTTGAAGTGAACAGCGCATTAGTAAGTAGAAGCCGCATTTTTCAGCTGCTGACTCTGACATTTTCGGATCTTAAAAGAATAGCAGAACTTGCTTTAGCGGATAAAGAAAGAGGTTACGGTAATTATAAAATTAGGGTTGATGATGATGCTTTAACTCATATGGCTCATATTGCGGCAGGTGACGCACGAAGCCTTTTGAATGCTATCGAGCTGGCTGTAGAAACAACCCCAAAAGTTTTCCCTCCTCCGGCAGGTGTTTCAATCCATGTGACATTACAGATTGCCGAAGAGAGTATTCAAAAAAAGGTAGTGCTTTATGACAAGGAGGGCGATTACCATTTCGATACCATAAGTGCTTTTATTAAATCATTGCGCGGTTCGGATGCGGATGCTTCCTTTTACTGGCTGGCCAAGATGGTATATGCGGGGGAGGATCCCAAATTTATTTTTAGGCGGATGCTGATTTTCGCAGGCGAAGACGTGGGTCTCGCGGATCCGCAGGCTCTTATCTTTGTCGAAGCAGCTGTCCGGGCCTTTGAGCGGATTGGACTGCCGGAAGGCAGGTATCACCTGGCCATTGCAGCTCTTTATCTGGCTACAGCCCCCAAATCCAATTCGGTTATGGGATTTTTCGATGCCTTGGCCTGTGTGGAGAACGAAGAGCAGTCTAAAGTACCGACTCATCTTAAAGATGCAAGCAGGGACAGCAAAGGTTTCGGTCATGGTGAAGGCTATCTTTATCCCCATGCGTTTCGTGATCACTGGGTTGCTCAACAGTATCTTCCCAAAAATCTGCAGGGAAGGATGTTTTATCAACCCGGTAAGCTGGGTTATGAAGAGCAACTAAGAAACCGTGTATTAAAGAAAAGAGAAGCACAGCTTGAAGCAATGTTAGGAGAACCGCTTCCGGAAGTTCTCACCTTTTCACCGTCTTTAAAACAGCGGGAGATCTGGCTGAAACGTATACTGGAAAAGTCCGACAATACTCTGTCTGACATTCGGGAACTGCTCTTTTCACATATACCAATCGAACGGCACCACTGTATACTCGATTTAAATGCGGGCGGCGGAATTCTACTCTGGGAGGCTGTGAGGAGAGTTCCTGAAGGCTGTGTATACGGTATGACTTTAAAACAAGCTGATTATGAAATACTCACTCATTTTGCCGGACAGATGCCTGAGATTGAAAGACCTGTTTTTATCATGGAATCGCTTGAGTCCTATGATCAAGCAAAGCGGGCTGTGGTTTTTAAGGATATTAATTTCGATGTTATTGTGGGAAGAAATGCGGTAACTAGAATAAATGATAAAAGTAAAGCATTGCAGAAAATAAAGCTATTATGCAAACCCGACGGATATCTGGGATTAGCGGAAGTTATTCCTGCAAAGGGCAGCCGCCTTTCGCAGGTGGTAAATTTTAAACGCTTGAGCAGATCTTTAGCTGAACATGTAGCGGAAGCCGAAGCGCAGATTTACACGGATAAGGACAATCCATTGCTTAATTGGGATGACCGCAGTCTTTTGCAGTTATGTAAGCAGCATGAGTTTACAGTTGTCTGGAGTGAGCTTAAAACATATATTGAAAAAAGAGCGGTAAATGAAGAGATTATTGAGAAATGGTTTGAGCACGATCAGGTGCATAACGGTTATGGACGGGTCTTGCATGAATTGCTGCCGCAAGAGGATGTTCTCAAAGTAAAAGATTTCATAATTCAGGAGATTGCAGGTACGGTAGTGGATTGGAAGACTGCTGTTATGTTTTTAGTAGTTAAAAACCTAAAAGGAGAGCAATAATATGAAACTCTATCTGATACAACACGCACAGGCAAAATCAAAACAAGAAGATCCGAATCGAGGATTAACTCAGGAAGGAAAGAATTCAATTCGTAAAACAGCCGCTTTTTTTGCCGCACTGAAACCTGAAATTGCTGAAATACGTCATAGTACAAAACTCAGAGCAAAAGAGACGGCACAAGTGCTTGCCGCAGAGTTGGATAAAACAAACATACTCAGGCAATATGAGGGAATGACACCTCATGATCCTGTGGAGCCGCTGGTTCATGAATTAACTACCGCTGCCGGCCCCTTGGCAATTGTCGGGCATCTGCCATTCTTAAGTAAATTGGCTTCCCGGTTACTCTGTGGAGATGAAACTGCACAACCAATTACATTTTATAATGCAGGTATTGTCTGTTTGGTGAAAACTGATGTTGCTTGGCAGGTAGAGTGGATCGTGCAGCCTTGGATATTGTAATTCCAGGTTATTCCAGCCTTTCAAATTCCAGCTTATCTACTCTCATTTGTATTTCGCTAGGTGTAATAATAATAGAGACAGGAATCTCCGGGTCAGTAACCGAGAAGGTAATGGTCTTATCGCAAGGCTTATAGGCTCCGTGTATATCCGCTGACGTACGTAAGGGGGTCATGTTATTTATTTGGATATAGATTGCATCCGTACTTTTATCAGGTGCGTTTTCATATACTGTGAGCAGATATCTGCCGGCAGGCAGTTTTACCTCACCTGTCAGCCGGCTTGTGATATGAATAATCTCAACCACTTTTCCGCCACTGGCATTTGGGTCTGTAACTACAGCCGCATCCGTCAGGGCAAAGGACTCGATCTCTACAGTAACTTTGTCACCCACACCGAGAGCTGTTTCTGCGGTTTTGCAGTTAATTAAAATCGTTATAAGGATGATCACTATAAAAAGCTTAACGCGCATATCATAACTCCTAGCTGCAAATATGTTATGTATTCACAATACTTTAAATTATATTATATCTAAATGCGGTTCATTATTAATTGTAATGATATTGTTTTTTCGTACAAGTTAATTTTTATTATATATTTAAGCTAAAAATGATAATAAGTCATTGGTCCAAAGTGTAGGCGAGAGGTTTTCTTATTCTCACAGCTACGGCTTTGCCTTGATGCTTTGCCGGTTCCCATACGCTGTTACGGATATACTCAAGGGCCGCATCTGCAAAACCGTAACCCGGATTTTCTATAATATGAATATCAACTATTGTGCCCTGCGCATCGAGATATATTTCCAATACAACACGTCCCTCTTTGCCTTTTTCTTTGGCCAGAGCCGGATACTTTTTTGCTGCTTCCGTTTTTATATACGGGAGCTCATCAATCACGAATTGTGAATAAAATTGAGGTGTGCCCCCTGAAGCGGCTTGTACCTTTTGTAATGCGTCGAGTTTTGTAATGGGAGACGGTTTTTGTTTTATTTCATCAGCCAGTTCAATTTCTTGTACTTCAGCCGGATGCTCACTATTCTGTATCTGTTCCGTACGGTCATCTATGTCGATAAGCTGAATCACGCGGTACTCCGCATTAAGATCGGACTCCGGCGGATGCTGCTGGGGGTATAAGATGATAAAACCCGTCTGCAATAATCCTGAGAAAAAAATAGTGAGGTATATGAGATGACTAGTAAGACAGCTCTTTAAAATGCGTTTTATTTTCATTATAGCTTAAAACTCCACACGCATACCCCCTAAAATCATAAAGGGAAAATCTCTGACTTCTTTTCTTACCAGGTTATTGCTCTGGTCTACATCATAATAATATTCATATACATTCCTGTTATTTAATACATTTATAAAACTGATATAGCTGCTGCTTGTTACATCCAGACCGCAAAGGTTGAGCAGTGAAAAAATTGAAAAAGGCATGGTTATTTTAATATCCAGCTTATATATGAGGGGTAAGGATTCACTGTTATAATCGCCGTAGTGAAAGTCTGGATGGAACACTCCACCGCCGATATCAACCATGTCCACACCAGTTGCCGGTGTATACGGTTTACCGCTTAGCAAGCGGAAATCAAAAGAGAGCTTACATCCGTCCAGCCAATTGAAAATAGGGGTGACTTGGTTTTTTCGATAGGTAAGCTCTAGAACAACACTGAGGGTATGATCGCTTAAATAACCCGGTGTATACCACTCTCCCACAGGCTCTACATAGGGTTCTTCACCGGCAGCTTCTGGTGTGCGGTCGCTCACCATTTCCCTGGCGTATACATAGGTGTATGAAATCCAACCGTTAATCCAACCATCCTTCCGAGCCTTTTTTTGCAGATAAACATCAAATCCGGCCGTGTGCCGTATACCGTTATTATTATAGTTGAGTTCTATATCATACATGGGCAGATCGTAATAATATTTATAAAAGCCCTCGATAAGAAATAAGAAGTCATCATTAGAAAAATCAAGACCGCCTATAGCATGTACTGCTTTTGAGCTCTGCAGATCGGGATTGCCGTAATCGTTATCCAAATAGGACAGATCAAAGGGATAGAGATTATACATACCCCCGCGCACAAAAATATCCAATTCGGGAGTTAGTTCATATTTAATCCCGCCACGCGGCATGATGTTCATTTCGTTATTATTGAGATAGCCGTTGGCAACAATGCCCACCTGAAAGATCAAATGGGGAAGCAGCTCCCAGTCGTCCGTCAGATTCACAATTCCGTAAAGAGGCATGAAACTGTCATAGTCTGTACCTTGATCGATTCTGATCCAGTTCTGGTTATTATCAAACGCAGAATACCAGCTTTCGAAACCGCCGTCATAATAACCCGTTAAACAGCCCGCTCCGAGAGTAATTCGATGACCCTGTAAAGAGTTGATATAGAAATACTGAAAAACCTCCAGGTATGAGCCCCCGAATCCCCAATGACTTCCTTCAGTACTGCTTTCTGTAAAATCACCCTGTCCGAATTGAGGTACGACGGCTAAAATACTTTCCATATAATCTTTATCATTAAAGCTGTGCAGATAACGTACACTGGCGATTGCATACAGCATTTCATATGTAAACTTGCCTTCATCTTCATCTTCTCCCACCAGCTCCATATCCATGCGCATGGTCATGCCTTCGTATGAAACATAACCTAAAAAATAGAGACTATCCTGCGGCGTAATATTATAACTTATTTTACACACAGCGTCCCAGAGATAAGGGAACTGAATGCCCTGCATTTCCTCTTCCGGCAATACAAGAGGCATTATTAAATCGTACCAGGTACGGCGTGTATTGAAATATATGCTTGAGCTGTCGCTTAACGGACCCTGAAGCATAAGCTCAGCCGAGGCTGCGGACATGTCGGCAAAACCGCTCCAGCTGGAAGTATTGCCCTGTTTAATGCTGATGTCGAGGATACCGGCCAGTCCCTGATCGAATTTGGCAGGATAGCCGGCAGTATATAGGTCGAGGCTCGTTATATTTGTGGGATTAAACATAGTAATTCGTCCTCCCCAACGGCTGGGATTAGTGATATACACACCGTCCATTCTGGCCACCCATTCATCCTGACTGCCGCCCTGAATAAACATATCATTATCAAATGAATCCCCGCTCGAAGATACACCGGGCATGGTTTTGACTATACTTGCCACATCCTTTAAAACACTCTGTGTTGAATTGTCCATATCTTCTTCACGAATAGTAGTCTGGGCCGTTACCTCACCTTTATTCCGCTTTTCTGTAATTGTGGTTTCCTGCACTTCTATGACGAGCGGATTCAGCTGTAAGACTAACTTCTCTCCTCCTTTAGTAACGGAAACATTGCGTGTTAGTTTTTCGTAGCCGGGCAGTATGGCTACAATGGTATATTCTCCCGGCTGCACACCAGAAAATACCGCTTTTCCCTGTGTGTCCGTAAAATGTTCTATATTTAATTCGATAATAGCTACACTGGCATCGGCTAACGGATTATTTTGGTAATCCAGAACCGTAATTTCCAGGCAGAACACGGTAATGGCGGTTAATAAGAATAAAAGAATAAACATATGCTTTTTCATGAATGAACCTCCTCTGCTTATTGATTTGTCTTTGGTTTTTGGGCCATCATGACCACATTTTGAATATGATTCTTTTTTAAAATATTTATGACCGGATCTATCTCTTCATAACATGTATTCTCGTCACCCTTAATGAAAAAAACGGTGTGGGGAAACCTTGAGAATTCCTGTAAGGTTCTATGCTGTAGTTCCCATTGGTTTAATACCCTGCCCTGATAATATATTGTCCCTTCTTCGGTTACTGTGATTTCAAACGCGTGCTCATTTTGTATGGGCCGGGCCTGTTCTGAAGCAGGTATGGTTATATCCTGTTCCTCGTTGAGATTAATCGCACTGGTAAGGATGAGGAAAATGAGAAGTAAAAAAGCAACATCCGCCAGGGAAGACATGGGAATAGCATAGATGCGGCGTGGTTTACTAATGATCTTCATCGGCTGCCTTTCGCTGCTTGATTGATAGTCTACTTATTCCCAAACTCTGTATCTGACCAATTGCCCCAACCACATATTTGTGTTTACAGTGCGGATCAATCAGGAGCATAATTGTCTTTGCTCTTTGGTTTAAGATCTGTTTTGTAATGTGAGCTAATTCGGGCAATGTGTACTCAGCATCATCAATAAGAACACGCGTATCGGAAAACAATTCAATTCGCAGTATGTCTTTGCGTTCCAAAACCAGGGGCTGACTTGAAGCTTTGGGGAGCACGGTAATAAGCCCTTGTTTTAAGAGGAGCACGCTGGTAACCATAAAAAAAATTATTAATAAAAAGGCGATGTCAGGCAAAGAAGCTGCCGGAATTTCGCGAAACCTGGATCTTCTTTTAATTAATTTCATAGACATTTTCTTCTATGCTATTGATGTTGTGAGTGAGTTTAAGATTGATAATATCCTCCGAAATCCTTTCCATATCTGAAGCAAAGGTATCGATACGGTGGTAGAAGTAATTGGTAATAAAAAAGACCGGAATGGCAATCAAAAGCCCGAACTCGGTAGTTATCAGGGCTTCGTGAATTCCCCCCGCTACGATACGTGCGTTCACCTGATCGGCATTATAAATCTCTTGGAACGCATTAATCATCCCTGCAACCGTACCCAAAAAGCCGAGCAGGGGAGCTGTGGTACCAATTGCAGAAAGGATATTGAGTTTATTTTCCAGGAGTGAAACCTCTATCTTTGCCTGGCTTTCAATTGTTTTTTCCACTCGTGCGATGCCGTGATTGCTCATTTTCAAACCGCGGGCAAGAATCGTACAGATATTACATTTAATGCCTTCCAGATAGCTGATGGTGCCTTTAAGTCTTTTTTCTTTTTTCAACAGAGTTATTACCTGATTGCCGGTTTTTCGCAGGATATGGAGTTTTTCTTTACGAAATACGATGGACCTTTCAATAATAATTCCGAGTGCTAAAATTGAGAGCGCTAAAATAAGGTACATAAAGGGACCGCCCAAATTAAACCACCTTAAAAGCGGATTAATCTGAGAACTATCTTCTGAAGTATGAATGGGCTTGGGAGCATAGGAACATGAATTATAGTTATTTTCCAGTTGCTCCTGTTCTAATGTCCGTTCTGCATATAAAGGAAGTAATCCGAATATGCAGATTAAGCTTAAGCATAATAAAAATATCTTCATAATTTTAATAAGCTCCTTATGCTATTTTTTATGGTTAACAATTGAGGAAATTGCAAAACTCAAAATATATTAAGTTAGTAAAATACTTATTCTTTATACCATAATAAGTTAGCAATTTCCATTTTAAGAACTTCTTGCAAAAATATTATTTTTGCAAGAAGCTCAATTGTATGAATATGGGATATTTATTTAGTTAAACACTGAAGTAAAGCAGATGTGTTACTTGATTTGATATAAATTTTTATATTTGTTGGGAAAGTGCAGCTTACTAGTTCAGCCTATGACCGTGAATAGATAAAAGAGTAACACAGATTACACAGATTAAGAATTAATAAATCTTAATCTGTGTAATCTGTGAAATCTGTGGTTCCTATATATTCCTTTTAAAGCAATATTTACTCACCCTTTATGCTTGCGAAATTCTGGGTCAATTTAAAGTTATCCATGTTATAAAAACCGGTATCCTGGTAATGAGCAGCCCCCACACCAAGGTACTTAAAGTTTGCATTTAATATATTCGCCCTGTGGCCGGAGGAGTTCATCCACATCTTCACCGCTTCTTTGGCTATTCCCAAATAAGTATGGTTTTCGATCGGATATCCTTTGTACTCATAGCTCCAGTACCCGCCGTTCTGGGGAGGGGTGTATACGGATTTGCCCGCCTGGTATTCAATGCCAAACGTATAGGCAATGTTCTCGCCACTATAGGCATTACGGATTCCAACCAATGCCAATCGTTTGGACATGGTTTCCTTTCCTTTTACAGGGCTGGTATGAGAATCAAAATTATAGGCAACCATATCCATGCTATGGCCTTGAGCTGCCTTTTCAAGCGCGGGTGAGTGTAAAAATTGCTTTTTGCCATACTTTGCTCTTTGGCGGTTCGTTTCATAAAAAATAGCGGCATGAAGTAGCGGATAATCGATATCATTCATATCGATTCGTGCATTTACCGCAGGCTGAGTGGGGAAGCTTTCATAATCATAAATCTCATAATCAGCATCCGTCCAGCTGCTGTTGTCACCCGAATAATTACCGGCTATACATAAAGACAGGAATAGTACACTTATTGCAATACGTAAAAATATTCTGTTTATCATAACGGCCCCCGAGCTTTTAAAAGTCTTCTATAATAAATTATTACTCAAAATCCAGAAAAATCAAGGTTTAAAGTATGACAATTAGAATGAGAGACTTTTTGGAAGACGCTGTATTTTATGGAATCAGCTTGTTTATCTTAGTAATAAGTTCAGTCTTAGTGAGCTTCAAACCGGCAGCACCCTGTTCCATTGCTTTGAGGGCAGTAGCTAAAGCCACTTTTCTGCCTACATCTTTGTTTAAAGCCGAAGGTACGATTATCCCTTTTGATAATTCTTTTTGACTTACCATCGACGCAATGGCATAAGCGGCTGCGATCTTCATTTCTTCTGTAATAGCTTTGGCGCGTACATCTAATGCCCCGCGGAAGATACCCGGAAAAGCGAGAACATTATTGATCTGATTCGGAAAATCAGATCGACCGGTAGCTATGACCTTGGCACCGCCTTTCTTTGCTTCATCCGGTAGAATCTCCGGATCAGGATTAGCCATGGCACAGACAATCGGATCTTTAGCCATGGTCCTGATAGAATCTGCAGACAATAAACCGGGACCGGATACACCGATAAACACATCGCTATCTTTTAACGCATCGTGTAATTCCCCTGAAATATTACCGGGATTTGTTTTTTTGGCGGCCTTTACTTTGAACGGATTAAGATTTTTGCGCTTTTTGGAAATGATACCGTGTGAATCACAGATAATGATATCAGTAACTCCCCAGTTCATAAGGAAGTAAGCGATAGCGATACCGGCGCTTCCGGCCCCGTTTATTACGATGCGTAAACGGTCCTTTTTTTTATCGATTATTTTTAAAGCATTAATTAATGCGGCTAAGGTAACAACTGCCGTGCCGTGCTGGTCATCATGAAATACGGGTATGGGCAGACGCTTTTTGAGACTTTCTTCGATATTAAAACAGCGGGGAGCGGAAATGTCTTCCAGATTTATTCCGCCGAAAGTTGGCGATATATATTCTACGGTTTGTATAATTTCCGCAGCATCTTGAGTCGCAAGACAGATCGGAAAAGCATCCACACCGCCGAATTCTTTAAAGAGTACCGCTTTGCCCTCCATTACAGGAAGGCCTGCTGCTGCACCGATATTCCCCAAACCCAATACAGCGCTACCATCCGTTACAACGGCTACCATATTCCACTTGGAAGTATAATGAAAAACAAGCTCCGGCTGCTCCGCTATCAGTTTGCAGGGCTCACCTACACCCGGGGTATAGAGCAGAGCGAGGTCACGCAGAGAGCGGATACGTTTTTTTGGTGTGATGGTAAGTTTACCCTCGAGCTCAGTATGGAGTTTTACAGCTTGTTGCTTTATATCCATAGATAATCCTTTTGCTTTATACATCTCTTTCGGCATTACAAAATATAAAAATATTAGTTATCTGTTTTAGGAGTAGCTTTGTCATTTAAGGAGTAAATTGCCTTACTCAATAATTCATTTAAAAATATTATAAGAAACGATTAAAAGCTATTCTTAGTTAACAGAGTATTATATATTGAAAGGTCATTAGAATGAGAAAATTTAATACTCACCCTGGATGACTGACCATTAATTGGTTTAATATATACAAGTTCATCGACGATTTCAAAGCTTTCATCTCTTGGTTTTAAGGTTATATTAAAATCTTTGATAGAAAAAACCGGCAGCTTGAGTAATAGTGCTATTCCGTTAGAACTGGCATCTATGGTTTTTACGGGATACTCCCCCCCTTCCGAGAATTGAAGAAAAAGTGTTTTTAATGATTCGGGAAGTTCCTGTGCAGGAATTCTTCGTGTTCCTCTTCTTTCTTTTTTGCTCGAATTATCACTCATAAAAGTACCTCGCTCACAAAGAAATGTGCTTTCAATTATGATTATAGCACATTATTGTGCTCTGTAAACCGAATTCAAATATCAATTTTTAATTTATGGAAAGCGCAGATTTAGTGTTGCAGAGCAAGGTGTTCTCTATTATGGTATGTAACATGAATTTTATTATAGACGGGACCTTGTTCTTTTATTTTTTAAGCGGCTGGATGGGTTTTGCTTTCATTATTTTTATAATTTTATGCTTTATCCCCGCTCCGTATGGGAGGTATCTGAAAAATGGCTGGGGCCCTCACATACCGAGCCGGTTTCACTGATTGGCATTATTGTCCTCTTCGTGCTGGGTAATAAAGCAAGTAATACTGTTGCACTTATATTTATTGCTCCGCTTTACTCTGAGCAGTGGCTTGCAGATTTCCGTTTTATATTTGGTTTGGCTCTTTTTATTACAGGATATCTCATCCACGTACATGCGGATCAGATCCTCAATTCGTTACGCAATTCTAAAAACAGCGGTTATGAAATTCCTTTCGGCGGACTCTTTCGTTGGATATCCTGTCCCAATTATCTGGGTGAAATTCTTGAATGGCTGGGATGGGCAATTGCGCACCACAGATGGTATAAAAGCACCTTTAAAAAATATCCTCATAAGCGCAGAGCTCTCATACCCTTTTTGTTTTAAATGAGAGGTAGTTAAAAATAAAAATGGAATTTTATAGAAACATATGGTACACTTGTTACTTAGAATACATTTTTAAAACCGTATTATGCTCTTACAATTATAACGGAGTTATCTGTAATGGCAAAAGCAAGTATTATGGTAGTAGAAGATGAAGGCCTCGTTGCAATGGAACTCAAGGAAGAGCTTGAGAGTATGGGATATCATGTTTCACATACAGCTGATTCCGGTGAAGATGCTCTGAAAAACCTCCTTACCGCCAAACCGGATTTGGTGTTAATGGATATTCAGCTGAAAGGAGCTATAGATGGTATTCAAACAGCACAGCAGATTTTCTCCGAATATCATATACCTATTGTATATTTAACCGCTTATTCAGATGAAAAAATCCTCTCACGGGCGCGGGAAAGTGAACCGTATGGCTTTTTAATAAAACCTTTCTCAGAACGTACGCTTTATACAACCATAGAAATGGCGCTGTCCAAAGCAGAAAAGGAAAAATCTGTTCGTCATAATTGGGAATGGTATGCCCACATTGTAAAGTGTATGGGGGAAGCGGTTATTGTAACTGATGAGCAGGGTACGATTCGTTTGCTCAACCCGGTGGCTGAACGACTTACAGGTTGGTCTTACGATGAAGTGAGCTGTAAAGACTTTAACGAGATTTTTACTCTTTACGATAGGGCAGACGAAGAGCGCCGCTTCATACTTCCTTTTGCCAAAGTGTTGTCCGAAGGAGAACTGGTCTTCCACAATAGATTTGAGCTCAGTATAAAACAGGGAGAGCGTTTGCCTGTTAACATTACACTTTCTCCGCTCGTTAATGAAAAACAGAAAATAATCGGTGTGATCATTACTATGTTGGATAGAAGTATTCAGGAGAAATCTCAAGAAGTTATAAAGAGGGAATTGAATACAGCCGTTAACATTCAAAAGAGTCTGCTTCCGGAAGAGCTCGAAACTATTTACGGAATTCGCTCGCATTGGTACTTTTTTCCCAGTGCCTTTGGTTCAGGAGATATCTTTAATTTTCGCAGTTTAGATAATACACATGTCGGATTTTATATATTGGATGTAATGGGTCATGGTTTTTCAGCTGCTCTTTTTTCTCTTGTGCTCCACCGTATACTTACTCCCAATATTGAAATCGGCGGGATATTGAAGAAAAAAGTACCGGCACATAAAGTCAAAGGAAAAAAGCAGGATACACAGGAAAGGACAAAAATTCTTTCACCTAAAGAAGTAATAACTGAACTAAATAAGCGTTTCTACTTCAATACTGCTGAAAATCCGTTTTTCTCTATTATATATGGCGTAGTCAATGTACGAACCGGAAAGACAAGACTGGCGCGTGCCGGTCATACCTATCCTCTTTGGCAGAAAAAAGACGGTAAGCTCATACAAATAGATGAGGGAGGACCGGCTATAGGTATCTTTCCTGAAATAGAGCTGGATGAGTACGTATTTACCTTTGAACCCGGCGAAAGACTCATTATGTATTCCGACGGGCTGGTAGATGTACGGAACCATAAACAAGAGCATTTTACTTTTGAGAGATTACTGGATTTTCTTAAGAGCCATAAAAAAACTCCATTAGAAGCGTTGATAACGGATCTTAAAAAAGAGATTACTGAATATATGCATCATACGGAATCTACGGATGATATCACCTTTTTTATATTGGAGCGGACCCCGGATAATAAATAATAATACAGTTTTATTCTGTTCCAAATAAATAGTATAGATATTGCTATTTCATGTGTTATATTTAATAATGTTATTTGTGTGCTGGTGCGGATTTTAAAGAGAGTTCTCCTGATGGTAAATTGTGGTTCGCCGCACCAGGTATACTGAATATTTTACTTTATAGTTGTTTTTCAATAACCGTATTATTAATAGGGAGATAGATGAAAAGATTACTATTAGGTTTAATTTGTGTGAGTATTCCGTTTCTTGCGCTTTATGGTGCGGTATCATACTTTTTCTCTAAGGGATCGGTAAAAGACACTGATAATATGAATTACAGCGAGAATACATATAATACATATGTGAATAATCAAGATGACGAAGAAGATCTTCCTTCTCTATCTGATATTGAAAAACAACTGCTGGTGGTAGTGGATCGTGATCATGCACTTGCTGCGGATTATGAACCGCCTGATTTGGTAAACATTATCTCCTTTGGCATCAGGGCTCGTGATAAATCCATGAAATTACGCCGGATTGTTATCCAGGATCTTAAAGCTTTATTTGATGCCGCAGAAAGTAACGGCCACAAGCTCATGGTATTTTCTGCTTACCGCTCATATAACACACAGCAGCAAGTATATACCTACTGGGTAAATACGTTGGGTGAAGAAGAAGCGGACCGCTGTTCGGCCCGTCCCGGACACAGTGAGCATCAATTGGGTACTACAATTGATGTGACGGCCATAGACCTAAAGGGTGATGTGTTTAATGATTTTGGAAACTCGGAAGCAGGTATTTGGATGGCTAAAAATGCCTATAAGTTCGGTTTTGTCATGTCATATCCGGAAGGCAGTGAACTATTAACCGGCTACAAACATGAACCGTGGCATTTTCGCTATGTTGGAAAAAAAGCTGCCAAAGAAATTTTCGATAATAATCTCATTCCATGCAGTTATCTGCTCTTTCTTGCAACCAAAAACAACAAATAGAACAATTCTCATTTTGCCCACTAACAAATAGCTTTGTTCTTGACTTTTGGCCTGTCAGAGACTAAGGTGATAGGAAGAGGAGAAATATCATGAAAATACGGTATAATGCGCCTGTTATTCTGACCTATGCTCTGATCTGTACCGGAATAATGGTGGTCTGGCAGATCTTGGGGGGTGAGGGAGGGCTCGGCATGGATACCTTAGGGGATAAGTTTGTTGCCGGTTATTTCATGGTGCCCAGTAATACCGTGGGATTCAATTTCCTTTCATTGGATTTTTATAAGCTGTTTTCGCATGCACTAGGGCATGCAAACTGGATGCATTTACTGGCGAATTTTACCTTTATTCTGTTAATCGGCCCGATTTCAGAAGAAAAGTACGGTTCGGGCAAGCTCTTATTCATGATGATTGTCACAGCCGGTGTTTCAGGACTTATTAATGTGTTATTTTTCAGTAATCCTTCTTTGGGAGCGAGCGGTATTGTGTTTATGCTCATTCTGCTTGTTTCAATCACAAATGTAAAATCAGGCGAGATCCCTTTAACTTTCATCGCAATTGTACTCATTTACCTTACTGGCGAAATCATTAATATGTTCGCAGAAAATAACATAAATGAAGCCGCTCATCTGTTAGGAGGTATTTGCGGGGCCGTCTTCGGTTTTGCCCTGCTTAAGGGAAAAGGAGAAAAAAACGGAGACGAAACGGGGAGTACTGCCAATCCGTTAGGTCTTTAATGATGAAAACATTTCAGCGTAAGTTTATTCGTATATTGCAGTCGGAACTGGAAGATTTGATTAAAGATATAGAAATGTTAATGAAAGTGCAGAAAGAGCGGTTGGAAAAGACTGAGATTACTAATTATGTATACCTGGAAAATACCGCCCTTTTTAAAAATGAGATCGCCTGCCTTAAGAATTTTTTGAAATTTTCCGCACAGCTCGATCTCGATCGCTTTCGAACCTATGAAGAGCTGGCAAGCTATATTGAAAAGGAATTTAAAAATCAATTGGAAGAACACAGCTACGCGCAGGCTATTGAAAGTTTCGTGGCCAGAAAACTAAAAAAAGTGATTAATTACGCAAAATGTACAGAGCCCTGATTGCTTGTTTTCCCCGGTAGTTATTGATTTAGACAGCCTGCTATGTTATTTTAAGTATTAGTATGAGACATCCAAACCTTATTCAGTGGGAAACTCGGCTTAAGGCAATATTTGATAAAATCGATGATTTTTTGGAGGATAAGTATGGGAAGCTCTATCCGCTGCATCCTTCGCGCGCGCCGCGCGGTTCCACTTCAAATAAGGAACATGACGGCTTATTCAATATCGGGGCCAGTTTTTCAGCGGGATTCGGTTCCGAACATGGTGCGGGATACGTTGTAGAAATTCGTATGGCAACCCTTTCTCACGTTCCGTTGGATGTGCGTAAACAGATTGAGAAAGATGTTATAGAAATTCTGAACCGGGAGCTGGATGTACAGTTTCCCAATAAAATTCTTGATGTCACCAAAGACGGAGATGTTTATAAGATTCACGGTGATCTCAGTTTGGGGCACGTATAAGTACTTGAATTTTATGCTTTCATAAATTATTTTTAATAGTAAAATTAATGCTACTTTTAAAAATAATCTTAGACCAATAATTAAATAGTAAAGAGGAAAAAATGGAAGTACAACTGCAGGAATTAATTAACAAAATAAAAAATAAAGGTATTAAACAGGCTGAGGCCGAAGCAGATGAAATAAGAACTGCTGCTTTAACACAGGCAAAAAAAATTACCGATCAAGCAAAAAAAGAGTCAGAACAGCTTATAGAAAAAGCCAAGAAAGACATATCCTCTTTTAAACAGTCTGCCGATCAAGCACTGCAGCAGGCAGCACGGGATCTTATTCTTGCTTTAAAAGCAAAAATACAAGCTCTCTTCGATAAGGTGTTGAAAGCAGAAGTGCAATCAGCGTTAAAAGACAAAATATTGGAAGATATTCTTCTGGCAGTTGTAAAAGAGTGGCTGAAAAAGGGGATTAATAACATTATACTCATGGTGGCACCGCAAGATCTAAAAAAGCTTGAAAAATTTCTTTTAAGCAAATGTGCTTCCGCAATGAAAAAGGGTGTTGTCATAAAAGCGCTCCCTGAAATTAAAGCCGGCTTTCGCATTATGGAAAAAGATGGTACAGCTTATTACAATATAACCGATGAAGGTATAGCAGAGGTCTTAAGCGAATACTTAAATCCTCAACTGGCAGGCCTTTTTAAAGAAAACCTTGCACAAGTGGAGTGAGTCTTGAGTAATTATTACTATGTTGTGGCTTCTCTTCCCATGCTTTATTATGATAAACCGGCAGCTATTACTGTGGAATATTTTTTAGATTTCTGTTCCGGACAGCTTAAACCGCTTGATTATGTGCTTTTAAAAGGGGCGGATTTTTTTATACCGAGTCAAGCATCAATTCAAGCTAAAGTATATCAGCAATATCATGCTTGGGAAGTTGCCCTGCGCAACGAGCTTGTGCGTTTAAGGGCCTTTAAAAAGGAACAAGATGCGGTTCCGTACCTTAGGGCCGGTCCCGAGATCATCAGGTTGAGAATACTTGCCAGAAGAGCCTTTGAGGAGTCTTCTCCTTTACAAGCAGAAGCACTTTTAAACAGAGCTCGTTGGGATTACTTGGAAGAGTTGGAAGCCGGACATTTTTTCGATATACAAAAGATAGTAATCTATTATCTTAAATTACAACTCCTTAAGCGTAAGGCGCATTTTCAAGATGAACCGGGTAAAGAAAGCTATACTGCTGTTCATCAGCAGGTATTTGAAGAACTAAAAGCTGGAGTAGAAGCATATGACAAATAAGTTTGGCAAAGTAATCGGTATTAACGGCAACATGATCTCTGTGGCATATGATGGTAATGCAATTATGAATGAGGTCGGATACGTCTATGTCGGTGATAAAAAGTTAAAATCCGAAGTAATTCGTATCCGCGGTGATAGAGCAGAACTGCAGGTCTTTGAGCGTACCCATGGTATCGGTATCGGTGATAAAGTGGCTCTTACAGGTGAGCTTCTCACCGTTGAATTAGGACCGGGTCTTTTGGGTCAGGTTTTTGACGGTCTGCAGAATCCATTGCCCGGATTGGCAAAGCAGTGCGGCTTTTTTTTAGAACGGGGTGTGTATTTGTCTCCCTTACCTAAAGAATTGAAATACGAGTTTAGCCCGCAGGTAAAAGTTGGTGATAACGTTAAACGGGCCGATATCTTGGGTACTATACCGGAAGGTATTTTTAAACACCGAATTATGGTACCTTTTAATCTGTATGATACTTATACGGTAAGTTCCATAGCAAAAAAGGGTACATACAGTATAAGAGATAATATCGCGGAAATAAAGGATTCTCATGGCAATAAAATATCTCTTTCTATGGTGTTCAACTGGCCTGTAAAGCGCCCGATTGATGCCTATGCCCAACGGTTAAAGCCCACCGAGTCTCTTATTACCAAAGTCAGGATTGTAGATACCCTGGTACCGGTAGCAAAGGGCGGTACATACTGTATTCCCGGACCTTTTGGAGCAGGTAAAACCGTGCTGCAGCAAATAACCAGCCGGCATGCTGAAGTTGATATCGTAGTGATTACCGCCTGCGGCGAAAGAGCCGGAGAGGTGGTTGAAACATTAAGAGAGTTCCCGGAGCTTCTCGATCCGCGTACGGGAAAATCTCTTATGGAACGGACAATTATAATCTGTAACACCAGCTCTATGCCTGTAGCTGCCAGAGAGGCCTCTGTGTATACCGGTGTAACTCTTGCGGAATATTACCGGCAGATGGGACTCGCCGTACTTTTGCTTGCCGATTCTACTTCACGCTGGGCTCAGGCCATGCGTGAGATGTCCGGCCGTTTGGAAGAAATTCCGGGGGAGGAGGCTTTTCCGGCATATCTGGAATCGGTTATTGCCAGTTTTTATGAAAGAGCCGGAGTAGTACGCTTAAAAGACGGATCCATAGGATCTGTAACAATCGGAGGGACGGTCAGCCCGGCCGGAGGAAATTTTGAAGAGCCGGTTACTCAGAGTACCTTAAAGGTTGTAGGTGCCTTCCATGGATTATCGCGGGAGCGTTCGGACGCCAGGCGTTATCCTGCTATTAACCCTCTGGAGAGTTGGAGTAAATACGGTGGCCCGGTGAACAAGCGGAAGACCGACTGGGCACGACAACTGTTATTTCGCGGTAATGAGGTAAATCAGATGATGAAAGTGGTGGGTGAAGAAGGCACAAGCCTTGAGGACTATATTCTCTATTTAAAAAGTGAGTTTTTTGATTCTGTTTATCTGCAGCAGAATGCATTTGATCCCGTGGATGCGGCAACTACTGCGGAAAGACAGCGCTATGTATTCGATATACTCTTAAAAATATTGATTACCGATTATAAGCTAAACGATAATGAAGATGCCAGGTCTTTTATTAACCAGCTGCGGCAGAAGTTTTTAGACTGGAATGGAGCTGAGTGGAAGTCTGAAAGCTTTTTTAAGATTGAAAAGGAGTTCCTTGCCATGGTCACTGAAAAGAGTATGCAAACAGCGGATGATGTTGATGAGCGCTTACAAAAGATGTTTGCTTAAAAACAGCTGTTTAAATGTAGAAAGAGGAGTTGGGAAATGCGTAAAGTGTACAGCAAAATTGAACAGATTGTCGGGAATGTAATTACCGTTAAGGCCAGCGGAATAAAGTATGGTGAACTTGCGGATGTTCATTCCGCTCACGGTACATCTCTTGCAGAAGTAATTCGGATGAGTGAGGATCTGGTTTCTCTGCAGGTATTTTCAGGGAGCAGGGGAATCTCTACCGGCGATGAAGTGCGTTTTTTAGGCAATCCTATGAGGGTAAGTTTTTCAGAAAATTTATTGGGCCGTATATTTTCAGGTGGGGGAAAACCACGCGATAAGGGTCCTGAACTCATAGAAAATATGATTGAGATTGGCGGACCTTCCGTAAATCCCGCCAAACGCATCATTCCGCGTAATATGATTCGCACAGGTATTCCCATGATAGATGTGTTTAATTCTTTGGTTGAATCACAGAAACTTCCCATATTCTCGGTATCCGGAGAACCTTATAACGAGTTGTTGGCCCGGATCGCCATGCAGGCGGAAGTAGATATTATCATATTGGGAGGATGCGGGCTCAAGTACGATGATTATCTCTTTTTCAAAGAGACCTTGGAGCAGGGCGGTGCCATGAGCAGAGCTGTTTTCTTTATTCATACGGCAGCCGACCCGGTTGTGGAATGCCTGCAGGTACCTGATCTTTCATTGGCTGTAGCCGAAAAGTTTGGTTTGCAGGGTAAGCGAGTTCTGGTACTGCTGACCGATATGACAAATTTTGCCGATGCCCTTAAAGAAATAGCCATTACCATGGAGCAGGTTCCTTCAAACAGAGGCTATCCCGGAGATCTCTACAGTCAGCTGGCGGCCCGCTACGAAAAAGCAGTGGATTTTGAAGGAGCGGGCTCGGTAACAATACTGGCTGTAACTACTATGCCCGGAGATGATGTAACACATCCTGTGCCGGATAATACCGGCTATATTACGGAAGGTCAATTTTATTTGCGTAACGGAAGGATTGAGCCGTTCGGTTCACTTTCACGGCTTAAACAGTTGGTAAACAAAAATTCGCGGGAAGACCATCGTGCCCTTATGGATGGCATGATAAAACTTTATGCTCTCTATCAGGAGACTTTGGAAAAAAAGGCTATGGGTTTTCGTATGTCCCAGTGGGACAACAAACTGCTTAAGTATGGTGATCGTTTTGAAAGCGGACTCATGGATCTGTCCGTGAACATAACGCTCGAGAATGCGTTAGACCGAGGCTGGCAAATTCTGGCGGAATGTTTTACACCGGAGGAAACGGGCCTGCGGACTGAGCTTATTAAGCAATTTTGGCCCGAGCAAGAATTGAGTACCACAGATGGCGAAGATCAAACTAAGTAAAACTGAATTAAAAAAGCAGAAGGATGCGCTCAAGCGTTTTTTGCGCTATCTGCCCACCTTAATTCTAAAAAAGCAGCAGCTGCAGATGGAACTGCGTAAAATTGAAGCTTACTTGGAGAAAAAGCAAAAGCTCTATGCAGAACAAAATCAGGCACTCCTCCAGTGGATAGCTGTTTTCGGTGAGCCCGTACAGTTGGAGCAGCTTGCAGTAGTAAAAACCGTTGAGACGGAAACCAATAATGTGGCCGGGATTGATATCCCTGTTTTTATTCGAGCTCTATTCGAAGAAACACGGTATGATCTTTTTACGCTTCCGTTATGGGTGGATAAAGCACTTGAGGTGGTGAAGGAGCTGTCGGTATTAAAATTTGAATTGGATATACTCCATTTTCAAAAACTGCTTTTAGGTGAAGAGCTGCGTATAACAAGCCAACGCATAAATCTCTTTGAAAAGGTAAAAATACCGGATACCCGGGAGAACATACGTGTGATCCAAATCTATTTGGGGGATCAACAGATAGCAGCTGTGGTAAGGGGTAAAATTTCAAAAAATAAAATCATGAGGAGCCAAGCATCATGATTGTATCCATGAAGAAGATCACACTTGTTATACTGGATGAAGAAAAGCAGGAATCCTTAAAGCATTTGGCTCGTCTCGGTCTGCTTGATATTGAAGCAAGTACTCTGGCTCATGGAGAGTCCGAAGAGTTGGCAGAGCTTAAAGATAAACAGGAGATATTAAACAAGGCTTTGGTGTTCCTTGGCAAAGCGATAAAAAAGGCTAAAAAACATAAAATACCTACCCCGGATTCTGCGCTGAAGGTTGCCGTGGACATTTTACGGATTGAGGAGTATTTGCTCCAAGCAGAAGATCGGCAGTATAAATTAAAATCTATGCTTGAGCAAATTCT
>CAZEPL010000022.1:0-11370 GCA_964514135.1 uncultured Spirochaetaceae bacterium | reverse complement strand
TTAAGCTTACAGAAAAAAGTAAATATCACGACGTCCTTATACATGCTTTAAGCACTATAGAGAAAAAAATAGAATTTGAGGAAGCGCATGCCAGCATGATGAAGGAGGGACAGCTTTCCCATATTACAGGATTCGCTCCCCTGCCTGAGATTTCTCAATTAAAACAAGCTGCTGCAAAGTATGGCTGGGCACTGCTTATTGAAGATCCAGGAGAACACGATCCGGTACCCACCCTCGTAAAGAATACCAAATGGATTCGGATAATAAAGCCGGTATTTGACTTTTTGGGTACGGTTCCGGGATACCGTGAATATGATATCAGCTTTTGGTTCTTACTCTTTTTCAGCATCTTTTTCGGAATACTCATAGGCGATGCAGGGTATGGAGCGGTTTTTTTTGTGCTTACCCTTATTGCCCGTCTGGCGGCCAGAAAAGCACCCGCAGAACCCTTTGCCCTTATGTTCGTAATGAGTATCGTCACTATTATATGGGGAGGAATTACCGGGACCTGGTTCGGCTCTGAAACAATAGCTGAGAGTCCCTTAGTGTCCTGGATGATTATTCCAGAAATATATAGTTTTAAAGATGGCGATACAAGTGCCATTTTAATGCAGTTCTGTTTTATTTTAGGCACCGTACATCTGGGGATTGCACGTATAAAAAGTTTTATCCGCCGGCTGCCCAAACTAAAAGCCTTCGCCGAGTTAGGGTGGTTATGTATTATCGCCGGGATGTATTTTATTGTACTTTTTTTAATTTTAAAACAGGATTTTAATCCCTTGATTATTTACTTGATCGCCGGAGGGATATTATTAGTAATTTTATTTAGTGAACAGGAAGGTAAATTTATAAAAGGCGCATTGATAGGGCTGGTCAAATTACCCTTAAATGTGTTATCCGTTATAAGTGCTTTTGCCGATGTGGTTTCGTACGTAAGGCTTTTTGCAGTAGGTCTTTCTGCGTTGGAAATAGCCAAAGCCTTTAATACTATGGCAGGCAATGTCGGTTTTGAAGGAGCAGCTTTGGTCGGTGCAATTATCATACTTTTTTTAGGGCACCTGCTAAATATTGTATTGGGAATTATGGCAGTTGTAGTTCATGGAGTAAGACTCAACATGCTGGAGTTTTCAGGACACTTGGGCATGGAATGGACAGGCAGACCATATAAACCGTTTACGGAATAAATAGAATGTTTCACACAGAGCACACAGAGGACACAGAGATATCAATTTAATTATATCTTTTCTCCGTGAGCTTTGTGAGCTCTGTGAGAAATTTTTTTTTGAATGGTTTAGAAGTACGTATAAAACGAAAGGAGATAATATGGATATAGGAGGTATAGGTATTGCAGCTGCGTTTACCTTGGCAGCCTTGGGATCAGCTTTGGGAACCGGAACAGCGGGAATGGCTGCGATTGGTGCGTGGAAAAAGTGTTTTGCCCAGAATAAGGCAGCACCCTTTATTCTGCTGGCATTTGTAGGTGCGCCGTTATCGCAGACCTTTTACGGATTTATTCTGATGAGTACGATGATAACCAGTCAAGCAGGCGATTTTGCCAAATTGGGTGTAGGTGTTTTAAGCGGGATTGCGATAGGTTTTTCTGCCTGGTTTCAAGGAAAAGCCGGGGCCTCGGCTTCCGATGCTATTGGCGAAACCGGTAAGGGATTTGCTAATTATATCGCTGTTATAGGTGTTATTGAATCGGTAGCCCTTTTTGTTATGGTACTCATGTTGATATCCGTCGACAGCATTTAAGATGTAATGAATGAAAAAACGGCTTAAGCGAAAAAATACTAATCCGGTTAAAGTAGGGAACATTATAATAGGAGGCGACTTCCCCATAGCGGTTCAGACTATGTGGAAGCGGCCATTACAAAAAGTAGACCATAATCTTATGCAGAAAATTATGATACTGCAAGAATCAGGCTGCGACATTCTGCGTTTTGCCATTCCCGATGAGCAGGCTGCACATCTTGTGGGTGAGCTTTCAAAAAAAAGCGTTCTCCCTCTGGTGGCAGATATTCATTTTGATTATAAGCTGGCACTCGTCTGTCTTGATTATCCTGTGGCAAAAATCAGGATTAATCCGGGGAATATCGGAGCGAAGTGGAAGGTAAAAGAGGTAGTCGTTAAGGCCAAAGACAGGGATGTACCGATCAGAGTAGGCGTAAATTCGGGTTCTCTGTCCTTTAAATTAAGAGGAATGAAAGATACTGCCGCCGCCATGCTCAAAGCAGCGGAAGAAGAGCTTGGTATCTGTGAGCAATATAACTTTAAGAATATTATTTTTTCTCTTAAGTCTTCGGATACCCATACCACAATAAGAGCAAACACACTTTTTTCCGAGCGGTATCGTTACCCTCTGCATTTAGGGGTGACGGAAGCCGGACCACTCATTCCGGGGATAGTTAAAAATACTGCCGCACTGTATACTCTCCTCCGCGAGGGAATAGGCGATACTATTCGTGTTTCCCTTTCTGCGGATTCTATTGAAGAAATTGAGGCTGCCAAAGCTATTATAAAAACAGCCGGATACCAAACATGTGAACCCGATATAATTTCTTGTCCGACGTGTGGAAGGACAGTATTTCCTGTTAAGGATTTTTATGAAAAAATCAAAGACAAAGTGGGAAAATTGCATAAGGATGTTACTATCGCCATCATGGGCTGCCTGGTAAACGGTCCCGGTGAAGCGAGGCTTGCTGATTTGGGAATTACAGGCAGCCAAAAGCATGTAATTATCTTTAAAAAAGGTGAAGTAATTAGACGAGAATTAATAGAGAACGCAGTATCCGTTTTTTTGGAGGAATTGGACAAGATAAATGAATAAATTGGTAAGAAAATTGTTATGTTATACTGTTTGTGTTTTTTTAGCAGCATCCTTCTATGCTGAATCCTTGGGAGATAATTCCAACGAACCGGCCTGGATCTCTTATCAAAAAGGTTTGTATGAGTATTCACGGGGAGAATACGGAAAAGCACTATACTATTTCAGAGAAGCACTGGACAGAGCGACTGTCATGCCGGAAGCCGAAATGGCCATAGGTGATGTGTATATGACTCAGGGAGAGTATGTGCTGGCGGAAAAGCAATATGAAAAAGCATATGAACAGCACAGGGTTTTTTCTATCCCTGATCAGAGATACACGGTGCTCTACAAGATGGCAGAACTGTACGACCGCTGGAATAAATATGATAAGATGGAGCAAAAGTTACTTACCGTAGTAAAGGATAGTGAAGTATTTTCCGGTGAAAAATATACATTCTTTAAACAAAAACTGCAGGAATCATACCTTAACAAAGGAATTAACCGTTTGGTAAAACTCTATCGTTTAGAAGATACTTTTGCTACTTTAGCCCATGTAAAATTAGCTGTATTCTATTATCAAACAGGCAGATATTATGCGGCATTCGAAAACTCGATCTTTGGTGTTCTCATTATTATCTCTGAGGGAATTAATGAGCTAAAGCGCTGGATTCCGGATTATCCGGAGAGTACCGTATATAAAGAGTTTGATCTCAAGGAATTTTTAGAACTGGCATACAGCTATCAGTCTGTAAGAGATTATTTAGAGCAGATGCATATTTTTGAGCATCTCTATTATTTAGCAGCGATCTCTTATGTGCAGGAGAAATATACTCAAGCCACATATATTTGGAGCATCATTGCCGAACACCCGAATTCCGGTTACGTCGGGAACATGGCGTTGAATCAGATAAAAAATCCGCGTGTTGCACCGCTTTTACCGGTAGAGGAATAATGGAAAAAATAAAAGTAGCAAACGGCATTTTTTGGGTAGAAGTACCGGAAGCAGAAATTTTTATTCTCTGCGGCTGTCCGGCTGATGCAGTTAAGCATCTTATGAAGCGTGGTTTGATTATCCCCAAATCCAAGGACGGTGTCAGCTATGAAAGCGGTCCCAATGCCATTCTGCTATCCGATGTCTCTATTCAAAACGGTAGCTTTTCAAATCTGGCAGAGTTTCCGGTGCTGCAGATGCTCTATCGACAGGGTATGATCATTCCGGGACATCCCAATAATACAGGGAATAAACCTGTCCTTATCGGAACTTCCTACCAGATTGCCGCACAGAGTCAGTATATCTACCGAGGTAACTTTGGCCTGACCAATATCAAGGAGATTGTGGATACGGGTATTCCCGAAGCAATAGCAGGCGAGATGCTGCGTATAAAGCACCGCTTTGCTTTTAATAAAATTTTTAAGACAGAGGACATTTTAGATTTCTGTATTGTGGACAAACAGGCTGTTGAAATACGTAATGGAGTATTTATAAAGCGTAAAGAATTAAATATATACGAGTTTAAGTTTAATGGTGAAACAATAGAAGTAAATCTTAATTTGGCATCGCACGAAGATTATGAGCCGACGACCCAGCTGGGTTTTCATAAGATAAAAAGAGAGTATTTCTCGGTTATTCATATCGGTGAAGGTGACGGTTGGGATGTGAACCGTCCCTGTATGTCCAGTATCATAACTTTTCAGGGAAAAATCTACCTTATTGATACGGGGCCGCATATTCTCCATTCACTTACAGCACTCGGCATAAGTGTAAATGAGATAGAGGGGATTTTCCATACTCATGGTCATGATGACCATTTTGCCGGGCTTACGAGTTTGGTACGCTCGGATCACCTGATTAAATACTACGCACCGGCAGTAGTACGTGCTTCCATAGTAAAAAAACTCGCAGCATTAATGTCTATTTCGGAGGAGAGGTTTAAAAGACTATTTGAATTACACACCCTGCATTTCAACCGCTGGAATAATATTGACGGACTGGAGGTAAAGCCTATCTATTCACCTCATCCTGTTGAGGACGCCTTTCTCATTTTCAGAACTTACTGGGAAGGGGGATACAAGACCTATGCTCATTTGGCGGATATCACTTCGATGAGTGTATTGCACAAGTACCTCATCGATGATAAAGAGTCCAATGAGATATCCAAAAAAATCTTTAATAACCTCAATAAAAATTACTTTTATGCTACGGATATAAAAAAAATAGATATCGGCGGTGGGATGATTCATGGGAGAGCACTTGATTTTGTAAAAGACAAATCTAATAAAATCATATTAAGTCACACCTCGCGGGAACTTACCATTACTGAAAAGGAAATAGGATCTAATGCTACCTTCGGTATGGAGGATGTATTAATTCCTGCTCATCAAGATTATTGTATGAGATCGGCATACAGGTATTTAAGAGCATATTTCCCCTTAGCACCGGATCATGATCTGGCCATGCTGTTAAACTGTCCGGTTCAGGAACTTAATGTAGGGTTTATTTTGCTTAAAAAGGGTGTAATGAACACACATGTGTATCTTATTATTACAGGCGGTGTAGAATATATAGATGCTGAAACACAAACACGCAATGTGCTTTCTGCCGGTTCCATTATCGGAGAAGAAGCCGTATTGAGCGGAGAGCCGCCACAGCGTACTTACCGTACCATGAGCTATATTAAAGTGCTAAAAATACCCTGTGAACTTTATAAAGTATTTTTAAATAGAAACTTTATGAGTGAGGATATAAAGCGCATCTTTGAGAACAAGCTCTTTTTACAGAATACATGGTTATTCGGAGAGATGGTATCGAGTGTTATATTAAACTCGATTGCCAAACTCATGCGCTTACAGGTGATAAAAAAAGGTGAAGAGCTGGCTTCTGCCAGAAGGCCGACAATTTATATGCTTAAAACCGGAGAAATCCAGGTGTTTTTTGAAGACAAGCAGGTCGATATCCTTAAAGCCGGAGGATTTTTTGGAGAAGAGAGTATTTTCTTAAAACAGGCCAATCTTTTTACGGCTCATGCTTCAAAAGATTCTTCCGTGTACGTGATTTTAGGAGATATTCTTCAATTTAAACCGATTATAGAATGGAAGCTGCTTGAGACATTTGAAAAGCGTCTGCGAACATTCGGCACTCAATTAGAGAACAGCATATAATTTTTTAGGATTGACAGTGAGGGCAAAAAAAGGTTGAGCGCTGTGCCTGCTTTATTCTTTGAACGGAAGCTTTCCTGCATGTTTTGCAGAGTTTTCCGGCCCGCTGGTATACACGAAGCAGCCTTTGAAAACGGCCGCTTTTGTTGTCCACACCGTTAAAATCTCGTATTGTCGTACCGTTATATTTAAGAGCCAGTTTTAACACCTTGCGAATGCTGTTTATAATTTTACCAGCTTGGCTGGGTGTTATTTTATACGCGGATAAATTGGGATGTATTCTCGCTCTATGAAGCGCTTCACATACATAAATATTACCCAGACCGCTTATAACGTGTTGATCAAGGAGAACGGCTTTCAATGATGTTTTACGGTTTTTTACCGCATCCAAAAACCAGGGAGCTGTAATCTCTTTTGCAAAAGGATCGGGCCCCAGGTTTTGTTTTTCTTTAATTATTTGATGCGGCAGGTAGAGGGAAAAAGTGGCAAAAAGACGTATGTCTTGAAAGGAGAGGGTGCTTTGGTCGTTAAAATAGAATATAATGCGGATGTGGGTTGCCGGGTGAAAGCTGCCGGGTTTAAATCTAAATATAAATTTTCCTGTCATCCTCAGATGGACTATCATATTTTTACCGCTTGAGAAGGAGAAGTGAATATATTTTCCTAAGCGCTCAACTGCTTGCACGGTTTCCCTGCATAAAAAATCCTTAAACTCTTTTTCAGGTAAAGGGCCTAAAGGTTTTTTATGAAAGACGTGTACTGATCTAATAAGTTTTCCGAGGATGCAGCCACGTAGTCCGCGTACAATTGTCTCAACTTCCGGCAGTTCAGGCATATAATTATTGTAATTTATCAAGATCCCACATGCAGATTTCACCGTATATACCGGCAATGATTTTTCTGCCATCCGGAGAAATAGCAATTGAGGTTACTGTTTTTTTAAGATACGGTGTTTCAAACGACAAAAGTTTATTTTGTTCAAGGTCCCACATGACAACCTGTCCGTAGAGAGCAGCTATGATTTTTCTACCATCAGGAGAAAATGCTACTGCAGTGGGTGCTTGGTTGCGAACCGGGGTCTTTAAGGATAGGGTTACTCCAGTTTCGATATTCCATAGATATACCTGGCCATAAAGACCGGCAATTATTTTTTTGCCATCCGGAGAAAAAGCAACGGATGTCGGTCTTTGGGTGTATCTTTGGTTTTTAAGAGGTGTGGCAAATGATTTTGTTTCGCCTGTCTCTATGTTCCATAAATAAACTTGGCCGTAAACACCCGCGATTATTTTTCTGCCGTCGGGAGAGAAGGCAACTGAGGTAGGGGTTTCATTGCGCAGTGGTGTATTAAATGAACGGCTGGAACCATATTCAATTATTGTTGTGCCTATGCTGTAATCAATTGTAGGACCACATGAAATTAAAAAAAAGATAATAAGAAGTAGGCTGATACAAAACTTGTGAACCATGTTTCTTCTCCTGCTATAGCTCATAATTATTTACCACCACTAATTATATATCAATTATCATTTCTTTCAAATTCTAACAAGCATTTTATTATTTTTTTTGTACATAACCGCGCTATGAGTATCTCTTATATCCTAGTACCTAAAGGATAATTTATTTTGAGCTGTAAGATTTCTGTTCACATTTATACTACTTTTTAAAATAATTCTGTTTCATAAGCACAGTAAACTATTGCTCATCTATCAACGCGCCATATCAAAAGGAAAAAAGATCTATTCCATTTCTGGAGAGGCAATCATACCTAAAATTCCGCCAGCTAGTAAAAAAAGAACTGCAGATAGACAGAGCAGATTAAAAGCGATGCAGACAAATGCCCCTATTACACCGGCTAAAATCATAGCTTTACCAAAACCATGCGGAAACCAAAATGCTAAAACCGCGGAAATAATGCCAATTCCGGCTGCCATAAAACCAACAGTAACCCAAAAATTGCGTACACCGACGTTTTGTGCCTCCGCTGAGTAAAACTCGGCTGTGAAAACCGGTACATAGTGTTCAATTTGTGTATATGCAATATCCCCGGAAATAATTGAACCCGGAATCATCAGGATAGCCCCCAGTAAGCCAAAGATGACCGGTAAAAGCTTTATTACATCTATTTGAAATGCCATAGTCCAAGCCTCCTAAAAGATTATATTAATTTATAATTAATACACTTAAAGCTGTCAAGGTGGTTGATGGTTTTATATATATTTTTTTATATCTCGTTGATCTTATTAAATTTAAAAATATTGAGGAAATTGTAAAAATGTTATTTTCGCAAGAAGCTCTATTATGTGTAATTACTGATGGTTTTTCCCAATCGCTTTGCACCCTCGCATAAGTCCTCCTTATTATAGTAACAGAAGCTTAAACGCAGGCAGTTTTTAAGAGAATCTCTGCTTGAGAGCGCTGCGTGCTATACCCTGAATGAAAGGATTAAATCCCCCGCCGCTTGAGAGCAGTCTGCATTCAATCATTTTAAACAGAGTGTCGGGAAAACCCTGGATCCAGCCTAAACGGAGACCGGGAGCTAATATTTTTGAAAATGATCCCAAAGAATACACAAGTCCTTTATGGGCAAAGACAGCTAATGGCGGAGGAGGAGGGGCTGTGTAGGATAACAGATGATATACCTCGTCTGCGATGAGGTAAGTATTGTAGTCTTCACACAATGTTACCAGCTGTCTGCGCCTATGTTTTGAAATAGTGATACCGGCAGGGTTATGAAAGCTTGGAATACAGTAGAGGAATACTGGATTATTTTTTTTAAGTTGGCGTTCCAGCTCTTAAATGCTGATTCCCTCTTGGTCCATAGGAATACTTATTATATTAAGCTTATGCTCCCTGAATATCTGGAGAGCAAGGTAATAACACGGCTCCTAAAATGGAAATTGCTAACTTATTATGGTATAGAGAATAAGTATTTTACTAACTTAATATATTTTGAGTTTTGCAATTTCCTCGATATAATAACTTTTTATGATCCCGCTTTTTTAATACTTTAATCTCTTCTCCTGTATAAAACAATGTCAGCATATTTCCATCCCTTGATAAAAATATGGTACTTTCTTCAAATACAGATACTGGTATTTCTTCTTCTGTCCAGGTTTTACCCCCATCGCTTGTGAAATATAAATTGTAATTATTGTCCAATATACAACCGTCAATTGCCGACCAGACAGTAATGGCCTTTATGGAACCGGCTTGCTGTGGTAAGGCAATCTCATGCCATGTATATCCCTCGTCTACAGTGGAAGATAGTCTCTTGGGAGCTGCAATCCAGCCTGTTTTTCAATCGACAAAGCTTAAGTACCGGCATTGACGGGGCTGCATGTCACCGAAATCTGTTGTACGCTGCCATGTTTTTCCTCCATTACTGGAGAAACCCACATGTCCCGCGTTACCGCAATGGTATGCAATTTTGCTGTCTATAATTTCCAGACCGAAGCGGCAGTATGACATGTTCTCGGCACTTTTCCAATCTTTGCCACCGTCTGTAGTATAATGAACTTCACCGGCATAACCAACAGTTATAACGAGGTTTTCATCATTAAAGCCGGCTGCGCTTACGTTAAAATCAATTTCACTTTGACATACCACATTCCATTTCGAACAGGCTGATAAAAAAATACTAATTATAATAACTGCAATAAATATGTTTATCATGATTATACCTCCTCTAATAGCAGTGTGTTTAGTATGAAATATAAAATATTACAACTTGAGGATAAAGAAAAAATATGCAAAAAAATTAGCACAATATGCAATGATTACTATTTGCAGCAGGTTTAATGCAATCTCCAGGCGAATACTGTTAAGATAGGCTATTACGCTTGTGTTGTATATGTCCTGAAAAAGTTGGTTTAAAGTTGTGCGGTTGGTGGCAAAACAACGGCACAGTTCGTCCAGGGATATCTTTTCATTATAATGGGTATGGAGATAGATAAATATTTCATCGAGTTTGGTAACTGTCTCAGGAATATATAATTCTTTATGTTCTTTGGAAAGATAATAGAATCGTTCAATGAGTATGAGGATCTCTCTATTTTGTAAAAATCGTTTCTATGCACCGGCTTACAGCATGCGGTACTCTATTATTTTTTATTTAATTGACAAATGGATTCCCATATACTAATGTTATGAAACTCAATATAAAACTTTTAGGAGAAAAAATTATAAAGAAAAAAGAAATTCATTTTATATTATTTGTTCTATTAATCATTTTAGCTTTTTCAGTTTTATCATGCATCGCACCTGAACAGGTAACAAAGGACAATAATATGGAAAAAGAAGAGTTTATTCTACACCCTATACAATTAAAAAAGCTTACAACTGATGGTGGTGTAAATATAATTGAAAATAGCACAGGGAATGAAGTTAGATTGAGAGGTATAGTCTTCCTTGGTGGTGTAGGGCAACATGCATTTGTTAAACCCAGTGATGTAAAATATTAGACAACTGAGTGGGATTTTCGAAATATCAAATCATGGGGTGTAAATGTAATTCTGTTTTATATGGATTATCATTGGTTTAATACTGAAGAAGGTTATAAGCATATTGAAGAAATCCTAAATTGGTGTAGAAAATATGAAATTTATATAATCCCAATCCTTAATGTATGTCCGATCGGAGGCCATAGAGGAGGTCCGAAATTTTTTGCAAGTAAAAAAGCAATGAACCAAGTGATAGAATTTTGGAGAAAATTTGTTTCAAGATATAAAGATAGAGTAGAAATTGGAGGATACGGTATACTGGACGAACCACATGCCGGTGGTCAATCTATATATGATCCTGTGTTTAAAGCAAGTTTAAAACAATATATGGAATCGATTATTGATGAAATAAGAATAATAGATCTAATTACACCGATCTATATTGGAACTGTTTATGGATCACCTTATGGTTTTGTGCAGATCGATGCTACAAAACAACATATTGTGTATAATATTCACTTTTATGAACCAATGGCATATACACATATATTATATCCCCTGTTATCTGCAGGTGGGGTAACAGCGGATGTAGAGTATCCAGGGGAGTATGTATATCAGGTAATAAATGATTATAATAATCAGGATCAAATAGCAAGTTGTCCATATGTTTCGGCTGGAACCAGTAATGGCTGGAAAGAATATATAGTTGAGACTGTTGTGCCTGATGTTAGTGTATTTGAAAGCAATATGCCTCCTGATGTTGTCAATAAAACATACATGGCATATTTAAACATTTTTTGTAATGCAGACAGGAACGCAGTCATATATTTTGATAATTTTCAGTATGCTATTGATCAAGGAGATTTTACTCCTGTTGAAAATGGATCATTTGAAGATGCTTTTGACTGGGATGAAAAAGCACCCTTAATATGGATAAAATATTTAAATAAAACCGGTATAGTAGAA
>CAZEPL010000021.1:0-45785 GCA_964514135.1 uncultured Spirochaetaceae bacterium | reverse complement strand
GAGCCTCTTGCAAAAGTAAGATATTTTACCTTTAGATTCATGATTGCTCAACGCTTATGGTAATCTAAATTTACAGGATATAAAAGCATAACAGAGAAAATACCTGAAAAATCTTGGAATTTTGAAAAATGACAATAATTGGCCGACACCTATCCCGTTGGATCTCTATTTGAAAGTGTTACACTTAGGCAGCTTTTTCTGTTAATTGTCTTTTTTTCCACGACGCTTATTGCTGTCAATTATAGGAATCCTGCCTTCTGACGTGATAAACTGATCTATTATCTCTGCATCATAGGCTGCATCCATGAGAGAATACAAATAAGTTATTTTATCACCGGTTATCTTTTCCATAGGAATCGCCAACTGATTATCATATACATTAGCTCCGGTCAGGACTGCTGTTACCGGAAGTCCAAAATCTGTTACATCAAGATGCAGCTTATATCCCTTCCAATGATTCTTTTTACCCTGACTATTGACTTTACAGCCCCAAGCTGCTTCCAAGTTCAATTCTTGTAAGGCTTTATAAGCATCCATATCAACTTGCTTTTCGATCATCGTCAGTTCTTTTGGCTCTACAATTTCTCCTTTTCTCGGTCTACCCCTTTTCCGTTTATGGATTTTACTAGCTACATCTTTTTTCAGGTTTACAGGTTTTTCTCTTGCATGAATTGCAGTTGAATCTCTTGAAATATGACCTATGAGAATATCAGAAATATGTTCAGCAGTCATTTCGCCATGTATTTTCTGACATATCTCCTCTTCCGCAAATTCAGAAAATACCCTGGAAAAAACACTTTCACTTGGCAAGTCTTTGATCCTGTTAAAATCGCAGAGCCTTCTTAGATTTATATCTGCTCTCAATCTGCAAAGAAGCAATGTGTTTGTCTGTATTTGTAGAATTGATTTTACCAGAAAGCTTCTAAATATTGCTCGCCGCGATTTCGCAGGCCTTCCGGTACTTTGCCTGTTTCCCAATATGATTTTATCTTCAAAAACCTGTTGCACATCTCCTATAATTTGTTTTATGCTCTTCATGGATAGGGCTCCTTTTTGTTTTTTCTCAAAATATAAATCTATCAAAAATGGAGTTCCTATCCAATGATAAAATCACGGCTTATTTTACTTTTGCAAGAGGCTTAGATATTATTTAATATTAGATGATAAAGCATACTACTATAATCCGCGTTATGAGGAATTGAGAAATGTAAAGTATCAATCAATTTATACTGATATCGATAAATACCAATATATTGTTATAGAAGATGATAAAAAGCATTTATATATAAAAAATGCTCTTGTTGAATTTTCTCCTGATGAAAGACAAGATACTTTGATGAAGGGATAAATGAATATTTAAATATCTATTTTGATCAATCTTGTTCTGGAATAAGTATACTTAATGGTTATGTTGATTTAGATAATAAGGACCTATATTTAAAGAATAATCGTGTAAAAGAAATAAAAATAACTTCACTTGATAAAAATATTAGATTCTCCTTTATAGTAACTATAGAAGATTTTGTACATTTTGAAGAGATTTATTTCCCAGAAAAAGTAAATTCAATAAAAATTGAAATACTTTCAGTTTATAAAGGAAATAAGTTAATGATACTTGTATCTCGGCATTGATGGGAATAAAAGAAAAGAGGATAGTGGAAAGATTATTGAACAAATAAAGAATGAAATAAAGAAAAGGAAGTTATAATATTTGCCCTTGAAATACTGCGCCTAACTTATAGGAATCTTTACGGAGGCGAGAATAAAAGGCTGGCGTCATATAAATGATAGGAATTGTTATAGCCCCTGTCGTCGCCAGTCGCCAGCTGTGCAAAGCGCGGAATCGACAAAAGGCGAATCCGGCGCAGAAAATAATTGTGCAACGGAATTTTTCCACATTTTCTCCCTCTCGCGTACATCATAGCACCAGAAAGGCCAAATTTCAAACAAAATATTTAAAGCCGAAAGCTTATGGGCATAGAGTTTCCCTGTCCCGCTAAGCGGGTGTTGAATACGAGATGTGTTGATTTCCTAAGATTGTTGCTTACGGAAGCCCCCGGCCCTTCGACTCCATACATGTGATAATATCTCGAATTGATTCCGGGTCACGTATCACAGAGATGACCGACATCCTACCACCGCACCAGATGTTTGCCCTTGGGCGGAATATGGAGAGTGAGTTTTGCGATAAATAATTTAATATAAATTTAATTATATTTTTTCTCCGTGGGCTTTGTGAGCTCTGTGAGAAACTTTTACACAGTCTGTTTGTGAGCTTTGTGAGAAATTTATTTACTTTTTGGAAACCCCCGGAAGAAGAAGAATAATTTTTGAATTTGCCTTCTTCATTTTACCATATTGCGGGCTAAAACAATAAAGCTCTCCACCGACAGCTCTTCAGCACGCAGGGTATCGATATTATATTCACTTTGCAATGAATCAAGTATTCGCTGCTTTTGAGCAGCTGAAAAGTCATGTGAATGTTTTATATTATTTTTTAATGTCTTGCGGCGCGAAGAAAAGCCGGCACGTACAAGCTTAAATAACATGTCTTTCTCCTCCTGGGAATTAATCCGTTTTTCCGGAGTAAGCATTATTATTGTAGAAAGTACATCGGGCTGAGGGAAAAAAGAGCCGGGCTTTAGCTCTCCTTTGGATTCTATCCTGAACATACTCTGACATAAAACGGAAAAGCCGGAATAATTCTTAGATCCTGGTCGGGCCGTCATTCTGTGCGCCAGCTCCCGCTGAACTGTGAATACCATATGCCGGGGGAAAAAATCATTTGTAATAAATGAAAGAATAATTGCAGATGCCGAATTGTACGGTAGATTACCGCAGACCGTATGCGGCATTCCGTGTTCTTGATACATGTGCATCCATGTCTTGAGCACATCTCCCTGACACAATGTAAATCCGGAAAGACTTGCAAACTCGGTTTCGAGCCAGCGGACAAGTCCTCGGTCAATCTCAAACGCAATCAGATTTTTTACTTCACCTAGTAAGAGAACCGTCAGGGCACCCAATCCCGGTCCGATCTCCCAGATAGTATCGGTCTTTTTGGGTTCAATAAGCCGGATAATCTTTTCTCGTGCACCGCGGTTAATAAGGAAATTTTGTCCCCAGCGCTTCTTCAATGCAATCCCGAATTTCTGCAGAATACCCTTCATCTCATGCGGCGACTCATAGTTCACAGCTTTTTCTCCGGCGCAGGGGAATAAAGAACAAGCTGAGCGCAGCTAAAAAAGGCAGCCAATGCCAATCCTGCCATTCAAGTTGCAGCATCGGTATGTGTGAAAAAAAATTGCTTATTATGCGGATGCATGCATAAATTGTGTCCAATAAAAAATTCATGAATTCATGAAGTGGTAAAAAGGGAATGAGCGTGAGCACAAGAAAAGCAATACCAGTCCAGATAAAAACAGTAACAAGGGGTACCAAAAGCAGCGCTACTAAAAAGCTAAGAGGATATACCTGATTAAAATACATAAGAACCAGCGGTAAAGTGGCAATTTGTGCTCCAACCGAAAGTGACAGCGGAATACGAAAAAACGAGGGAAGATAAGGAATGAGAAATGAGTTAAGCTTTGATCCTAGTAGGAGAATGCCGCATACAGCACAGTAAGAAAGCCCGAAAGAGAGTGTATAGACGCTGGCAGGATCTACGCATAATGCAATTACCAAACTTAAAAAAAGAATGTTAAAGGGATTCAAATCCCTATCTAAGAGAACAACGACTCCGGCCATTATAAGCATCAAAGAGGCGCGCAGCAGGGCAGGTTTTGGACCTATTAAACATAAATAACCGAGCACAAAAACAGCTCCGATCATAATCTTAATTTTTTTGGATGATATGGGAAATAATACCAAGCCTATAAAAGCAAATACAATCCCCACATGCAGGCCTGAGAGAGCCAATAGATGGACGCTGCCCGTATTGTAAAAATTGAGCTTTAACTCCCGATCTAATCCTGAACGATCACCTAAAAACAGTGCTTTAAAAAAGGAGCTTTTAGCATTTCCCATCAGTTCGATCTTCGTTTCAAACCATAGAAGTATGGAATATCTCATCTGATGAAACCAGGAAATAAAGCCCTGCTTTTTTACATCATCGGAATTGACCCATGAATTTACCTGATGTGGAAAACCTTTAAGATTACGCTTAAGGCTGCCGTAGACCGTTATGATTTCGCCTGCATATAAATTCCTGCCGTTTTTTATATAGAGTTGAATATTACCATGAGCGTCCGCAAAAAATGAATTATCCTTAGCGGTCACTGAAATAAGCTGAACCGTACACAAACTCAGGTCGTCCCGGATTGATTCGCTGTCTGCTGCCAGATACCCTTTAAAAGAATTTATACGTGAAATTTCCGTACCGGTAAAAAAGTAACCTGTCTCATATTTCATTGTATACAATAATACAATTCCCAGCAGTAATCCCACAGCACAACTCATACAATTCAAGCCTCTTTTCCGCCATATCTGCCGGGAACAATGGAAGCCTGCAATACCCATTGCAGCACATATTATTGCAAAAAAAATGAATGCCAAGGGGGTGATTATGGTATTAATTAAGAGAACAGTACAAATTCCGCCTGCGGTGAAAAGCAGGGGGGTGGTAATTCTTATCATGTCTTACCACTTCAGATTCTTAATAGCTCTCTGTGCGGCATCTTTTATTTCGTTGGTATAATTTAAATATTTGGTATACATGAGATCGTCAAAGGCAACCTTGTCTCCCAGCTTGCCTAAATTATTTACGACCGCAAGTATTATCTGGCTGTCATAGGGTTTCTTGTTTTCGGTAAAAGCGTTTAATATATTCAAATAAAGCGTCAGACGTTCGGCTGCCGCATGCGTACCCATATTGCCCAGAGCGGCAATAGCGTTAAGGAGAGAACTCTTGGCGGCGACACCCCGATCATATTCCAGCATAGTTGTATCAAATTGTGAAATTACTAGTCCGCTGGCCTTTCCCCATTTAAAACCACTCAGAGCTTCTGTTGCAATATCTCTTATTTCACGTATCATTTTTTGATCCTGAAGGTTTGGAGTGCTGTAATGAAGCGCTATGTCGAGGGCATATTCGGCAATCTCAGCCTTCTTAGTCTCTTCCATTTTTTGATGTTCCAAACCGACCTCTATCGACCGCTTCTTTTCAAAAGTGTTACCTGTTTTTAGAATATCAAAAATACTTGAGCGGAAATCACCTGCTAAGGCCAGAAGTGTTTTATAAGCAAGCATACTAATGGCATCGTCGTACTTAAGGATCATGGTATTGAAGATCGGAGTAAATGAAGAGGTATCATCCAAAGCCCCCAGCGTTTGAATACAGATGGATACAAGTTTTTTATTGGGAACTTTGCTTGTTTTATATATATTGTTCTGGGTTTCCAAATAATTATTTAAGCTTGAGGCAACGGCCGTATCGCCCTTACCGAGTATTGCCAGAGCGCGGAGTGCTGTTTCCCGCATCAATACGTCATCATAGATTTCGAAAAGCCTTAAAGCGGAATATTTTGCGGAAGTATAATTGAGATCACGGCATTCTCTAATAGAAAGCAGAGCGAACTCCTTAATGGCAGAATCCTGATTCAACTTACTTGAATTGGAAATAGCATAATCAATTGCCCGATGGAAAAGCGGTCCCAATGCAGCCTTGTCAAACTCAGCGGCCTCTTCAATAAGCTGCAGTTTAACTGTGCTTGAACCTTTGTCGAAATTCTTAAGATAACTATCAAGCATGCTGCTCTCATTCTGAGCAAAAGAGTTTAATATCGTAAATAAACATAAATAAACAGTGATGCTCTTTATTTTCATGATCACACCTTCTGATTGTTATAATTTCTTTTCTATTCATAATATTAGTATCCATCATCTTAAAAATCAATTATTTTAAGAAAAAATAATAATATACCTATTCTCTTGAGGGTCTTGCGTATTTCTTGTACAATCTGCAGCAACCAGAGGAAAACTATGAAAAAAACCAAAATTGTATGTACTATCGGACCTGCTTCACATGACGCCGCACTGCTTTCGCGCATGGCAAAAGCCGGCATGGATGTTGTCCGCTTAAATTTTTCACACGGAACTCATGACGATCATTTAAAGGTGATTGAGAATATTAAAAACTTAAGGAAAAACGACGGGATCAATATCGGAATCCTGCAAGACCTAAGTGGCCCCAAAATCCGAGTCGGAATTTTACCGGATGAAGGAATCGTTTTAGCAAAAAACAGCACCGTCTATTTTTATCAAGGCGACCGTTATCTTCTCGAACATGACAGCGCGGTTATACCTGTTAACTATCCTCATTTGTTACAGGATGTGGAAGAAGAATCTACGATTCTTTTAGATGACGGTCTGTTAGAGCTCCGTATAGAAAAAAAGGAAGAGCAAAGGCTTTGTGCCCGAGTAATTCGGGGGGGCGTATTAAAAAGCCGGAAAGGTATTAATTTTCCAAACCAGATTCTTTCACAGAGGGTTCCTACGGCTAAAGATCTTGAAGATCTTGCTTTTGGTATTAAGCACGAAGTGGATTTTGTCGCGCTTTCTTTTGTTCAGACAGCGGATGATATCAGGTGTGTAAAGGAGAAGATCCGGGCGGGGAAGAGCAGAGCACAGGTTATTGCCAAATTGGAACGTCAGGTAGCACTTAAAAATGTGGATGAAATAATCGATACTGCCGACGGTATTATGGTGGCGCGAGGAGATTTGGGGATTGAAACCGATATCGCAATGATTCCCGTTCACCAAAAAATGATAATACGTAAATGTAATCTGCAAAGCAAACCGGTCATCATAGCTACTCAGATGCTCGACAGCATGATGAGAAGTCCGTTGCCTACCCGGGCTGAAGTAACTGATGTAGCCAATGCCATTTATGACGGTTCCGATGCCATAATGCTTTCAGGGGAGACTGCCGTGGGTAATTATCCCTTACAGACGGTAAATATGATGAGAAAGATTGCGGACAATGTCGAGCACAACCTCGGTTTGGATCGGGGTTGGATAATAGATTCCGAAAAACATATTAAGCGCGGCGGGGAGACTGTTATTGCCCATGCCGTGTGCCAATCGGCTAAAGATCTCAATGCCAAGTTTATTGTTGCACATACCATGAGCGGACAGACCGCCCGTTTTATTTCTATGTTCAGACCTGAAACACCGATTTTGGCTGTTACACCTCTCACATCGACATACCAACAGCTGTCACTGGTATGGGGTATTACTGCTATCTTACTGCCGGAAATAAAATATCATTTTATGGATATAATTAAGAATACGGAAGAGGTTTTACTAAGAACGAGTTATGTTACAAAAGGCGATTTACTGATAATCTCAACAGGACTCCCCACCGCCAAACCGGGTGCTACTAATCTCATGAAAATTCATACTGTCGGAGATGATGAAGAGAGTTAATGTATGAAATAAGAATTGCTCTATTAAGGTACAACAGGTTTCACTTTAGTGGTACCAAACCTGTCGCCAAAGATATTATATACATAGGAAAATATTGCATTCTGCATCGGAGTACTTGTTAATTGTGCCTGCATATGCAGAATAGAACGGTTGCGCTTTTGATCAAAATTGATGCCCTTAACAATACCGTTCATGATAATAAGCTTACCTGCCAGCTCAAACTGGAGCTTGATTACCAACCCCAGTTTTGCCCTGCCGCCGATCAATACGGCTGCCCCGTCTTCCGATAAATCAACAAGCTTGCAGCGCAGACCGCGGCTATCTTCGGGGTGCTCATCCGCTTCATTGATCACCCGCATGGGATAGAGCTCTGCGGGAATATTGCATTCAATACGAACCGACCTCCGCTTTTGAGTTCTTACCAGGTTATCGGAATGAGACACATGAATAATCGGATATTTTCTCTCTATATAGTCGTCAATTACTTTGGTCTGGAAAAAATAACCGGCATCGTTAAGACGCCAAAAGTGTACCCCTAGTTTTTTCCCTTTCCAGGAAAACCCGGGAGGGAGCTGAGGACCGCGCGGATACGAGAGTGCCAAGTATTTATTAAGGTTTTCAACTACACTCGCATAAAAGGAATCGAATCCCGGTAAAATCAAGCGCAGCTTTTGATGCTGTACGATATTTCGTGAGGATTTAATTCCTATTTTATATTTGGGCTGGCTTAATTCAACCCTTTTTCGAAACTCATAGAGTTTGGCAACCAGTTTTTGGCTTCGCTCTTCATCCTCAATACCAAGTGCCCTGAATTTCAAAACAAGACCCTTAATAGAACTGTCAAGCTGTTTTACCGACCAAAAGAGTGAGGTCGGATTCTGAAGCCTATTTTCAACCGCTATCTTTCGCAAAAGATTTATTTCTTTAAAAGTGAATCCGGATTCTTTTCCCGTAGTATAAAAATGAATCCAGGGAAATGTGCCTCCGCCCAACCTTCTTAAAAGGATATAACCGATAATGAGGAGTAAGAGCACAATTATTATGGGAATTATCCACATATTATAATTATCGTTTCCTTATTAAAATTCTATAGACTCCTATTGCGGTAAACCGCAATTTATCATTGGCTTAATTCTTGTTATTTTTACACAAATTAGACTAATGATAGTACATAATACTATATTTTTTTAAATTTGGCCAAGAGTACACTGGAAAAAACAACTAAAAATACCGTATAATTCACATACCACCAGCTTTGCTGGTGGTATGTGGGGGAGCACCCCATAGGGGTGCGGGGTGGGAGAAAAAGCCACTATAGATGGTGGCTTTTTCGGAAGTAACATATTATATGAAACGAAAAATTATTGAGCTGGCTATTCTTTTCTCTGTTTTTTTTCTTCCCGGTTATGTTTTCCAATCCACTGCAGCTTCGGAAACATCCGCACAATTCTCTGCGATGATGATAACATACTTTATAATAGCACTACCACAGGTAATGCTCATATTATACCTCATCTGGGTACAAAAATCTCCTTCTCTCGAAGATTTCGGCATCGTAAAGCCAAGCAATAAAATGTTATACGCCCTTCCCGTATTTCTTTGCTCTTTTGCGGTAATTGCCCCCCTGTTACTGCTTTTAAGTTTTTTTCCGGAAGATATAAAAGAGCAAATTACATCGCAAGCTCCCTGGAGAATCCAGTCCCCCGGTCAAATTCCTCTGGTTGCCCTCTTTTGCCTCACTGTTGGGTATAGAGAAGAACTTTTTTTTCGCTCCTATCTTCTTACCCGTTTTTCTGAATTAAAGCTAAACCGCCATCTGGCTGCTCTCATTTCCAGTATTATTTTCGGAGGTGCTCATCTTTATCAGAATCTTTTCGGTTTTCTTGTTACCTTTGTATTGGGTCTGTTTTTCTGTTATGTTTTTTATGAATGGAAAAATGTACATATTATTGCTTTAGCCCATGCTGCGTATAATTTTATATTGTTTTTAGTTAGTTTTTAACACATTATCTACCTTTACAATTCATGAAGTCTGTATTAAACTATCTCCTGTCAGTAATTTAAAAAATACAGAAAAACATTTGAGGTCTTTGAGGAGGAAAATGTGGCGGACATTATTCAGAGAGTAAAAAAGGATAACCTTATAAAAGAGGTAAAACGTGCACGTCTGGTTGGTTATTATCCTTATTTTATACCCTTTAAAGAAATACATGGGAGCACTGTCACTTACAATGGTAAAAAAATCATCATGGCAGGTTCAAATAACTATTTGGGACTGGCAAGTGATCCTCGGGTTAAAGAGGCCTCGATTAAAGCAATAGAAAAATATGGCACAACCTGTTCCGGATCACCCTTTTTAAACGGAACGATAGAGCTCCATGAAGAACTTGCAAAAAAATTAGCCCGCTTTACGGGCAAAGAAGCCGCTATCACCTTTACCACCGGTTATCTCTCTAATTTGGGATCAATCTCAGCATTATTAAAAAGCGGCGATCATATATTTACCGATCGTTATAATCATGCTTCAATTATGGATGGCATCTTTTTAGCTCAAGGATTAAAAGGATCACTAAAAATACACCGTTTTAAACATAATGATCCGAAAAGCCTTGAAAAAGCACTTTCCTCAGTACCAAAAACCCAACCTAAGATTATTCTCACCGACGGCGTCTTCAGTATGGAGGGAGATATCGCCAAACTCCCTGAAATAAAAAAATTAGCAGATAAATATAAGGCCTGCATATATCTGGATGAAGCACATGCCATCGGGGTCGTAGGTAAAACGGGCAGAGGCACGGAAGAACATTATGGAGTAAAAAAACATGCTGATATAGTTATGGGCACCTTTTCCAAATCATTTGCTTCTATCGGCGGCTTTGTAGCCAGCGATAAGGATGTGATTGATTATATAAAACACCATTCCAGGCCGCTAATATTTGCAGCCAGCATGTCACCCCCTCATACTGCGGCCGTACTAAAAAGTCTGGAAATAATTGAAAAAGAACCGCAGCATACCCAAAGGCTGCAGCAGATAGCCCAAAAGATGATAAAAGGTTTTTCTTCTTTGGGATTTAATGTTGATGTGGCGGAAACAGCAATTGTGCCGCTTCTAATCGGTGAGCTTAAAACAACCTTGCGTTTCTGGCGAGCCTTATTTGATAATGGAGTATATGTCAATGTCGTGGTACCTCCCGCAGTAGCCCCTGATCGTACCATGATCAGAACCTCCTTTATGTCAATTCATACGGATGAGGAATTAGATAAAATATTGGATATTGCAGCTGTACAAGGGAAAAAACTTAAAATTATCTAAAGCCTTTTCTTAGCCTCTTTTTAGAAAACGCTTGAAAAAACCGTTCTTTTTCTTGGCGGCCTTCTCAATGAATACACCCATACGCCGATATTTTTCGTAGCGATTTTTTAAAAGCTGCTCTTGAGATTTGGAGACCAGCTTGCCCAACACTTTCACAAGCTCAAGTTTAACTTTAGCTGCGGTAACTTCAGGATTCAGATGTGCCCCGCCGGCCGGTTCTGAAATTATAGTATCGATTACCTCAAATCGCAGGAGATCCTTGGCTGTAAGCTTCATAATCGAAGCAGCATACTTTGCTTTTGATGCATCTCGCAATAAGATTGATGCACAGCCTTCCGGTGAAATAACAGAGTAGATGGCGTTTTCCAACATGAGCACATAATCGCCGATCCCAATCCCCAAAGCTCCTCCGGATCCTCCCTGACCGATAACAACTACTACAATCGGTACTTTAACTGAAAAAAACTCTTTAAGATTGCGGGCGATAGCCTCACCGATCCCTCTCTCTTCGGCAGAAACACCCGGATACGCACCTTGCGTATCTACAAATGAGATAATGGGTCTTCCGAATTTTCCGGCTTGTCTTACCAGACGCAAAGCTTTTCTGTAACCGTCCGGAAGTGCCATTCCACCGTTACGCATGACATTTTCTTTTAGGTTACGACCCTTTTGTTGACCGATAACAGTGACCGGTTTGCCATTTAATAAGGCGATTCCGCCTATCATCGCCGGATCGTCGGAAAAAAAGCGGTCCCCATGAAGTTCAAGGAAATCATCAAAAATCATATCAATATAATCGAGTGTGGTAGGTCTATCGCTGTGCCTGGCCAGTTCTACTTTTTTCCAGGCCGCATCCAGAGAGCTGTTGCCGTTTACAAGTTTAGCTTCTAACTGATTAATTTCTTCACTTATATCGAGTTTTTGTTTTTGTGCCAGACTTCTAAGTTCGGTCAGTCGTTTTAATATCTCTTTTTCCGTCATCGCCATGCCTTTTTCATATTTATATGTGTTTTGACAAGAAATGATAAGGTTTTCCTTAAATCTTTTCGATTCACAATAGCGTCAACAAATCCCTTTTCCTGTTGAAATTCCGCCAGCTGAAAGTTCTCCGGCAGCTTTTGTTTTATGGTGCCTTCAATAACCCTGCGTCCCGCAAACCCCACCAGGGCCGACGGTTCGGCTAAGATTACATCACCAAGCATTGCATAAGAAGCGGTAACACCACCGGAGGTGGGATCGGTAAGTACTAAAAAATAAGGAATTCTGTTCTCTTCAAGTATTGAGACGGCTGCTGAAGTTTTGGCCATTTGCATGAGTGAAAGTATTCCCTCCTGCATTCTGGCCCCTCCTGAAGCAGTAAATATGATAACCGGTATTTTTTTCTCCACACCAAGCAGAAGGGCTCTGGTTACCTTCTCACCGACAGCTGATCCCATGCTTCCGCCCATAAATTGAAAGGCCATAATGCCCAGTACCACTTCATTACCGTCAATACGGCACATGCCGGTAACAATGGCTTCATTTATACCTGTCTTTTTTTTGCTGGCTGTGAGCTTTTGTTCATACTCGGGAAAATCCAAAGGATTAAAGCTTTCTATATCCGCGCAAAACTCATGGAACACACCACCGTCCGCAGTAAACTTTATTCTTTCCCAAGGAGAAAGTCTAAAATGGTGATTACAACCCGGACATACGAATAAGGATGATTCCAGTTCATCAGGTGACAGGTGTTTGTGACAGGCCGGACACTCCTGCTTTCTCTCCACAAAAAGACGCTCATCCCCATCCTTTATTCTATGGGTAATAAGAGGTCTGTGGATGAAAACCGTCCTAAACCATGTCTTGAGCCTGCGGGTAAACCTGCTCAATTCTTCTCCTCCTTAATAATATGAGAGAGAATATCCGTACCGAAATTGCCTTTGCGAAATGTCGGATGAGCAAGAATACTTTTTTGCAGCGTAATATTGGTATCGATACCATCCAAAATAAATTCATCCAATGCCCGCTGCATCCGGGTAATACCTTCCAGTCTATTGTTACCGAAGACAATAACCTTAGCTAAAAGCGCATCATAAAAAGGCGATACTTCACAGCCTGAGTAAAGAAAACTATCTACCCGCACATTAAATCCGCCGGGGGGTAAATAAAGCGTAACCTTTCCCGGTGTCCTGGCATTAATGCGGCATTCCACAGCATAGCCATGAAGCGAAATATCTTTCTGCTCAATATTTAATTTGTCACCACTGCAGGTTAAAATCTGTTCTTTTATGATATCTACACCCGAAATATATTCGCTTACAGGATGTTCTACCTGAACCCGGGCATTTACTTCCATGAAATAATAATTTTTATCCTGCACCAGAAATTCAATCGTCCCGGCACCCCTATAGCCCAAATTTTTGAAGAGTCTTATTGCATCCTCTCCCATCTTTTTTCTCATTTCAGGAGTAACTCCCGGAGAAGGGCTCTCTTCAATAAGTTTCTGATGATTCTGCTGTACTGAACAGTCTCTTTCTCCTAAGTGTACAACATTGCCTTTCCCGTCAGCCAGGATTTGAACTTCAACATGGCGGGGATTTTCAAGATATTTCTCTAAATATACTCTCCCGTCAGAGAAGGCCGTTTCTGCTTCATGGGAGGCGATTTTAAGAATATTTTTTAGTTCCTTTTCATTGCGAACAATCCGCATACCCTTGCCGCCGCCGCCGGCAGCTGCTTTAATAATAATCGGAAATCCGATCTCTTTGGCGTGTTTAACCGCGTCCTCTTCATTCTCTACGGGTTCTTCCGTGCCCGGAATAACCGGAATTTTATTTTTTAGAGCAGTCTGCTTGGCTTTAACCTTATCTCCCAAAAGTGCAATAACATCTGCTTCGGGACCAATAAAGATAATACCCGCTTCTACTACCTCCTTTGCAAAGCTTGGGTTCTCTGCCAAAAAACCGACTCCCGGATGAATGGCATCACATCCTTCTAAAACCGCGGCAGTTATAATATTCCGTGAATTAAGATAACTTTCTTTTGAACTGGGCGGGCCTATACATACGGCTTTGTTAGCAAATCGTAAAGAAAGCGAGTCTTTATCCGCCTGTGAGTAAGCAACGACGGTCTCTATTCCCAACTCTTTACATGTGCGGATAATTCTTATTGCAATTTCGCCTCTGTTTGCAATAAGAAGTTTCTTTATCATATCCTCCGTACCTCAAATAGCGGTGTGTCAAACTCAACCATCTTGCCATTTTCCATCAGTATTTTCACAATCTCACAATCAAACTCCACTTCAAACTCATTCATAAGCTTCATGGCTTCCAATAAACAGAGCGTATCTCCGACTTTAACTTTAGAGCCAACATCTACAAAAGGCGGAGCATCGGGTGCAGGTGCTCTGTAAAAAGTGCCTACGAGAGGGGAAGTAATGATTTCGCTATCGGACTGCTTTTCAAGGATTTGATTGTGTTGTTCCGGTGGTTTTACACCTTCCACATAATGATGTTGCATCGGCATATGAACAGGAGGTTGCATGTGCTGTACGAAAGGCAGTTCTCCTCCTTTCTTGAGAACTACTTCCATATCACCTTGCTTTATACAAATCTCACTTAGTGAGCTTTTTTCAAAACGTTCAAATAACTCAAATATCTCTTTTGTCTCCATTTTAACCTCCTGTATTTATCCACTACACTATAACACGAAGCCTGTTAGAAAACGCCTTGTGAACGTAACATAGAACAGTTCCGCATGTCAATATCGTGCTTTGCGATATTTTCTATCAAGGATCGCTAACTTTCTATTGGAAATGAGAACGGGGAAATATAATCACCATGCTCGGCACGGGCTTTTTCCAGACGTTCCTTCTGGGCAGAGAGGACCTCGAAAAGCAGCTCCGGTGATTTGTCCACTTCAGTACGGTGAAACTCAGAAACACGATCAATCTTTGCGATATTTTCAGGTACTCTCAATGTAAACTGTGCTTCATAATCTTCCCGCGTATAGTTCTTACCCAGCTGCTGCTTAAATATCGTCATAAGCACTTCATATTCAGGAATCAGTCCTGTAGGAGTAATGAGTCCTCCAACCTCACCATGAGCTCGCAGCTCCATCCATTTAACCCAGACATGTTTATCGCGAATACCATTGACGAACTTACCCTGTTTATCACGGAGAAAATAGTTAACCCCAAAGATTAGAGGTTGTTTTTCCAACTTCTTACCAAACTCCAGGTTATTGTTTACGTATTTGCCCAGTGGAATTGCCACAAAATCCTGGATACTCATCAGATTTATTTCAGGGATTCCTTCTTTACCGATAGTGGCGAAGGTTGTTTCGGTTTCCAGTGATGCACCGTAAGCGATAATTCCATGATCCCAATTTAAACTTTGCTGAACAGGGACATAAGCCTTGGCGTCCCTGCCGCCGTACATAATCCCCGCCAGCTCTACGCCATGAGGATTATCAAGCTCCGGATCACAGTTGGGCAAATCCTTGAGGGCTACGGCGTAGCGGGCATTCTTATGCGCACAGGGAATCTCATTACCATTTTTATCCCTTTTGCCTTTATGCCAGGGACCGGAAAAGTTTTCACCGCTTTCCGGCGGTTCTATTCCCATACCAAGCCAGTAGGGTTTTCCGTCTGTGACAAGAACATTGGAAAAGATTACTTCCCCGGGTTTGTTTAATAATTCCCAAATTACCGGATCGTCATCTGCATTGACATTCTGGATAATACCGAAAATCCCCGATTCGGCGTTAGCTGCCATACAGCGGCCGTTAACCGCACGAAAATAGGCAATGTCGTCTCCCAGTATTTTTTCTCCGGGCAGCATAGCAGTTGAGGTCTTTCCGCAGGCACTGGGAAAGGCACCGGCAAAATAGGTCTTACGTCCGTTTTTGCCGTGAACTCCCATTAAAAACATATGCTCGGCAAGCCAACCCTCACGGTCAGCTTTACGTATGCTTAAACGCAGAGCAAGTTTCTTTAAGCCCACAGTATTGCCGGCATACTGAGTGTTTACGCTGTATACCGTGTCGACGCTATAATCAATATAGATTCTTCTTTTAGCTATCTCCGAGCTGACCATACGCTCATCCAGTTTTCCTGCAGAGTGCATGATAGCAAAAAATTGGTTTGCAGATCCAAGCCGTCGGAACTCTTCATAACCTAATCTATAGAGGAGGTTCAAGCTGTGGGAAACATAAAAGGAGTCCGTACATTCAAGGCAGGGGGTACTAAAATCCGAACCAACAGGGCCCAATGTCAAAAAACGAACAATCATTATGCGATCTTTCATTGAATCTTTTAAGAGGTCGCGTACTTCCTCAAGACCGTCATCTCTGGCTATTTGATTGAGCGCTTTGCTTAAGGTCTGATCCCCGGGAACAAGATACTTCGTTACTTCTCTATCGCGGCCCTGATCATGCATGCCGTCAAAGTGTATGGTATGCCCTTGCACTTTAAGCGGTTTCTCCTCTTTTACTGTGGCAGCCATGCGGCGGTTATACTCAACGTCCTCAGGTGAATCGCTGCTGACCCATACCGAGCCGGGATTACATAGTTCGATGGCATCGGCTACGAACGCAAGCACACTCTGATTATTAATAGCCATTAATTTCTTCAAATCTTTCTCATCCAACCTGGATTCCAAAATGTTAATGATATGAGCATCATTCATAATAGTATTCCTTCCTTTTTTTCACAGGATATTTCCGTCAGCTATCGTTACTGCAAGAAGTTCTACTATAAAATTTTATTTTACAATTGACAAGAGTACTAATTCTAAAACAGGTTTTTTTCATTAAAAAATAAAACATGTAGTTTTACTTGTTTTCGAATTTCCCCCCATTGACAAGATCTCTCCGCCCAGTTTATGCTTTTTTTGTGCACAAGCTGGCTGTAGAATTAAATGAAATCTTAAAGAAAACCATAGCTCATACATTGCTTAGCAATTTGGGCAGCTCTATATATTTTCCTAAAGGCGTAATAGCTCAAAGCTCGGAGGCGGAGCAATCCGCCGACCTCTATAATGCAAGTGTGGGAATGGCAACACTTCATAGAAATCCAATGCATTTGGATGCTATAAAAACGCATATTTCCGGTCTTTCTGTAAAAGAAATCTTTGCCTATGCTCCCACAGCGGGAATCCTCGAACTGAGGAAAGTATGGAAAGATATCATGACACAGAAGAATCCTGCTTTAAAGGATATCGCTACCTCGCTTCCAATCGTAACCAGTGGGATTACCCACGCTGTTGCTATGGCAGCAGATCTGTTTGCTGATGAAGGAGATACCGTACTGCTTCCGGAAATGTTTTGGGACAACTATAAGTTACTCTTTGAAGTAAGAAGAAAAGCCCTTCTTATAAACTACCCGTTTTATAAGGGACAAAAGCTAAACTTATCCGCCATGCAGCAGGTACTGGAAACCGTAAAATCTCATAAGCTATTACTTGTACTCAATTTCCCTCACAATCCCACGGGATACTCTCCAACACAAGAGGAAGCTTTCAAGCTTGCAGATATTCTTTTACACTCTGCTCAGAACGGGAAACAGATAGCTGTAATAATCGATGATGCTTATTTTGGGCTCTTTTATGAACAAACTACCTTCAAACAGTCTTTGTTTGGCTTACTCGGCGGACTGCATAAAAACATTTTAGCCATAAAAGCGGATGGTGCCACAAAAGAGGACCTCTGCTGGGGTTTGCGCATAGGGTTCATAACCTTTGCCGCCAAATCATTACAGCAAGATCATTATACTGCTTTGGAGAAAAAGGTTATGGGAGCACTGCGCTCCTCGATATCCAGCTGCTGCAGGTTGTCTCAAAGCTTACTCTTTAAAGCACTGCAGTCATCCCGCTACCAGGAAGAAAAAGACAATATTTTTTCACTCCTAAAAGAGCGCTATCTTGCCGTAAAAAGAATCCTTAAAGCTAGGGCCTGCCGATTCTTAACACCATTGCCCTTTAATTCGGGTTATTTCCTTACTTTCGCATGTCATGATATTAACGCAGAACAACTTCGCGTACATTTACTTTCGAAACTGGGTATTGGCACCATTGCAATTTCCCCGCGTTTACTGCGTGTTGCCTACTCAAGTCTCAACACTGAAAATATAACCGGTTTTTTTAAAGAACTGTGGTCTGCAGCAGCGGATATCGCACAAAAAATAAAAAGGAATACAAGATGATTTTTGATTATGTGCTGCAAAATGGCAAACTTTTATATCCTGAAAAAACTAAGACAGCCTCTCTCGGAATTAAAGATGGTAAGATAACTGTTCTCTCTTCCGCAAAGGGTAAACAAGCAAAAGAGTATATTAATGCCGAAGGATGTTATATCCTCCCCGGGCTGGTAGATGCTCATACTCATCCGGTATATACGGATGATCTGGAGCACATTGCGTGCACGGCAGCTTTCGGCGGTATAACAACAATGATTCATTATATTAGCATAAAAACCGGTCAAAAACCGCTGCCGGTACTTAAAACCGCGATTACCAAGGGAGAAAAAACATCGGCGCTTGACTTTGCTTTACATGCCGCTTTGTGTGATGTAGAAGGGCAAGCATCTCAAATACCCGAAGCCATTCGTCTGGGGATAAGCTCTTTTAAGATGTTTACGGCTTATAAAAAGCAAAACATGATGACCGATGATTACGCTCTAGCCAAGGCTATGGATATTATCGCATCCCATAAAGGAATCGCCTCTATACATGCGGAAAACGGTCTGGTAATTGATTATTTGGAAGAGAAGGTTCGTTCTTCGCATAAAAATATGTGCACACATTTTTTAAACACCAGTCCTTCACTTCTCGATAGAGAAGCAATTTTCAGAGTACTGTCTATTGCCGCGCTCTTTAACTGCCCTGTTTATATTCCGCATGTATCGTCTGAAAAAGCACTGGAAGCATTTAAAATCTCCTATTCGGGGGGCATCAAAGTATATAATGAAACTTGTCCTCACTATTTAGTCTTTACCTGGAAGGAATTACAGAAACAGGGTCCTCTGGGCAAAATCCGGCCGCCTGTTAAAAATCCGGAAGATAGAGAAGCTCTTTGGAACGCAATAGGTTCAGGCCTTATACATACTATTGGCAGCGATCATGCTCCTAAGGCAAAAAAAATTACGGATGATTTCGATTCGAGTCCTTACGGTGCACCGGGTATTGAAACTATCCTGCCCCTGCTTTGGGAGATGGGTGTTAATAAAAAAAAGATAAGTCCCAATAAAATTGTAGAACTTACATCAGAAAATCCCGCCAAAATATTCGGACTAAATCCTGCCAAGGGCAGACTTGAAAACGGAGCTGATGCTGATCTCGTGCTGTTTAATCCCAATCGTAAATGGACCATAAGCAAGAAAAACCAACATTCAAATGCCCGGTATACGCTTTATGAAGGTATGGAATGTACCGGCAAAGTGGAAAAGGTCTTTACCAGGGGTAAACTCATTGTTGATAACGACACATATTTGGGTGAACCCGGCTGGGGAAGATTTTTAAAAACACGTATTGATCGTCACAGTCTTAACAGGTAGTTACAAATTATTTTTTGACAGGATTAACAGGATATAAAATTAGATTCTATAAAAAATAATCATAAAAATCCTGTAAATCCTGTCTGCTCCCTGCTTTTTTACATAGTCTGCAAGAACTCGAAGAAACAGAATAAATTATCCGTGAAATCTGTGGTTTTATTTTTGTAATTTTTTGGTAGCCAAATGCGCCTGTCTGGTCGCTTCGGGCAGACGATAGCGTGTACAACAAGCTAATACTACTTTTATTGCTCTATTCAGAGAAATTTTATGCCCGATTGAAATATACAGCGGCTTTGTATTTTCCTTTGTTCTCAAGACAGCACCTACAACTTCCTTGCCTTCATAAAGCAGTGTAAAAGCACCCTTAAGATTTTCAGGCTCACTCGCTTCTCCTATTAATTTGGATTTCGCGCAGCCGATAGCCGGAATGTCAAATACAAGGCCTAAATGTGAGGCCAATCCCATACGCCGCGGGTGCGCTAATCCCTGACCGTCGGCAATAACCAGATCCGGTGTTATTGTGAGTTTTTCCAATGCAGGAATAAGCGCAGGGATCTCGCGGAAGGAGAGCAATCCCGGTATATATGGCATTGTAGCTTCTGAAATGATAAATGACTGTTCGAGTATTTTAAGTCCGGGAAAACTAAAAATAACGGCGGCAGCATAGGCAATATTTTGCTTAAAACCTACATCCACACCGCAGAGAGTAGTAATTTTAACAACACAGTCCTGCATTTTTATATGTTTTGCTAATTCATTTTGAATCTTTACAGCTTGTTTGAGTGTGATCTGCCACTTATGAAGTCTCAGTGCCTTCATTGCTAATAGAGAGTTATAACTCACTCAACCAGATTTTCGGATCAAGTTCTATTATCTCCGAAGCTTCGTCCTTCTTTAAGTAAACTCTTTCAATTCCGACGTTGATAATAAAACGCTTGCACAGGATGCAAACCTGGGTATGACCGAACACATACAGCGAACTCCCTACACAATTGTCTTCTCCTGCCTGAATAATTGCATTTTGTTCGGCATGGATACTGCGGCAGGTTTCATAGCACGTACCGCTTGGAATATTATGCTCGATTCGATAACACTGCTTGCGCGACAGACAGGATTCCACACCAGCCGGTGTATTGTTATACCCGGTGCCCCTTACTTTGTTTCTTTTGTTTACGATGATAGCTCCGACTTGAGAGCGGATGCAGTCACTGCGTTTAGCTGCATGCCTGGCAAAATCCATAAAGTATTCGCGCCATTCCGGACGCTTACGGTTAACATCCATATCTACCTCATACAAAAAATATGAAATCAGAAAAAATTTTCCTGGATTAATATTGCATCTAGTTTATGCAACACATTTTCTATCGTACTATCGTTAATTAACGTGTAATCGGCCATGGCAATCGGCCCCCCTTTTTGAATATTTTCGATTTCCGCATAATCACGCGAAACCGCTTCGTAGCGAGTAAGCGGCCGAACCTTTCTTCGGGAAAGACGCTCATAACGCAGTTCTCTTGGCGTAAATACAGCGAGGATAAACAGGCTGCCATTATATTTTTCTTTTAGAATTTTATATTCAGCAAAACTATAAAGGCCGTCGATCAGGACCTTTTTGCCTTTTTTAATACACTGCTCTATTTTGGATAAGTTCAAAGTGGCATAAGCACCCATGCCGTATTCTTCTCGCAATGCTTCCCTTACTTTACGTTCGTTCTCTTCCGTAACCGCAAGACCGCGTTCTTTTACCGTCTCTATCGTAATTTCACCAAAATATACTTTGGCACACCCCTTTTTTACTAAATAGTCTCCTGCCACACTTTTACCTGAACCGCAGAGACCGACTATAGCGATTATCTTTTTCTCATTTACCATGCCCTATCATACTGAAGCATACGGAAGCGTGTCAATGCTTACTTGTGGATTACAAACAGCATTCCCTCAAATTCATCGGTTTTCAAGTACACCGTCTCACCGACTTTATAAACTGAAATAGCATTACCATTTTTAAATTGCAGGGTTTTGGTTGCTTCTGAGTCCCAGGTAAAGGTATTGCTATCCAGACCAGGAAAATATTCAGCAAGATCTATTTCAATAAAATCATCACCGGAAGGATTATATATTTTAAACTTAAGATTATGGGTTTGATCTCTTTCTATAACATAATATTCCTCTCGCGATATTTCTAATCCTTCAATAAAGAAAACAAAACGCTTGCCATCATCCCTGCATTCAAACATTATAGGCTCGATATCAAAATGATTCATATCAATAGCACAAAAATATGCCTCACATTGGTCTTCTGCCTGAACAGGTGAAAAGAGAAGCCCGAGAATAAGAAAGGCATATTTAGTATATTCTACCATTGCCATTTTAGCCTCCTAAATTAAGAATATTTTTTTGACAGGATTTACAGGATTAAATAGGATTTTTCATTGTTTGATAAAATTTCATAATCCCGTTAATCCTGTCAATATTTTAGTACAATATCGATTTTAAAGGCCCGGTATTGCTTTACCCATTACCAAAGCCAATAAAGCCATTCTCACGTACATACCATTCTGCGCCTGTCTAAAATAAGCGGCGCGGGGAAGCTCATCAACACGAGCATCTATTTCATCCACGCGCGGAAGCGGATGCATAATTAACACATCTTTATTATGTTGTAAGACAAGCTCTTTTTTAAGTATAAAGCTTCCCTTCAGGCGTTCGTACCGGCTCTGATCAGGAAAGCGCTCTTTTTGAATGCGTGTCATATATAAAACATCTGCTTGCAGCGCCTCTTCCAAACTCTCTACCTCCCTTATACCTATACCCTTGTTTTTTAAATCCTGTATGATAGCAGCTGGCATTTGCAGGTCTTTTGGCGCACAAAAAACGAATTCCGGTTTAAAGGGAAGCAAGGCATAACTTAGGGAATGCACGGTACGCCCATATTTAAGATCTCCAACCAGAGCTATTTTAAGTGAGTCCAGCTTTCCCAATTCTTTTTTGATTGTATAAAGATCAATTAAGGCCTGAGTAGGATGCTGTCCGTCACCATCCCCTGCATTTATCAGAGGTATGGCTATCTGCCGGCCTATGGTTTCAGCCTGACCCTTACAGGATTGCCTGAGAACTATACAATCTACATAACCGGCTACTACCCTTACCATATCACTCAGCGATTCACCCTTCAAAATTGAAGAACTCTTGGCATCCGCGACACAGATGGTTTTGGCTCCCAACCGTTCTGCTGCAGCCTCAAAAGAGAGTCTCGTGCGTGTGGATGGTTCTAAGAAAAGAAAAGCGATTAAGATATTACTCAAAAGCGGGCAGACACCCTTTTTACTTACAAGTTCTTCCATGCAGGCTGAGGCTTTAAGAATGGTAAGCAGCTCTTGTTTGTTAAGATTTGCTGTGGAGATAATATCTTTATTCATAAAAACTGGAGATTGCATAGCGGCTGCTTTCTATTCAGTAACCAGATAGTGACCCATCTCTTTTAATTCAGGAATCCTTTCGTAAACTGCTTTTTCTCCTTTGTGCATTTTTTTATCAAGATCTACCGTCTTGAGGTAGAGTTCATTCACCATATCCGAGAATACCTTCAAATTTACGGGAAAGTTATTAATAGCCATTTGGGTAAGTATTTTACTTGTATTCTCACCTTCGGGACCATTGGTAAAGACGGTATCCCCTCCACTTGAGAGCAATATGCTTAAGCTGGGTAAAACCTCTTTGCGTGCATGAAAAATAAAGGTAGCGGCAGCGATGATCCTATCGTAGAGTTCATCGAACTGATATCCCTGAACCTTATAATAATTCGCTTTTTCAGAAAGGCTGTCTAATAAATCCCAGGTATTTTGAGATATTTTCATTGTCAATAACGCCTTGCGTATATATCTATTATAAATATTGTTGTTATAGTGTTCCTTAATTTTATCTATTACCTTATATATATCAGGATCTTTCACAATCATATAACTTCCTCCACTTTGAAAATAGCCTTAATAAAGCCTAATATAAACTTCATTCCCTGGTCAAGCGGCAATTCATATTTTGTACATTTCTTTACAATTTATATTAAACCGCTGCCGTTCTGTATTTAAACACCCTCATTAGATTTTTATTTGTGATAAGCAGACCCTTGATACACCTTCCGGGCCAGCATTTCATTTTTAAGTAAAGTATAAAACTGCTGTTTAGCTAAGAAATTTTTAGGAGCCGCTAATCTGGAAGCCGGAGTATCACAGGTTAATCGCAGAATTACCATAGCAGGCGGAAGAAGCGGGAGCGCCCTGATTACATATTCCAAATGTCTTTTACTGGAAGGAACGGTAATCTCCCCGCGTAAATATTGAGTATACATGGTTGTATTATAGGGAATATGCAGATTATGTATCTTAATCCCATCGGGCTTCAAAGAAGCAACTAACTTGATCGTCTCGGTTATCTCTGTTCTTGTTTCACCGGGCAGACCAAAGATGACATGCACGGCAATCTTGAGATTATTGTGCTTAAGCAATTTAAAAGCAGTAATGAAATCCTCTACTGTGTGACCTCGTTTTATCAAATTTAATGTGGAATTGTGAGCGGACTGGAGCCCTAATTCTACCCACACATCACGCTCCTGATTTTTATATGATGCAAGCAAGGCTGCTTTTTCAGCATCAATACAATCGGGTCTTGTGGAAACAACCAGCTCCTTAAACGGTGCCAAACTCAACCCATAATCATATATTGATTTGAGTACCTGAACAGGAGCGAATGTGTTCGAAAAGGCTTGAAAATATAAAATAAAACCTTCCGCCTGATATCTTTGTTTTAAAAAAGAAAGAGCACCGATAATCTGATCATAAAGGGCGGTTGTATTGCCCGTATATGGTGCTTGAGAACCGTATTCATCGCAATAAGTACACCCCGGAGTATCACGTTTATCACCGCGATTGGGACAGGAGAAACCAGCATCAACCGCTACACGGTAGACAGTACACCCATACTTTTTTTTCAAATAGTTACTGTAAATATTAAACGGCCAATCATTACTCTTATATTTAACATCCATAATTAACAATCGAATATCATCACTTAACTTGACAATCATGTGTTTAATGCATAATCTTAATTTCCTATGAAAGTCATATCTGCTATTATAATACTACTCATCGCTTTATGTATATATGGATGCGGAGATTTCGGTTTCAATAATCCGACGATACATTTTTGGACAAATAGAGAAGAGCTCCTGCCCTATATTGAAGAATTCAATAAACAACATGCTCATTTTAAAATTGAACTCAGCTTTTTGCGTACACTTACTGATGAATTTGAAACTCTCCAGAACAAACCCGACCTCATTCTCTGCTCACTGCCCGAAATCCTTATAAATTATAATCATTTTGACTCCTTAGACGGAATATTATCTGATGCGGGGATTGAAAAGGATGATGTATATCAAAACCTTCTCAAACTGGGAGTGTATAATGGTAAGCAGGTTTTTCTTCCGTATTCATTTGATATACCCGTAATCGTATTTACCAAAGATAACAAAGCAGAACTTCCTGATTTCAGTTTAAGTTTAAATGATCTAAAGAAACAGAGTGATACTTTTACTCTATTTCAAGGCAAGCGTCTTGAAGCCTTGGGTTTTTCTCCTCTATGGAACCAGAAGTTTTTATTTTATACAGCTGTTTTGCTTGGCGCTGACTTCAGGGTTACTGCTGATAATATACTCATTTGGGATGAAACCGCACTGAACTCTACTATTGAATACCTCCGCAGCTGGATAAATGATTCGATGGGCGGTTATGCAAGCGAGCGCGAATTTTCTAAAAAATATGTATACGAGCCACCGTACAAGTTAGTACAAGATGATAAATTTGGTTATCGCAGGATTGGTTTCTTTTTTACTACAATAAGCGAATATTATGCGATTCCGCAGGAAAAAAGGAAAAACCTGGAATTCAGATGGCTTCATCATAATGATGGAATTCCGGTAAATGAAAGGATATTAGTTTTTGCGATTCCCTCCGCAGCAAAAAATCCTGACGGTGCTCGTGTATTTCTGAAATGGATTTTTAAGCCGGAAATACAAAAGCACTTGATTAAAATAAACACTCTAGATAATAATGCCTGTTTCGGGATTGCAAACGGTTTCTCAATATTAAAAGACATCAATAAACATTATTTTCCTGATTATTATCCCTCACTTGTGGGTTTTGTACCGCCTGAAGAATTTCTTGTCTTTCCCAATCAACTGCCCGAGGGTTGGGACAAACTGAAGAACGAAATTGTTATGAGCTGGTTATTAGAGGAAATTGCAAAAACCGGTGAAATTTCATCGTTAAAAGAGAAATTTAAATAACAGATGAAAGCGATTCTATAAAAGCAGTCAAAGCGCAGTAATTATCATTTTTATAGGTTTTTTATAAAAAATTAATCATAATTAAGCCTTTTTTATTAAAGAAATGCCTAAAATGAGAATTGTTGTAATTGACAAAGTTTAACTGTTTGATATATTATACAGACTGATAGTATAGAAAATATCTATTTTGGAGGAAGTGATGGCAACTGTTGAGTTAAAGAATATGAGTAAGGTTTTTGAAGGTGGTGTCAAGGCCGTAGATAATTCCACTCTGACAATAAACGACAAAGAGTTTGTTATATTGGTAGGTCCGTCAGGATGTGGCAAAACGACAACACTGCGCATGGTAGCAGGTCTTGAAGATATCACATCGGGAGAGCTGTATATCGACGGCAATAAAATGAATGATGTACCACCCAAAGATAGAGATATTGCTATGGTATTCCAAAACTACGCACTCTATCCCCACATGACGGTTTATGAAAACATGTCTTTTGGTTTAAAAATCCGTAAATATCCCAAAGAGGAGATTCAAACCAGAGTACATGAAGCTGCACAGATCCTTAATATTGAGGAATTGCTAAACCGTAAACCGAGGGCGCTCTCCGGTGGTCAGAGACAACGAGTAGCTGTCGGCCGTGCAATCGTAAGAAAACCTAAGGTGTTTTTATTTGATGAGCCGCTTTCAAATCTTGATGCAAAACTTCGGGTACAGATGAGAGCTGAAATTTCATCCCTCCATACCCGGCTTCAGGCAACAATGCTGTATGTTACTCATGATCAGGTTGAAGCTATGACCATGGGTGATAGAATCGTCGTAATGCGCGATGGTATTACACAACAGATTGGTACACCACTAGATATGTATAATAATCCAAACAACAGGTTTGTAGCCGGTTTTATCGGCTCACCACCAATGAATATTATGACCGCTGAAGTAAAAGAAAAGGGTGCTAAGATCATAACAGACGAAGGAGATTTCCAAATTGCCTTTAGCGGTGAAGCAGCAGAGCTCCTGCGGCCATACCTCGGTAAAAACGTGCTTTTCGGGATCCGGCCGGAGGATTTGGTATACACAGCGACTCCCGAAAAACAAAATAATATATGTACAACCATTGAGGTTGTAGAACCCCTAGGTTCAGAAATACACCTCTATGTAAGTACAAAAACCCACCAACTCATTGTCCGCGTTCCTCCAAGAGTGGATTTTACCGTCGGTAAAGAAGCCAATTTTATACCGGATTGCAATAAGGTAAAATTCTTTGATGTGGACACAGAAGAAGCAATAAAATAATATTGATTGTTTTTTATAAAAAAAAGGCTGCCTGTTAAAAGGCAGCCTTTTTTTATCCAAACTGTTCTTTATGTTATAATCAATTAAAATGAAGTATCGACCAGATCTACGGGGAAGTGGCCCTCATTTCTCTTTGCAAACAGCTTAAACAGGTACTTAAGCTTGGCGATCATGGCAATAATATCCGCCTTTTTATTACCAAACTCTTCAAAGAATTGTCCGGCCGTCAATCCCGGTTTGATCTCACCCTTTCCATACCCCTGCTTATAATAGTGCTCCAGCTCCATCAATCTGAAGAAAGCTCTTTCGAAGAGAAAGAGATTTCGTTTTAATCTGAATAGTAGACCGATCATTTGTTTCTTCTCTTTCATTACCTCTATCTTTGAACCCATCGTGCCTTGTTTATCTTCTTCAATCCATTTTTCAATTATATCTTTCTTTTTTAAGAGCTCAGTATATGTTTCCACGATATTGTGGTATGACTCAAGGAAGATTTTGGCAAAAAACTTGGTAGCGCGCAAGGCATTGGCTTTAAATACTTCCATTCTGTTCTTAACCCAGCGCTTCTTGTATTCCTCCAGCTCATTCACGTCCACATTCGCGGCTTTAAAGCTCTCACCGGGAATTTTTTCCACAACTTTGCCCGGCTCGGAGTAAAGAACCTTTCCATCTTCATCGGTACAACTTACTTTTCCTTCATTACAGGTAATAAGCAGATCGTCATTAGGAGTCGTAGACACTTTAAAATCGGTCCCGCGAACTCCCATTACGGTTGTTCTTGTTCTGGCCTGAACCTCCGTATTGCTTGCAAGGGTGTCAACTTTAACAGCTAAAGACCCTGTAACTATTTCTAAAGATGTGGCATCCTTACCGTTTTTCAGTTTGCTTAATTCAATATAAAATGAGGAATTGTTGGAAACCGTAACCGAAACTTCCTGTCCCTGCTGTGTTCGCAAAAGCAGTTCGGCTTGCCCGTTCGATCCTGTTTTGACAAAATCATAATTACCAAGCTCAAAGCCGATATAAAGACTGGAAGCATCATATTCTTTTCCATTCCTTGTTACAGATACATCTCCATCCAAAAAAACGATCTCTCCATCAGCAGCTGCTTGTATGATGGAAATAACTAAAAAAACAAAAACAATACATGCCTTTGCAAAAAATCTATTTTGCATTATTTCGCCTCCATATGTTACTCTCATTATCTTATTTTCTTTACATTAGTAAATATAGCACACAATTCAGCTATTTTTCCAGGTAATTTACCAAAAACATTATGCCAGATACCCGTACTCTCCATACACATATACAGCGGAATCCTCCCGATTCCCATAATCCACTCCTTCATTAACATATAGACACGGCTTCTCACAGGCCACAGATAGCGGTATTTACCGTCCCGGCAGGGAACAAACTCATCATACAGATAATCCCGTTCCTCCATCTGTTCACGAAGGGATTTTGTATACCGCATGGTGCCCAGACTAATCCAGGCAATCTTTCGTGTATTAAAGGCCGAAAGCCTAAGGACCGTCTCTCTATATAATCTCTCCCAATCTTTTATGAGAATAATGGGATCGAAATGAAAAGAAACCAAATATCCCGCCTGCACAGCCTTCCCGGCAGCTGCAAGCCGCTCTTTGAGAGAGCTTGCCCGATTTTCTTCCGAGGCTATGATTTGTTCAGGATTCAAAGAAAATCCGATTACTGCATTACCTTTGGGCTCAAGCTCCAGTAAATGATCGATGAAGTGAGTTTTTGTTTTAAGCTCAAAAAAAACATCCTTACACCCGGCAAGTCCGGTAATGAAATCTTGCGAAAGGCGGAAAAGGGGATCCAAAACTAACGAATCACCCACTTCACCACTACCTATTCTGATCGGTACTCCGGGATTTTGCCGGTGTATGCCGATTATTTTCTTTAAAATATCATCAGTGTTTACATAAACTGTAATCGGCGCAAAATTGAGATATCCCTGCATAATACAATAAGAGCAGTTAAGCATACAGCCCAGGTAGAGATCCACAGTAAGGTAGTTACAACACACATGCCCTTTGGAGCCTGGACATCTGGTCACAGTCTCCCCTTTGGCAGTGGTAATGAATAAAGTACGCTTATTCAAATCCTGTTCAGGGATTTCAGCTTTTGTATTAATTTCTTTTACAGGGACTCCATGGAGTGCCTGCAGAGCTCTCCCGCAAGCTTTATAGTCCAACGCATCTTGAGTTATATAGACAACCTTAAAAAAATTAGTGTAATAATCCAAAGAGTTCATGAATATTTTCTTTTATCCGTACAAGTTTATCAATTTTTTTTTCATATTGTTGTTTATTTTCAAAACAAATACTTAGAGTAAAAGCATTTCCCTCAAAATACGGCGGTTTATGAAGCACGACACCCGAACCGCTCAGGTACTGTTTTTTAAAATCACCCAAGCGCTTCTCCAAACCGGTGAGTTTCGGATAACGCAATTCAATTGCCTTCTTAAAAGGCCGGGTTTGAGAAAAAACTGCTTGTATGAGCTTTACTTTCTGCTGCGATTTCAGTTTGTCTCTCTCTACAATCTCAAATATATAGTGGCAAAAAATCCTGCGCTCCGCATAAGTAAATTTCTTTTCATTGCTCAAAAGCTTCTGAAAAAAAGTTTGCGGAAGCCTGCTTACCCTTTCCGCGGTTTTGGCATCTATAAGCTTTTTATTTAGTAAACTTTTCAGAGCTCCGGGATACCCTATATAACGTTTGGTTTTCTTTAAAAACTCCGGATCGCTGTGGTTTTCAATTAATACTACAATATCATCATTTAAAACGTTGAGGTTATGTTTTTCACAAAATAAAACCATATTTTCCTTCTCCTGCCATGTGTAGGACCCCTTTCTATCTTCAATCAATAAAGCCAGTCTCATAAGCTCATAAGTTCCCAATTCCTGAAAATCTTGGCACATTACCTCTTTAACTCCCAAGTACTGAGCTCGTTTTATAAGCGGGAACCCCCATACCAGCTTCTGTCCTGTAAGCGGAAAAGGCACATACAACTGTTTTATAAGCTGTTCATCGTTTTGCACTTTTTGTGAGATAAAAATATCAAATTCATTATTCCACGAGAGTAGCTGCGCAGGTGTAAAATATTTCATAACTCTATGGTAACAAAGTTTTATACTTTCCGCAATTCTCCTTAGAGGATTGTAACCTGATTTTTTTACAAAAATTTTTTGAAACCACAGATTACACAGATTTCTCAGATTAAGATTACATAGATGAAATAAATATATTAAACATTATCTGTGAAATCGATAAAAATCTGTGTAATCTGTGTTCCTCTTTTATTCAGTTACAGCTGAAAGGCTGTTAAGGGAGGATGTTGTTGATTTCTCTTTTTAAAAATAGTTTATGTGACTTTTTATATTTATTGACGTATAATAGAATGAATTGTTGTAATTGCATATCCGTGGAGGCTATCTCTATGAAAAATCTTTCTAAACAACTTATTATATTATTATTGAGTATGGTTATTTGTTCTTGTCTTACTACACCGGATAATACTGATGAAGATATAAAAGAAACCAAGGCTTTGATTTTGATAATTAACTATCCGTATCAGATCTGGTCTAATGATCCGACAAAGATCCACGTGACACTCCTCAAACCTGATTTTTCTCCTGCGGCAGGTGCTCATGTTGAAGTCAATGAAAAGACAGTTGGCAAAGCCGACAGTAACGGCATATGTATTTTTGATTACACCCCGGGAAGCGCACAATCCCATACTCTCAAAGCACGATTGGTAGAAAAGGGAATTGAATACATTACGAGCAAAAACTTTGCCTGTAACGCACGAACGGTTAGTTTCAAGGCTGAACGTCTTTATATATATACCGACCGTGGAGTTTATAATCCGGGACAGGATATCCTGATTCGTTTCATAGCCTGGCAGTTAAAAAGAGAGTACATGGCTCTTCCGCAGGCAAAAGTACAGCTGTTATTTCAAGATCTCAATGGAAAAATCTTTTCCGGAGAATATGTCGCTACCAATGAGTACGGTATCGGAAGCACTAAGATAAAAACACCTGCTCACATGCCGGAAGGAGAATATGATTTGGTAGTACTTTTTGAGCAGGCCAGAGAGTCGACCCGCTTGCGTATTAAACATTTTGTACCCCCTGTAATTAATATCAAACATAATCTGGTACGGTACTTTACTCCCTCGGAGGAGAGTTTCTCCGTAAAGATCGCCTTAAGCTACTTCTCAGGGGGAAGTCCCGTCAGTTCGCAGGTTGTACTTTCAATACTTACACAGCAAGGTAAAGAAATATTTAAAAAGGAGTATAGTTCAGGGACTCCTGAATTCTCTCTCTCACTAGAAAAGGACGAACTTAAGGCAATTAAAAAAAGATTAGAACCGGAAACAGAAATAAAAATAAAACTGCAAGCCAGTGACAGTTACGGTCAAACTGATGAGCTCATCTGGGATATGTTTTATACCGAAAAGCCGTTCTTTGCCGTATTGGAAATTGACAAAGATGCCTATCCGGAAGCAGAACCTGTGCAGCTGCTTGTTAAAGTAATGGACCTCGACGGACAACCGGCCAAACAGATTCCCCTTACACTGGTAATCGATTCATTGAATATAAACCAGGTGGGAAAAACCGATGAACAGGGTGTTGCATCATTCAGCTTCGTTATGCCCGACAGTCCCGTAACCGCTGTGATAAAAAGTCCCATAATGAGCTCCAATTTGGGACAGAGAGTCATTCCCTTCCAGCAGAAAAAACCTATGCTCTCTAAAGTAAAAGAAACACCTAAGCATGCCGGCATAAAAACAAAAATTTCCGTATATTTTGATCCGGAATATATTCCGGTAGAAAAAGTAGTGCATGTGGATCTGACGGATATATCCGGATCGCTGGTAACTGCCACCACAATCCCCGTAAAGAAAAACGGCAGTAGCTATTCCGCAGAAGGAGAGATCAGCGCGCCCACCTGGGGTACAATGCTGGTTAATCTGTACTGCTGTGCAGTTAAGAAGGAGCAGAGCGAAAAACCTTACTCTCCGGAAACAGTGGGTTTCATAACCGAAGGGCAGCATGTCACCTTCTATCCGGACCGTGAATTGGAAATAACTGTTGAAAATTTCAAACCCTCCTATGCTCCGGGTGCAAAGGTAAGTTTCAACATTACTGTAACGGGAGGTAAAGGAGAAAAGTGTTTGGGAGTATCCTTGGTAGACGGAGCAGTACTCTCTCTGCTTGACCCCTTTATTAAACACCCCTTCCGGCACTTTTATAATCCACAGGCAAAGGTTATTGCCACAGGCGGTGCGGGAGTACTTACCTGGCCCGTAGTCGACCGCAACTGGGGTTATCCCTGGCGTGACATAGCCTACACCAACTGGGGCTGGAAAGACCCGGGGGATTTTATACGTAACGTAGAACATGGATACAAGAACAACGGCGATGAAGCGGCAGCACCAGCGGAAGGTGGCAAAGGAGGAGGCGGTGAAGACTCATATATGGAACAGGAGCAAACAGCACCTGTTCCAACGGGTGAGGAGACCTTGAACGGTGATAAACGAAAGGACGGTGACAACGGAGGAGCCGCAGCCCCAAAAAAAATTATCATCCGCACACGGTTTCCCGAAACATCACTATGGGAACCCTTATTAATTACCAAACAGGGAAAATCAAAAGTTGAGGTAACGCTGCCGCATGAAATTACATCTCAAAAACTGTCTATTATCGCCAGTGATGCGGAAGGCTATTTGGGATTTTTACAGAAAGATATAATCGTCACTCAACCGCTGTTTATCCGCTCACTATTTCCCAAAACACTTATCCAGGGTGATAGAATCAAAGTTCAAAGCCTGGTGCGTAATGTATCGGATTCTGTAATCGCGTGCAGGGTTACCCTGGAAAGTTCCGCTTTTAACATTGAGAATGATACTGCATACGACCTTACTCTCAATCCTGCGGAAAGCCGAGTGGTGGAATGGGAGGTCAGTGCGGCGCGATGCGGAAAGGGAACGTATCGTGTAGCTGTGGAAACAGCTCAGTTTAAAGATATTGAAGAAAAAGAGATCATGGTGCTCCCGGCCGGTGAGCCGGTCATACTTACTTTAAAACAGAATATCACTCATAAAGAGACATTTGAAAAAAAGTTTACAATAAATGAAAAATCCAATTACAGTACAGCCATCCTTAACGTGTCTTTACCCAATGTATTTCCGGCTTTCACGGCTTATTATGCCTTTGATACCGCGCCCTGGTACACCCCATGGGCGGTATCTGCTGCCACGCTGATGAATGCAGCTCTCTTAGAGTATTCGCTAAAAAATAAAGGCTCCCTTAAGTTTTGCGATATGCTTTTGGCCAGATTGAAGCAAGCAGCCGTTCTCCTCTCTTTAAGTCAGCTCTCCAATGGAGCCTGGGGCTTTTACCCCGTAGCCTATAAACAAATCGCGGATCCTCCTCAAGGCAAGGATTATGCGAATCTCTATTACACCGTCTCATGTTTAAGGGCGCTGTGCGAGATTGCCCGTTCCGGGATTCAGGTAAACTCGGATGTAATTTTAAAAGCAGCCCGCTACCTGCTGGCTGAGCGCGATAAAAACGGTTTATGGTCCTCGTTAGGGGCTTATTTTTGGGAAGTTTATAACCAGGAAACGGATTATGCATTGAGTGCGGATATTTTTGAGACCCTCATGTATGCCGTAACTATTTTTCCGGAGCTCAGTGTCGTAGAACCGGAAGTGAAATCTTTAAAGGGAATAATGCTTGATCTGCTCTCCGGAAATCTCACTGAGCCCATGACAATCGCCGCCGCCATACAGGGACTCCTGTATATGAGGGATTATTATAACGACAGCTCTTTAAATCCGATTTTAAAGAAGGGCATCGGCTCCCTTATTACACTTAAGCGCAGAGGATATTGGGAGCCCCATTGGTATCATGCTTATGGCGGCATGGTTGAGCTGAACGCCCGTATTCTTACGCTCTTGGCTGTTTATGATCCGACAGGTTACAAGGCTTATTTACGTGAAGGCATAACCTGGCTGCTATCAACCAGGGAAGCATGGGGGGCCTGGCATAATGAAGTTGGAACAGCCCATGCCATCCGCGCCCTGCTTGTAAGCGGTGTGTTTGCCGAAGAAAGGGCAAGTATTATCACAATAAAGGTGAATAACAAAGAGGTTTCTCGGATAAATATTGATCCAAACGATCCTTTTCTTTCCGCTGCTAAACTCTCATATTTTGAAATTTCACCTTGGCTAAAAGACGGCGACAACTCCGTGCTGGTAACATATAACGGTGCTCTTACCGCTTCGGTTATACTTGAAGTAAAAGAATGGACGGGTATGGCCCCGGAAGGTTCCAATACCGTCGCCATGACAAGAACCGCAGCAACAACAGCTTCCATCGGACAACCCGTAAATGTTAAACTGTCACTCTCAAGCTCCGCTGTTATCCCCTTTGTGCGAGTGGAAGAGGGCATCCCCTCTAACTGTGAAGTGGATATAAAAAGCCTGGAAAATCTTATAACCAAGGCGCTTATCACAGGGTATTCACTGCAAGAAGGAAAACTCTACCTCTTCTTAAGCGGTTTAAAAGACAGAATCGAGTTAAAGTTTACGCTTCTCCCGGTACGATCGGGCAAAAGCCGGCATAGCGGAACAAGTATTATAGACGCATCTCGCGGCAGGCTTATAGCCTATGCTAAAGCATCATCCTTTATCGTAAAGTGAGAATACTTGAATCAACAGAAAAACGCTTGAAATAAGTGTTTTTTCTATATATGTTAAAATGAGATGAAAGAGTACATTATTTAAGTGCATTGCTGTGACTGTTTTTTAAATTCACTGAAATAATGTAATTTTAAAAAAAAGGAGGATATATCAAATGATAAAAAGATTTTACATAGTTGCACTTTGTGTATTTGTTATAAGTTTATTTGCAGCATGTGATAATGGCGAAAAACAGGAACAGGGCGGAACGCCCGATGGAGGAGAGTCTACAATCGAACAAGCGGGTCAACCCGCAGGCAAGATTCCCGAAGGGAAAAAATTGGATGCGGTCTGCACCTATGAAGGTTTATGGCTGCGTAATATGCCCACTAATAAAAATGAATCGGGCTTTAAGTGGGTAGCCGGTCTTAAGCTGGGAGATAAAGTATCTTACTTGGGTGAGACAACCAAATTAGACGGAAAAGACGACGGATGGGACATGATCAAGGTACAAGATCTCAACGGCAATATAGGCTGGATACCGTTTGCCAACTCTGTAGTTGATGCCGTACCGGGAGTGGTAAAATCCACAACCAAGAAATTTGATACTCCTCAACTTACCAGTGATACCGGGAAGAAAATAGATGCCATGACGGTTCTAGGTGTCATTAATAATTCGAGAAAAGCTGATTTCGTTCAGGTTGCCATTTACGGAACTTATCCTTTCTGGGCTGTAGCAGAAGATATTTCAACTTCTATTTATGATGTAGCAATGGCAAGGTTATATACACTTGCTAAAAATCAATATGCAGCGGGGAATATCTCAAAACAAAAATTTTTAGAAAAATTGGATGAGATTAGATCGGATAAATTATTATCCGACTCGATTTTTCTGCCTGCCATCGATGAAGAGTACCAGAAAACATTATTTGAATTGGAATCCGAGCCTGACAGTGGAGGCGAAGAAGAAATCATAGAAGAATCAGGTTAAAATTAATTGATTTTCGTTTAGATTAGGGACTGATTAAAAATTCTCTCACAAAGTCCGCGAAGTAAAATTTAAATATAATTCTTTCAAATTAAATGAAATCTTACTAACCCTGTGAGCTTTCATACTGTGTGAAAACTTTTTTTGACAGGATTTACAGGATAAAAAAAGTGGTTTTATTAAAATTATAAAAATCTTGTTAATCCTGTCTACTCTTTGGCTTTTCACACACTCTGTTTGTGCACTTTGTGAGATATACATTTTTTTATTCAGTTCCCTTTTTTCATAATGCTTTCAAATTGCTTGACAAATTTTTAGTCAATGCGTACGATGGGATTTCGATCAGCAATTCTCATTTTTGCAAATGAGAATTGATTTTTTAGTATATTGGCGATAGCGATTCTCATTTTGTACGATTATATTAGCACTTTAATACGTTTTTTTATATAATAACACTTACATTGTACAAAATGAGAATCACTAGATTTCATTAAGGGGGATTAACAATGCTTTCTAACGGAAATAACTGTGGTATAGCACTCGTGGGATGCGGTACTGTGGGTAGTGCTGTGGCAAAGTTATTATTGGACGAGCAGTCATTTTTACAAACCAAATGCGTTCCGAAGCTTATGCTTCGCTCTCTTGTAGATGTTGATTTCACAAAAGCAGAGCAGACCGGTTTGGATAAATCACTCTATGAAACCGACTACAAAAAGATAATCGCGGATGAAAACATACAGATTATCGTGGAGCTGGTAGGAGGTACAACTACAGCAAAACAAGTTATAGAAAAGGCCCTTGCGGCTCATAAACACGTGGTAACTGCTAATAAAGCACTGCTGGCGCATCACGGTAACGAACTGCTCGCGCTGGCCAGAAAGAATGGTGTTTGTATTTGTTTTGAGGCAAGCTGCGCCGGAGGAATACCCATTATCAGAGCTTTATACGACGGCCTGATCGCCAATCGTATTGATGCCTTATTCGGAATTGTAAACGGCACATGTAACTATATTCTCACCTCAATGACAGGAGAAGGTAAAAGTTATCATGAAGCGCTAAAAGAAGCTCAAGGCAAGGGTTTTGCCGAAGCAGATCCTACCTTGGATGTAAGCGGTGAGGATTCGGCGCATAAGCTGGCCATTCTTGCGGCATTGGCTTTCAGTCAAAAAATAAATTTCGAAGCCATCCAGCTTCAGGGTATCGACACTTTACAACTTTGTGACGTAGCATACGGCCAGGAGCTCGGTTATGTAATCAAACTGCTGGCTATAGCAAAACGAGAAAAGGACGGGATAACCTTAAGTGTTAAACCTGCTTTTATTTCAAAAGCACACCCATTAGCATGGGTAGGAGGTCCATTTAATGCCGTAAGTGTCTACAGCCATAAAATAGGTCATACTATGTACTATGGCAGAGGAGCCGGAGCTGAGCCCACGGCTTCTGCTGTGGTAGCAGATGTTATCGATGTTGCCTTGGGTACTGCATTGTTGAAATTCAATAACTTAAAGATATGGCCTGATCTTAACAAGGGGGTTCATCCCCTGCCTGTAAAGGAGTGTAACAGCCGCTTCTATATCCGTGTCATGGCTTTGGATAAACCCGGGGTGCTGGCAAAAATAGCATCTGTATTGGGAAAATATAATATTAGTATTAATTCAGTTTTACAGAAGGAAGTCTCAAATAACGTCCAAGATCAAAGAGGGGTTCCGGTAGTTATTACCACCCATAATGCACCGGAGAGTAATGTCAGCAAAGCACTCAAAGAAACAGACGCTCTTGAGGTTATAACAGACAGGAGTGTATGCATAAGAATTATTAACGAACATGAAGAATACTCGAGACAGAGCAGCTGGTAAATATTTTGAAACCACAGATTCCACAGATCATAAGGATGTCATGCTATGAAATATATTATTATAATAATTGACGGAGCGGCGGATAATCCGCTGCCTGTTTTACAAAACAAGACACCGCTTGAAGCCGCAGATATTCCCACTCTGGACTGGATGGCAGCTCACGGCATTATGGGCACTGCTCATATGGTACCGGAGGGTTTACCTTTAGGTTCGGATGTGGCCATTATGTCCTTACTGGGTTACGATCCCAAAGCCTACTATACAGGTCGTGCACCGATCGAAGCCGTGGCTCAGGGTCTCAAGCTTAATGAGCGTCAATGGGTTTTTCGCTGCAACCTGGTCACTATAGAAAATAATATCATGAAAGATCACTCCGCTTCAAATATAAGCTCTGAAAAAGCCAAAGAGCTGATAAATCTGCTTAATGCTCAATGCCCGTTTCAAGACATCCGCTTTTTTTCTGGTGTGAGTTATCGGAATCTCATGACTGTAAATCGTGAGGTATCAGTGGTGACTACACCCCCCCATGATATTTTGGAGAAAGACATTTCCGGGTTTTTACCCAAAGGCCGTGATGCTGATAAGCTATGTGAGCTGATAAACTGGAGCAATAAGATACTTACCTGCGAGAACAATCACCGTGCAACTCATATCTGGTTGTGGGGTGAGGGTAAACAACCCACCCTACCCCGGTTCTATGATCGTTTTCAGCTAAAAGGCGCAGTGATAACGGCTGTGGATCTGGTTCGGGGCCTGGCAAAACTTATCGGCTGGGATACTCTGCCTGTTGAAGGTGCTACAGGTGATTTTTCTACCAACTACCGGGGCAAAGGCCTTAAAGCAATACAGGGACTTGCCGATTACGATCTTATCTGCGTTCATATTGAAGCTACGGACGAAGCAGGACACAAAGGTGATGCTCTGGAAAAAAAGCAAGCCTTGGAAAAGATCGATGCCAATATTGTAAAACCGATCATGGACCATTTATTAAAACATGAACAAGAATGGAGTGTATTGGTACTGCCGGATCATCCCACCCCCTGTGCCATAAGAACTCATACAGCGGACCCGGTACCATTTGTACTGTTATCAAATTCATACGGAGAGAAAAGTCAAGCTATTACATTTAACGAAAAAAACGCAAGCCTTCAAAAGCTCACTGAAAGCTGCGGCTACAATCTCATGCAAGATTTTATTCGGGGAAATTTACACAGCCGTTAAAGTATTTTATTCTCTTAAGATTATTCTTCTATATATCACAGCAACAATATAAGGATTCCCTAAACTATTGACAGACATGAGTCGATTATGTTAGTATAACAAACTGAGCAGTAGAAGTGGAGGTAACGATGGCAGACGGGAATACATCCAAAGTCTTGGAAGACGTTTTTGCGGATAAAGTCTACTGCGCAAATTGTATCCACTGCAAACTTATTAAAGTAGCAGTTGGGGACGGAAGCCAGTATTACCTCAGAGTACGCTGTGATGCGGGTAAATGGAAAAAAAAGCTTGGAGAAGAAAAGTTTTATAAATATTTTACAGTAGCCAGACGGAGTTACGAGAATTGTGAAAGTTATGAACCAATGGGTGAAGTTAGAGAATTCCTTAAAGAACTCAAAAAGTGTCTTCCGATCAAAGATGAAATCTACAACCATTAGAAGCAGTATCTTGATATGCATAACCATACTCTGCGCATTGAGCGTCCTCTTCACAGCATGTGAAAGTTGTGCTCTTGTTATCGACGAGGAAATGACACCCAACAAATACTTCAATCAAGCTCAGAATGCTTCTAATAGAGGCTGTTATGAAACTGCTATTGCTTACTACCAAAAATTTTTAGAAGCCTATCCCAACAATATTGAGAAAGGTGTATGGGCCGAATACAGAATCGCATTCCTCCACCACAAAAAGGGGAATGATGAACTATCCCTTGAATTACTAAACGCTTTACTCATGCGCTATGAGTCCGATACCTCCGGCACCTTACCGGCAGCTCCGAAAACCTTAGCGCAAAAAGTTAAGATTAATATAGAAAAAAAATTGCAGCAGTAATCATCTATTGAGGAAGAATAATGGTATGGATAATAATACTCATCTTTTCCGCGTCTTGAAAGACCATGTCTGCTGTTACGTTTCCCCGCGGCCTGGGATGCGGAGGAGCATCTCCAATTAAAATTATCAACCTATGCTCTGCTTGCCACGGATATTTATGGATAGCTTCATAAAGCGCTTCATATACAGCTTCGGGAGTATCTGTTCCTCCGTGCACACGAGCGCTGTTTATTGTTTTTTGGATTTTTTTAATATCGTCTGAAAATGAAAAGGTTTTTATCATATACAGTTCAAAGTAATCTCTGTAGTAAAGAATGCCGACCCGGATCGGTTTGAACTGATTAAAATATTCAGACACAACTCTCACCAACCCTTTTTTTACAAACTCAATATCATTTTCCATGCTTTTAGTAGTATCAATTGCCAGTACCAGATCCAGACCGCCCTCCGGTACGCTTTGCAATATCTGTTCTATCTTTTCAAGCACATCATCCTCTCCAAGCGAAACAAGAGCCTGCCCTTTTCCATTTCGCGCTATTGTTCTTAACTCTTCAAGTGCCTCGGGTATATAAGCCTCTTCTTTCGGTCCTTCAAACGGTTTTTGTACAATTTTCATCTCAAAAGGATTATCAAAGTAAGCTCCGGAGTAATCAGCATAAGCTTTTGCAAAACAACGAATATTTAAAAAAGTACCGTTCACTATCTGGATCTCACCCATTCTCGACCAGGAATAACCGTAGATGACCACAAAGGGAATATAGATATGAAATGCCCGGCCGAACTGAGGGTGCGGTTCGGGTGTTGAGTCGACAAGCGAATATATCCCCTTTGTGATATCTAAAAATTCTCCGTTCAATATCCGCTGCTCATTACCATTTATTTCATTATACTTGGGATTACGCAGCGAGTAGGAGTGTAATCTCTTTTGCGGATCTGCTGAAGATTCTGTTAACAACACGGAGGAGATATCCTGTTTTTTGCGAATCCAAAGATGATAACCGCCCTGGCTGGACTGTTCAATAATGATATCTGAGGGGTCCAAATGCAGATCAGCCTGCCCCATAACTGTGTGTGTACAAAAAATCAAAAAAACTGTAAAAATCAACGTTTTTTTCATAGTACATTGTTATAATCGGTTAACAAATGTGGAGCTCTGAGCTAAAACTTATTCAACGGTTACACTCTTGGCAAGGTTACGCGGTTGATCAACATCCCTTCCCAACTCCACTGCACAGTAGTAAGCAAAAAGCTGCAGCGGCACTACCATAACAAAGGGATTGAAAATTCCCGGGAGTTTGGGAACTTCAAAGAAATCATCGACTATTGATTTAATCTCCTCATCATTTTCATTGCAGAACGCGATTACCAGACCTTTACGTGCTTTTACTTCCTTAATATTGGAGATAACCTTTTGTCTCAATCTGTCCTCCGGAACCAAAAAAACACTGGGTGTCTCCTCATTTATCAAAGCAATGGGGCCATGCTTGATCTCCGCCGCGCTATAGCCTTCGGCATGGATATACGAAATTTCCTTTAATTTTAAAGCTCCCTCCAGTGCCACAGGATAGTTAATGCCTCGGCCTAAAAAGAGGAAATCTTTATAATGCGCATAGCGCTTAGCCATGTCTTTTAATTGCGCAGCTTTGTCTAATACTATTTTTATCTTATCGGGAATAGCCTGTATGTTTTTCAAATACCACTCTCCGGATTCGAAGGACATATGCCGCATACGGGCAATGATAAGGTTAAAAAGATAAAAAGCGGTAATCTGCGAAGTAAAGGCTTTTGTCGAAGCAACAGCAATTTCAGGTCCGGAATGAATATACACACCACCATCCGATTCCCTTGCAATCGTTGAGCCGACGACATTGCATATACCCAATACCGTAGCACCCTTGCGCTGTAGTTCCCGCATGGCGTAGAGTGTATCGGCGGTTTCACCCGACTGCGAAACTGCAAAATAGAGCGTGTTGCGTTCTACCAGCGGATTACGGTATCTGACCTCAGAAGCCAACTCGGCACTACAGGGAATACGCGCTACAGATTCCATCAGATACGCTGCTACCAGCCCTGCATGAAAAGAGGTACCGGCGGCAATTATTTTTATACGCTCAATATTCAAAAGCTCTTTAGTGGTTAGATTTAATCCGCCTAACTTCGCGGTTGCCTGCTCACTCTCGGTCCTGCCACTGTAAGCCCTGGTAATGGATTCCGGCTGCTCGAATATCTCTTTTGCCATGAAATGAGCAAATTTACCCTTTTCTATCTGTTGTAGTTCCCAGGTAATCTTATCGATTTTCTTATTTATGGGACGGTCTTTTAAATCCGTTATAGTATAGCTGTCGCATGTAATAGAAACCACTTCACCGTCTTCCACATATACCACCTGTTTTGTATGAGCTAAAATGGCCGTTACATCGGAAGCTAAAAACATCTCTTTCTCACCTATCCCTACAACCAGGGGAGATCCATTACGTGCACCTACAATTTTAAACGGTTCATCTATGTGCATACATACGATCCCGTAGGTGCCTTCAAGCAGAAGCAGCGATTCTTTGACAGCCTGCTCTAAATTACCTTTATAATTTTGAGCAATGAGGTGGACTATTACTTCCGAATCTGTTTCCGATTTAAATTGAACTCCTTCGGATTCCAATTTAGCCTTGAGCACGGTAAAGTTTTCGATAATACCGTTATGAGCAATCGCGATTTTTTCACTCATATCTGTGTGAGGATGAGCATTAGTATCCGTCACTCCGCCGTGTGTTGCCCAGCGTGTATGTCCGATACCGAAATTACCTTGTAGATTTTTCGGCACGATATTCTTTAAATCCTTTATCTTTCCCTTCTTTTTCACTATTGTCAAAGAACCGTTATTCCCAATACAAATACCTGCCGAATCATACCCACGGTATTCGAGCCTTTTCAAGCCGTCCAGAAGAATCTGAGCAGCAGGTTTCGGACCGCAATAGCCAATTATTCCACACATATCTTATTACCATTCCTCTCTTATTTTTAAACATTTGTCAACATTTCTATAATAACAAAACTGACAGTTTCATCACTAGTATACTAGTGAATGATTATAAATTTCAATTACTATAAAAAAATGTAAGTATTTTGAATTTTTGACGGCTTTTTTGTTGTATTCATATCCGTTCGGTAATTGCATAGAGTTTACTCTCGTTGTGTAAAATTATTTGATCACCCAAAATGTGAACTATTCCCTGTTTTTTAAACTCATTTATTATTTCAGTTACCCTTTGTTTGGGCAGATCAAGATCCATACTTATCTCCTCGAGCGTTTTATCATAAACAAGAGTATCCACCTCTGCTCCTTGTCCTTTGTATGCGTAATAAAGACTTAAGGCAATAAGACCTTTGTCATAACGGGGTACCAGATGCTGCAGCTTTAGATTGGCATTATGCAGACGCCTGCATAGTTTATCGATGATGTTTAACGCGATCTGTGCATTTTTCTTTATTAAATCAATAAAGCCGCTGCGGTCGAATTCCAGCACCTCTACTGTAGTAAGTGTTATAACTGTGGCAGTACGCTTAATGCATGTTACCAGCGCCATCTCACCAAAAAACTCTCCTTTGCCCAATACTGCCAGAATATGTTCTTTTCCTCCTATATGTTTAGTAATCTTTACCTTGCCCTGTTGAATAATATACATGGTATCACCGGCATCGCCTTCTTTGCAGACCGTTTCGCCCGCTTTTAAAGTTCTGCCGAAGTTTTCAAAAATTAAAGATTTTTCTCCCATCATGAACTCCTTTTATCTCATATATCCGAGCTTCTTGCAAAAATAACATTTTTGCAAGAAGCTCCTAAAATGGAAATTGCTAAATTATTATGGTATAAAAAATAAGTATTTTACTAACTTAATATATTTTGAGTTTTGCAATTTCCTCATCCAATAAATTATTATAAAACCAATTTTTTTTTATATCAAGAAAGCAAAAACATAACAAGAGTTGTAATAAGTAATGAAAACACTATGTACTAATAAAATACAAGGAGGATATTATGAAAAAAATACATTTACTTTTCTTGGGTTACATATTTTTTCTGTTTCCGGCTTGTGGTCCGGTTTCAGATCTTGGTATGGGAGGGGAAATAGATATCTGCCCGCCTCAATTTGTCTGTATCAAAGCAATCGCCGCCTGTAAAATTGAAATCATTTTTGATGAAAGCGCAAGTTTAGAAACGGAGACACTTCACATCTCTCCCTTTCTTGATATTACAGACATTACAGCTGAGATAACTTCGGTTATAATCCACACCGAAGTTATGACAGCCGGCGAGAAATACACATTAGCGGCCACGGCGAGCGATCAGGGGAGTAATTCACTTTCCTTTGCCGCAGTTTTCTACGGATTTAATCCGGCTAAACCGCTGGTCATCATTAATGAGTTTACTACTCAGGGGTCAAAAACCCACCCTGATCTTGTAGAGTTAAAAGTACTTTCGGATGGCAATATGGGTGGATTAACCTTTTATCAAGGTGTGCGTACAAATTGGAGCGACCGATTAGTATTTCCTGCTTTCGAAGTTAAACAGGGAGATTTTATTCTTCTTCATTTCAAACCGGAGAATATTCCTTTAGAGAGAGACGAAATCATAAATAAAACAGAATCGGCAGGTCTTGACGCTTCAGCCCTAGCATATGATTTTTGGGTAAAAGATGGAAAAGGCATTTCGGGAAACAATGGCGTGCTTTCACTCTATGATCAGCCGTATGGAGAAATCATAGACGGTGTATTTTACAGTAATCGTACATCGGATTCAGATGAATTGTACCAGGGATTCGGCAGTACCAGCACTAAGGAACGCGCTTTCGAACTTTTCACAGCAGAAGCTTGGACCAGTTCCTCTGCATACATCTGCCCGGAGGATGGTATAAATCCCGATTTATCAAGCGCCACACGCTCTCTGTGTAGAATCAGTACGGCAGCAGATACGGACTCTAAAAACGATTGGCATATAGTACCCACACGCAAGGCGAGCTTCGGAGAGGAAAATTGTGATGATGTGCATACTCCCTAGAGATGCTGCCCCAACAGTCCGTCGATAACAGATCTGGGAACCGCTCCCACTTTTTTATCAACAATCTCTCCACCCTTAAAAACAAGCAGCGTGGGAATACTTACAATATTATGCTGGGAAGCTAATTCCTGTTCTTCATCAACATTAATTTTAGCAATCTTAACTTTCCCGCTGAAATCTTCCGCTACCTTTTCCAAGACAGGATCCATCATTTTGCAGGGCATACACCAGGCTGCCCCGAAATCAACCAACACAGGTACACTTGAATCTAATACTTCCTGCTTAAAATTATCTTTTGTTACTTGTATTTCAGATCCCACTATAATCCTCCTTAATATTTCTTTTTAAATTCTTTTAAACGAAAATCATCGATTACATTTGTAACATAATGAAGTATATTTTCTAATTTATCGCTATTTTCCCTGGCCATGGTATTATTTTTTTCTTTTACCGTCTCAATAACATTAACGATATCATGAAGAAGGAAAGCTGTTTCCAGTATATAATTTTTCTCTTCTTTGTCTACCATTGAATAATCTCTCGGAAAATGATTGAGCCTCGTTACATAGCGTTCCAGTTTGGGGGGTATCCCTTCTTTACCACTTCCTCCTAATTCATGCAGCTGCGTCTCTAAGTTCATCATGGTCTTGGTATTTAAAGAATAACTCGTGTTTTTTAGTGCAGGATAAAGATTGGGCCAGTGCTCCTGCTCCAGAGTATTCAGGGCGCCAAACAGCCTGCGTATCTCTTCGTTAGCGTCTCTATGAAAATTAATATCATTATACTTTTGGATTTTTCTTTTATTGTCTTCAAAGATTTTATCGGCGATACTCTTTTCTTTTACTTTGCTGTTCTTTATCTCTTTATGAAGATATTTCTCTTCAGCTCGTTTTATAAGCTCTTCAATCGCACTAATTTCTGCCAGCAGAAAACTCGAGATGTCTACATTATTCTTAAGTGCCGTAATATAGCGTTTTTCAAACTCGCGTTTATAGAAAAGCGATTTGAAAAATTTATAATGGTACTCATCATATTTCTTTCTTATCTTTGCAACTACATCTGTAATCTCCGTAGGAGTAAGCTTTTTTATCTTCGCCATACTACTATTTATAGGTGGAAATGCCTTTGTCTGTCAATAAACTGATTAAAACAAAATATAAATCCATCTTACTGCTGTAAATTTCGAAACTATTCAGAACTAATGAGCTTCTTGCAAAAATA
>CAZEPL010000020.1:0-45963 GCA_964514135.1 uncultured Spirochaetaceae bacterium | reverse complement strand
AATCGCTAAATTGTATGGATAATGTAAAGCTCCAGCAATATTGCGTATGATCCCTTTATTATCGATTTATAAAAATTTATTTTTATCCAATCGACCTACTATCTTGTGAATAACATAGGTATTGTAATTAATAGCTTTGGGATTGAGTTTATACTCTATCCAAATTCCTTGTTGCTCTTTCGTTAAGGGGAAATAGCTATTTTTCTTGTTCATTATTTGTTACCTAAAGACTGCAATAATTGTTTCGATTCGTTTTTCATCGCCGATATTTGTTCATTAAAGTTTTGTTGTAACATCATACTTACGTTGGATAAAAACATGGCCAAAGTATAGGAAAAGTGAAAATTTAATTCAAGAGAAATCCTGAGAAATAAGCTCCATAAACTATATATTAGTATTATTGCCATTCACACTTATGCTTTTAAGACTAGCCAAAATTGCTTCTTTAGCTGCTACATATTCCTGTAATTTTGATTTTTGCTGATCCACTATATGCGGAGGAGCATTGTTCACGAACTGAGGATTTTTAAGCTTTTTCTCACTAAAGACAATCTCAGCTTCAGCTTTTTGCAGCAATGCTTTTAAGCGCTTGATCTCCGCTTGATCATCGATGACATTGTGAATAAATATTTCACAGTTTGGAATAAGCTTGGAAGCCGATCCTGAAATTCGTACGGCGTTTTTATCAATGGTAAGATGTTTTACTTTGGCTAATTGAGTAATAATTGTCTCATTGTGCTTTATGGTATCCGCCCATTCACCATCTACCTTGATAGTAATGTCAATCTCTTTTTTAGGCGGTATGTTGCGCTCTGATCGCACTTCACGGATTGCTCTGACGATTTCCTGAAACGCAGCAAATACTGTTTCGCTATGCTCAACTATGAGTTCGCTTGAAACCTGAGGCCAGCACGCTTTTATTAAAATATCATTTACAGCCAGCGGGGCAAGTTTTCCCAATCCTCGCTTTGGAACATAACGGTTCAAGATATGCCAGAGGTGTTCGGTAATAAACGGTATAAAGGGATGCAGCAGTCTTAAGACCTGATCAAGGCAGAAGGCCAATACCTGCTGTGCTGTTCTGCCGCTCGCCTTAAGCTCCTGATAGAGCCTTGGTTTAATCAGCTCCAGATACCAGTCGCACAACTCCTGCCAAAAAAAGCTGCGTACGGCATTCAGAGCAAAACTGGGATTGTATGCCTCAAGCCAGCGCTCCACCTCGTTTATGGTGAAGCTTAAACGATCTAATATCCATTTATCTTCCAAGGCAAGATCTTTAAGCGCAAGATCATTGCACGGAGCGCCTTCCAGATTCATAAAAGCAAAACGGGCAGAATTCCATAATTTTGTACAAAAGGCTCTGCCGTTTTCAAAACGTTCACTGATCAGCTTGGCCGAGGGCAGTTCCGGCAAGGTGCCAAGTACGTCAAACTCTTTGCCGCAGGCACCCTTTTGCAGACTGCCGTCGTTGTTTTTGCCACAAACATAACAAAAAATATTTTTTCCGTGCCGGATTATACCTAGATCATTATGATACCCGCACTCAGGACAAACAGCGGTTACAGGCAGGCGTATATCCTGGGTACCTGTCTGCATATCACACAGCACATAACGCATGGCATCTGTCCCATAAGTCTCGATAATGTCAACCGGATCTATACCGTTTCCTTTGGATTTGCTCATACGCACGCCTTTGCCGTCAAGGATGTTGGCATGTATAAACACATCACTGAAAGGTATGTCTCCCAAACAGTAGAGTCCGGCCAGCACCATGCGTGCCACCCAGAGGGTAATGATATCGCGCGCCGTTACCAGACAACTGCCCGGATAATAGTAGGCAAGACAATCAAGATTATTGTCCCCTGCTCCCAGCGGCGCCTGAGCTTTCTCAACTACGGCCGTATTCGGATCAGGCCAGCCCAAGGTTGAAAAAGGCCAGAGTGCGGACGAGAACCAGGTGTCAAGCACATCAGGATCCTGTTCATAACCATGAGATGAGAGTATGTTTATGAGATCCTGATTATCTTCAAGCAGACATATATCGATACGCAGCCTATCGCCGCTTTGGTATGCTTTGGGCTGAAAGCTCTCAAGCTCTTCAACTGTAATCAGCAGGGACTGCTCTGAATTCATATCGACGATGCGTATGGCAATCTCAGCACAGGCCTGTTTTCTTTTTGCTAACACCTCAGGCAGTGCAGAAAAAAGGCTTTCATCCTTTAATTCTTCGCCGGCAAGCTTTTTTGACCAGACCGGAATTCTGTGCCCCCACCATAACTGTCTGGAAATAGGCCAGTCGCGTTTTTCACTGAGCCAGTCCAGATATGTTTTGGTATAGCGTTCGGGATGTATCCTCACCCTGCCGTCCACTACCGCATCCATGGCCGCCTGCACCAGTCCTGAGCTTTTAAACTCCTTCTTGGTATTACGTCCCATAACAACTCCGGCCGGTATATCGCCCATATTAATAAACCATTGATCGGACAGGTATGGTTCAACAGGTGTTTTACTGCGGTCGCTGTGACCGATTTCCACAACACGCTCTTCAATTTTTTCCATACACCCTTGTTTTTCAAGATCGGCAACAACCTTGTCTCTGGCCGCAAAACGATCGAGGCCTTGATATTGGCCGGCATTTTCATTCAGCGTTCCGTCGGGTTCAAGAATATTTATAATATCAATCTTGTCCTTATGTCGCTGCCAGACATCATAGTCATTATAGTCGTGAGCAGGAGTTATTTTTACACATCCGGAGCCCAGTTCCGGTTTGGCCCATTCATCACAGATAAGGGGAATAGGCCGCTTAAGTAACGGCAGCATAACCTTTCTTCCATTAAGAGCCATATCGCGCAAGACAAGGAGCAGAGGCAGTATCTGTTCCCGGCGCTGCTTAAGATTATTTATTTCAGCGGTCAGTTCTTCTTGTACTGCGGCCGAAGCTGAAGAGGCAAACTCCTGTTCCAACTGTTTCAGGCTTAAAGCAAGAGCTTTTTCAGGATCCGGGTGCACGGCCACGGCTGTATCGCCCAGCATGGTTTCGGGACGAGTTGTGGCCACAACCACAAACTGCGGCTCGCCTTTTATGGGATTAATTATCGGATAGCGCAGATGCCAGAAATAGCTGTCCACGGTCTCATAGTACATCTCATCGTCGGAAATAGTTGTATGTAAAAAAGGATCCCAGTTAACCAGTCGTTTGCCGCGAAAAATCAGTCCGTCCTTAAACATACGAAAGAAAGCATGGCGTACTGCGCGCGCGCAAATCTTATCCATAGTAAAACGCTGGCGATCCCAATCACAGCTGCAGCCCATACGCTGCTGTTGCTCAATAATACGTGCTTGATATTGATCTTTCCACTGCCAGATACGCTGGACCAAACCATCCCGTCCCACATCATGACGGGTAAGTCCTTCCAGTTCTTTTAAGCGTTTCTCAACAACTGCCTGTGTGGCAATCCCCGCGTGATCCGTTCCCGGCATCCACAGTGTATTATCACCCTTCATGCGGTGCCAGCGAATAAGCAGATCCTGCATTACATTATCCATGGCATGTCCCATATGAAGGGCGCCTGTCACATTGGGAAGCGGCATCATCACTACATAGCGTCGGTCGGCGGGACGGTCATCCGGCTGGGCATGAAAGGCTTTGAGCTCCAGCCACTTGTTATAGATTTCTTCTTCCACTAAAGCAGGCTCGTAGAGTTTGGGCAGTTCCTTTTCATGCATCATAGCTGTTTACATTCCTTGTTTCTGTCTTGTTATGCAAAATAATTGTTATACCATTAGGATGAAAAAGTCAATTGAATACAAAAAGAGTGCCCCTATCCAATTCGGCAATATTGACATTATTACACCTGCACCCTATAGTCTATCCATGGGAAAAAAAGACAGTGAGCTGTGGCGCCAGTACAAGGATTTCAAAAAAGCGGGTAAAGAAATGGCGGAAAAAGTATCCGACTCCTTTGGATTATCAAAAAAAAGCAATACCTTCAAATGGATTAAAGAAAAGATTATCAGAGCAAAGAAAAAGTCAAGTGTTAACTTTCCCGTACACCTGACAGCTTTTGTTGCCGTTAATGCCTTTCTCATGGCCCTCAACTTTACCATTGCCGGGCCCTATCCCTGGTTTTATTTTGCTTTAGGCGGCTGGGGTATCGGGCTGCTTTCTCATCTGCGAAGCTTCTTGAATAAACGGCGTGAAGCCAAAGAAGTGGAAAAAATCGAGTCCATGCCCGACAAGCTGTTCAGAGTTTTTCGCAGAATGCAAAAATCCATCAGCAGATTCAGGCATCATGCTACGGCCTTTTTTTCGGTAAACGCCTATGTGTTCGGCATCAATATGATTACCTCGAGCAGCTTCTTATGGGTTTTTTTTGTAACCGGACCATGGGCTGCCGGTCTGCTTGCCCATTGGGTAGCCTATACGGCCAGAAAAAAAATACTTAAAGCAGATCTTAAAGCCGTAGGTATCGATATCAAACAGTTGAGACGCACCGGCATCTCCCTGAAGGATATTGCCTCGGATAATTATCAGAACCTCTACACCAAAGCTGTGGAGCTAAAAGATACTATTCTTAAAGAGATTCAGGCTGATAAAAACTTAAAAATGCAGTGGGGTGAGCTGGAACCTGCACTTAACAAGTATACCGCTCAAATCAAAGATCTGATGCATAAAAGCAGCGAACTTGATAAAATTCTCGCCACCTGTTCCCTGCTGGATCTGGAGCAGGAACTCAGTGAATTAAAAGAAAAACAGACTCAGGCGGAGACTACGGTTTTGAAAAACGAATACAGGCGTTCCATAGCACAGTTTGAAAAACACAGGAAATCAATTATCGATATAGTTAACCAGAAAGAGCTCATTACCTTACGACTGTCTTCCTCAATTGCCCTGTTAAACCAGATGAAACTGGATACCGTACGCATGAAACACGCACAGAATATAGGCGAAAACTATTCGTTCAAAGAGCTTCAGCAAAAAACCGATGAGATACAGGAGTACTTAGTCCATTTTCAGGATGAGATGGATAAGTTGGAACAAACTTAATGCGCATAATCGACTTTCATACTCATGCCTTTCCCGATCATGTGGCGGAAAATGCCATCCCCTATTTGGAACATGAAGCCGACGTCAAAGCTTTTCATGACGGCAAGATTGCTTCCCTGCTCTCCTGTATGGATCAAGCCGGTATTGAAAAAGCCGTCATCTGTTCGATTGCCACCAAACCCACTCAGTTCGGCCCCATTCTGGAATGGTCCAAGCAGATTGCCTCCAAGCGGATTATACCCTTTCCCTCGCTTCATCCGGAAGATGAAGACATGCCGGATAAAGTAAAAATCATTCATGACGCCGGTTTTAAAGGTATTAAAATGCATCCCTATTATCAGAAATATTTTATAAATGAAGAACGCATGCTGCCTTTTTATGAAGCACTCTCCCGTTACGACCTGATCTTACTCTGCCATACGGGTTTTGATATTGCCTATCCCCATGAGCGTATAGCCGATCCCATTAAAACAGCCGATATCATCCGTCAGTTTTCCGATTTAAAATTTGTTACCAGCCACTTTGGTGCCTGGGAAGACTGGGATGAGGTGGAAAAATATCTTTTAGGCAAACCAATATATATGGAGATCTCATATAGCCTGGGTTATCTTTCCGATGAAAAGGCCGCTATGTTTTTCAAGACTCATCCTGAGGATTACATCCTGTTCGGTACGGACAGCCCGTGGGATGACCAGGTGAAGGCCTTAAAGTATTTTCATTCCTTCAATCTGGGCCCGGAGCTGGAACAAAAGATATTATTTAAAAATGCCGCACGGCTTTTGGGGATTACATAATCACTATTACGTATATAGCTGCTTATACTTTTCTATCACCTGCGCCACCCACTGAGCTTCACTTTCCGTAAGATATTTGTCGATAATAACGGTTTTTGTGCCTGCTTCGATTTTTATGCCATATGAAATCTCTGAAGTCGACATTATTCCGCTCAAGTCTCCCATCTGCCGCCCACGTCTTGTTCTCTGTATCACCTTTGAAGCAACTTGAGTTATTTGACTTAAAGGGAATCTTTTTTTTGGCCATAATATTCCATGTTTTATACTCACATTATCAGCTGTTAAAGATATTATAGCTTTAGAAAAACTATGGATCACTTTAACAATTATCAATAAACCTGCTGCCCAAAATGGAATTGAAAATAATGCCATTGCAAAAAATCTTTGGGTAGCTATTGTTGTCCAGAAAAAAGCGAAACCGAACCAAAATACAGAAAATAATAATAGAGGAATATTACGTAATGCTTTACTGGGAATAGAAATCGTAAGCTCATCTCCTTTTCTTTCAAACCTGATCTTGGATTTAAAGGGCGGAAGTAGGTTGTGCATGTCAATTACGGCAGCATAGTCATCACTGTCAACCATAGCGCCCTGCTTGAGCTTGGCAAGCAGGGCAAGGGCACTTTGTGCATCGGGCAGACGCTTAGCCAAATCGGGCTCAATCATTTTGTCTAATAATGAATAATAGCGGGAAGATATTTTCACGAACTTTTTATACATGATTTTCATGTTCTTTATGGGAAAATCCTCCGGATTTGTATGTGAGAGTAGAAAAATAAGAGTCATTCCCAAAGCATACATGTCCGATGCCATGCTGGCCTTTCCCATCATCTGTTCCATAGGCATATACCCGTATGTTCCCACCACGGTTGAACCGCCCAAAGCAGCACTTTTAACTACTCCCTGCACAGCCCCGAAATCTACGAGATACACATCATTATTATTATTGAGAATAATATTTTTGGGATTGATATCCCTGTGTACTATAGGCGGTTTTAAATTCTGCAGATAAACAAGTATTGAAAGCAGCTTTTCCGCAATGTCAATTACCTGCTTTTCATTAAAACGTTTTCCATCTTTAACCAGTTGTGCCAAATTATTACCTGCAATGTATTCCTGCACCAGATAGTACTCGGTATCGCCGTCTTTGCTCTCGGTAAAATAATTGATATAATCAGGAATAAAAGGGTGATCAATATTTTTTAAAGTCTTGGCTTCACGCTCAAAAAGCTCTACCACCTTCCATTTTTTTGCAGACTTTAAGTGAAGTATTTTTACAACCACTTCCTGCTGATATTTTTTGTCTAAAGCCAGGAAGGTTTTACCCATGCCTCCCTCACCCAGCTGCTTTTTTATGTGGTATCTGTTTCGGATCAGATCAGACATGCTACATCTTCTCTATAAAAGGAATGGCCAATAGTTCAAAACCGTTCTTCATTACCTGTAGCACGGTTTTTGCCAAGGCAATACGGGTAACAACAAGATCCGCATCCTCATTATGCAGGACCGGATTATCGTGGTAGTAGCGGGAAAACAGTTTGGCAAGCTCGTAAAGAAAAGCGGTGATCAGACCGGGATTGAGTTCCCGCCCCGCCTGTTCCACAACCTGGGGAAAATCACCAATTATTTTAATAATATCCCACTCTTCCTCCACTGTAAGCATTTTTGCTTTGATTTTTCCTGTTTTGAATTTATCTTTTCGTTCCTCGTATTTTCGCAGTATACTGCAGATGCGTGCACAGCTGTACTGCAGGTACGGGCCGGTATTTCCGGTAAAAGAAATTGATTCTTGCGGATTAAAAATCATATCCTTATGTGACGACGTTTGCAGCAAATAATAGTTGAGGGCAGCCAGACTGATCTGCTTGGCTGTAAGCGTACTATCAGTTATTTCCGCTTCCGGTTCTCTTTGCTGTATTTCTTGTAAAGCAAGAGTTCTTAATTCAAGCAACAAATCATCGGCATCCACAACCGTGCCCTCTCTGGATTTCATTTTTCCTTCCGGTAGATTTACCATGCCGTAAGACAAATGATGCAGCTGCTTGGCCCATTCATAGCCTAACAGCTCAAGCACTTTAAATAATACCTTAAAATGATAGTTCTGTTCGGATGCCACCACATAAATCATATGGTTAAAGGGCCAATCGTCATAGCGCGCCAATGCCGTTCCGATATCCTGCGTTAAATACAGGGAAGTGCCGTCACTGCGCAGCAACACCTTTTCATCTAAATCATACTCCGTTAAATCCACCCAGATGGAACCGTCGTCTTTTTTAAAGAAAATCGCTTTCTCACAGCCTTGCTGCACCTCTTCCCTTCCCCTGACAAATGTCTGGCTTTCATAATACACTTTATCAAAGCTGACACCGGTTTCGCGATATGTCTCTTCTATCCCTTCAATCGCCCAGCGGTTCATCCTCTTCCACAAGTCAAGAACATCCTGCTCCCCGTTTTCCCAGGCCTTTAGCAGACTCCCGGCCTGTTCTTCAGCCGCAGGTTCTTCTTTCGCCCACCGGCTGAATTTAACATAGAAATCACCCACAAAATGATCGCTTTTTACTTTCATCTCAGCAGGTGTCTTGTTTTCACCGAACTTTTGGTAGGCAAGCATAGACTTGCAAATATGAATACCCCGGTCATTAATTAAATTTACTTTAAAGACGTGTGCATCACAGGCTTTGAGAATACGAGCTACACTTTCCCCGATAGCGTCATTGCGCAGATGCCCGAGATGCAGAGGTTTGTTGGTGTTAGGACAGGAAAACTCTAAAATTATACGCTCATTATTTAACGTGTTATTGCTTCCGTATGAATTACCTTTGGCAGCTACCTGTTCCATTATTTCCGAACCGAGCTGACTTCTGGCTAATTTAATATTCACATAAGAGCCGGTAACACTTACTGCATTTTCAGTTGATTTCAATTTTCGCGCTACAGCTTCTGCGATTTTCTGAGGTGATTCCTTGAACAACCTGGCATAGGGAAACATAGGAAAAGCAATATCGCCCAATTCGGAACGCGGTGGTTTTTCAATTATCACCTGCTCAAGAGTAAATGATTTCTGGTCTAATTTTTTTTCTTCAGCATAACTCCTTAGCGCTGTTAAGAGCGCACTTTGCCAGTTTATTCTGTACTGCTGCATAAAAAACTCCTTTTATCGTAACGAAAACGGCCCCAGGAGCACCAACATGCGGGATAATCCCTGTTCACCGTCTCGCCGGAATGAACTCAATTCCGGATTACAATACGTGCAATCCTTAATAACGTTTATATCCTGCACACCCCACTTATCAAGGAGATTAATATTTGCCTTAACTAAATCCAGATAATATTTACCTCCCCTCACTTCAACTGTATTTTCTCCAAAGTGTGTTATAAACTCCTCCGCCCGCTGCTTTGTTACATGATAACAACAGGGTCCGATAGCAGGGCCCAGACAAACACAGAGTGATTCCGGCCGGATGCCGAACTCTTGTGCAAAAACAGCCAGAGCTTTTTCGATGATCCCTGTGCCTTTCCAGCCTGAATGCAATATTCCGTACGCCTGTCTATTCTTGCTAAAAAGTAATACCGGAACACAGTCTGCCACAGTTACTCCCATTATCGGCCAACCCAGATCAGTGACAAATCCGTCCGCAGTTCGAGCAAAAAAATCGTCCGGAATATTATTTTCCTTGATATGTATGACATCTTTCGTATGGTCTTGGTTTACCGTAAAAATTGCTTTGTCTGATATCCGCAAGTGTTCAAAGAGAATGCTTCTATTCGGTAATTTGTCTTTTAGCGCATGCCCCATATCCCCTGCATTCTTCAATGATATCACCGCTTTAAGCGGAAATTTCTTATATGTTTTCCCTGAAGACATGAGAGGAATTTCAGTAAAAAGATCATTTTTATAACCACTTATTGTGCGATACTTTATCATACCCTATAAAATTGCATTAAAACAGAGTATTGCTGCAAAGTCAATCCGTCTAAATCTTTAAAGAAAACAGCACAACAATAGCTAAAAAAGCAGAGAACATCTTGACGCATTATAAACAACATAATAACCTATAGTGTTATCATATTAGATATTATAATCTTATGGATATAGATATTATAAATGCACTGAAACATTATGCAGATACAACTCAGAGTCCGTTAATCGATTATACTAAATTTCTGGATTCGTTGCGGCAGTATGCTCAAAACAATAACACAAACCTATTGTCTAAAATCAATGATCATCAGATTGAGATCATTCCTTCATTTGTGGATTGGGAATATCGAGGCAAGTGTACCCTGGTGCGCAAAGACGGTGCCGTTACTTCCGTAATCATTCACTCGCTCTTAGAAGATAAAATAAAACACCGATACTACCTTATTGAAAATGATCCTCAGCTTACTTTCCCGACAGAAGAAAGTTTTTCTTTTCCCCTTCCGCCTAAGGTTGTTGAGAACATCGATATCAACAGCGGTTTTGTAAATCTGCTGGGATCCTATGAGTCACTTAAAAAATCTATAATTAAACTAAGCTTTCCACATAATGTTCAGAATCTTATTGTGCCCAAAGAATACATAAACAGTAAGCTGCTTGAATGTTGTGTTTATAAGATTCGCAATTATCTTCAGGAAAGAATGAATGTGGGTTATATGACAAGCAGGCTGGAAGTTGTGCTCTCAGGTACCCTCAGTGCCATTAAGAATATGCTTAACGATATAATTACCAAACCTAAAAAAGCAGTCAACCAGCTCTATGAAGTTGATGATTTTACTTTTAAATTCTGGTCACAACTGAGCAATGTAATGATACAGGATTTCAAAGAAAAAAAGGATAAGTTAAGTGATGAACACGGATACTGTCAATCCGCATATATCATCGGCCTCTATGTCGGATATCAAAAAACCATAATCCAAAAGCGCTACCAGAAAAATCTTGACAGCAAGCAGCTGGAGATACTGGTCAAAAAGGCGCCCTATGCTTTTAGTATAGAGGATTTATATGATCTTAAAGACAGTAAAGGTGTTCGTTACTCCGAGAAACACTCAAGGGATTTTATTCACGATTTCATACATAAATCAACCAAAGTCGTAAATGCCACGGAACTGCCGTTTTTAATTCGCATTAAAGTTGATGAAAACATAGAATACTTTATACAGAAAGATATTATCATTCCGCTTTTTTTGAATAAACTCCATGAATGCTCGCGGATCTTACGGCTCGACTTAATGGAAGAATGGCAGTCCTTATTAAAGAATAATATCAGAATCCCGAGTATGAAAGACGATTTTGATTTTGCCGAAAACTTGCGAAGACGGATTAAACTGCAGTATAAATTGCTCTATGCATTATTGAATCCCCACCTGCTCTATATTTCTAAATTGGAATCCAATATATCACAGCATAATCTGCTTACCATCGAACGCTATTTTATCAAAGGCAATAAACTGAAATCACTACCCGAACTTTTATCGTTAAACAGGACAAAACTGCTGCGCGAGGTAAAAACAATATTACCGATGTGGTATACCATACCCATCCTCAAACAGCTTTTTTTCCTCTGCAGATGGTTATTCGGCAAAGGAAGACAGAAAAGAAAACAGACGCTCAGCGCTTTATGGGAAACCATCAAGCATGAATTCAAAAGAGGAGTCAGTCACGAATATGCCGATCTTATTGCGGAACATGAAAAAGTAAACACTTCATTTTCACCGGAAACACAATTGGATGAGCTTCCGAAAACAAAAGACAAATCACAAAAGTATAAACAGGTATTAGCACAAATCAGGGAAACCCTCGTTGGTACTGATGCCACTCTTGATCAAAAACTCGAAGAACTTGCTGAAAAATGGAATCCTCTCTTCGATCCCGCCGCCAAAGCGGATTTAATCCAAGATGTAAATTCCCTGATTCGGGATTTCTTACGCAGTATAAAACGCACCTTCAAAGTAAAACCCCCAAATCTTGAGCAAATACGCAATTTGGCTTCCGACTTGGCCATGAATAAAAATCTAAATGAGATAAAACGCAAAGAATCGCTTCGGATTTACATCGAAATATATATGGCAAAGGTGTTGGAAGAACGTTTTATGTATCAATTACTCTAACTTCTATGAGATATTTAGTTTATTTTTGCCTTATTCTAATTTGTCTTTATTCCTGCATTTCTACGGGCGGTTCGCTAGCGGAAAGCGCCGCTCTTACAGAATCCGAAGTAAAAACTGCATCCCATGAACTTATACAAGTCGCGGATACTATAGGAGGACTCATTATTGAAACCGATCCGCTCTACGCAAAAGTCTATATCAATAATAAGTTTTACGACACCTCACCTTTTACTGTTACGGATTTGGATTATGGAATTTATTATCTCACTATAAAGAAAGAAGGTTATTATCCTTATTCCGCCTGGATTACCTACTCTAAAAAAGAAAGATTTTATAAATTTTCACTCAAACCGATCCTTGGAACACTTTCTTTAAAGGTAACACCTCATCAGGCTATAATTGAATTTGGGAATAAGACTATTTTCCCGGGTACGACACAAGTACCCGCCGGAACATATATATTGAGAGTACAGTCTTTCGGGTACAATGAGTATATAACCGAAGTTGCAATTGCAGAAGAAAAAACAACGTCTCTCATTATCGAACTGGAAAAAGCTCCACTTAAAATCTCATACATCACCGCCACGAGAGCTGTCTTCAATCCTGCCAATTCAGGTGTTTTAGGGAGCACAACCATCTCATTCAAAGTAAGTACCTTTGGCAAAGGTGAGGCGGTTGTTTATAATTCACAAGGCGAACAAGTATCTGCCTACTCTTTGCCTCCTTTTACCGACTGGATACAATCATTTGTCTGGGACGGAAGAGATAAAGCAGGCACTATTTTAGCTGACGGTTCTTATACCGTACACATTAAAGTGTATGCGCAAAACAGCCAACAACCGCTTAGCGAACAGACTACAGTAGTAATCGATTCTTCTTATAATTTAGCTTACAGAAATGTGTGGAGCGGCATGAGCGGACTTCTGTACGCTCCTACCATCGAAGTGTTGCCTTTTGGCAGTATCCAGTTTCAGTCACTCCTTGCCGCTCACTTTAATGCGTCTGCTGCTGAATCATCCTTAAAGGCTCCCTCAACTATAAGCGGACGCATCGGCCTGCCCGCTAATTCCGAGTTGGACGGCACTTTTAAGTTCATCATTAAGAACTTTGAGCTCGAACCTGCTTTTGGCGCATCGCTCGCCTATAAGATGCGGCTGGTAAACACACAATCCGATCCGGCATTTGCTATGGGATTTATCGTTAAATTCACCTATCAACATGATTACACTTTCGATACATATGCGGATTATACCGGGGCTTCATTGGGAATTCCCATTCAATTTAAACTCGGATCGTTTTATCTTGTCTTAGCCTCGGAAATACTTTTTTCATGGCAGGATGTATCATCTTCTTCAGGATCAAATAATGATGATTTTTACGCATGGCTCTACGGACGCATCGGTATTTTTTACGATACAGGATTTTTACTATGCGGTATATCCCTTAGTATCCGGTCAACTCCCCTTTCCGAATATTTTGCCATAGCTCTTCCTTTGCATGCCGGTTTTGAAATAAATGCCCAACTACCTCATACACCCTTGTATGTCTCAGGTTTATTGGGTATGGAGTATCTTGATTCGGAATCTATTTATATATTAGGCGGCTTCGGCTTAGGTTTAATGTGGTAATAATGTAAGCGCTTATCAATTTATAGATTTCTTGAACGGAAAGAGTAAGCCAAAAGTCTACATTTATTTTGCAGTAAGGGCAATTAATATTATTAAACCGATTATACTCGCTATCAGTATGGCCACAGTGAATTTATACCACCCCAAAGGTATACGTACACTCCTGCCTTTTTTACGCAGTGATTGAATCCATGTTTTTTTTGTTTCGTTTTCTGTTCTTGATTTTTCTTTGGTTTTTATTTTCATCCTTCTGCTCATATAGCCACAGGAAGGACAGCCGTAGAGAAACTCCCGCGGCAGGTCTTCGAATTTGCAGAGAGGACACATTACCGCAAAAAACACTCTTCGGCAGTTGGGACAGCGTTCAACATTAATTGGAACCTGTTCTTCACAGCTTTCACAATAAAACTTTATCTGCATAAATAATAACTCCTAATGCAACTTGAGATCATCTCTGGTTACAATATCTTTGCCATAGATTGTGGTAAAAAAGAACTCCTCATACATTTTAAGTTTATTGTCAAAATAACTGCTGGTAAGATCAATGGAATAAGCCGTAATAATCTCGTTTATCGGTACGGGAAGCTTTTCAATTTCTATACGAGCTTCTAAGAAAAAATTTGTATTTTTAAGCTCACCAATCACCTCATATTTTTCCCTGTTCCGCTGCCAAAGCACAACTTTACTCGTATCGGCCATATCATCAACAATAAGTTCTATTGTATAATTATTTTGTTCTCGTGCGGATCTTGATTTGAATAAATAAAGATAAAAAGAAAGACCGCTGGTGAGGCGCGAGTAGCTTGAGCAGTAGATATACAAATATTCACCCGAGAGGTACAGTTTTATCTGATTAATCTGGGTACCGCCCCTTCCCCAAAACACGGAATGTTTGATCGGTATGTTATTTAGCCCTGAGATACTCTGTTTTGTAAAGTAAAGAGGAATATAGCTGCTGGAAAAAAGAGCTGTGGTGGGTATTATCTCCCAATCCATATAATTATTATCAATGACGATCCGTCCCGGTACTACCGGAGTAACTACATCGATCTCATCTGTAGGCTCTTTTACAACTACCTGATAAGTTTCATTCTCTAAATCGAATTCTATTATCTCATTATCACGGATGACAAAACGCTTGCTTAATACCGGGATCTGTTCTTGATTAGTAATACCCCAAAATCCTAATAGATAGTGTGTACCCTCTTTGACGGATTCTATTTTTTGCGTGGATTGAGGTCCGATGGAATAGAACGTCACATTACCCGAATTAAGATACTCCATTGCGTTTTCCATGTCTCCCTGCAGCCCCTGAGGATCGATGCAATAATGAAACCAGTAGTTTCTGCGATTTATAAAAACTACCGTGCCCATTTTTGCACATAAGGAAAAACATAAAAAACATAAAAACACAACGATTACTATTCGTTTCAGCATTTTTACCACCTTTTTTTATCTTCGGTATATATAATCATTGGCATAAATCATGTTATTTCTTACGCACCGCTAAGATCGTAAGATCATCATACTGCTCATCTTCTTTTAGATGTGTATAATAATTATAATCCGCATCATTATTACTTTCCTGCTTTTGCTTAAAATAAAATTTATATTGAATAAAATATTTTTGCAGGAATTCATCAACCTTTTTATCAACTTGCACTAGATCTTCCTTTGAGGCTTTAGGATCGGGATAAATCCGGAACACTTTTTCTACGGCAATAAGGGCCATTACCGCTTCATCAATTTTACCCTCACAGCTTGAAAAGTCAAATACCAACTCTTCATCCGCAATTGGATTGTGATATTTAAACAGAGTGTATACATCCTTGTTAAATACGGCTTGAATGACAGCTTCGATTCTCTTCATCCCCAGCTCTTCATTATCACTTCCCCTGGTATGGGTGGCTCCATGTGTTTCACCATCTTTAAGGGAGGCTTCCTCACACACAATCGATTTATACTCACTATCGCGGAACCTTCTTTTAGCCTCATCCAGTCCATCGGTAAACAGAAAAATGGTATCGGATTTTTTGAGTTTATACGGAATTTGAGAAAATCCGGATTGTGTTTCTACAAGCATGGAAGGGAATACTCCCGCTGCCGGAGCATCGGGAAGTTTAAATTGTACAACTTTACCCTGAGCCGAATCATATATTTGAAGCAGATTATCACCCGCATTACAAAAATAGCACATTCCTGTCCGGCTGTTTAAAAGACAGAGCGTGAGGGCGGCGAATCTTCCTTTAAAACCACGTTCTTCCAACATATCATTAATTCTGTAAGCTAATTTTTTGATATTGATACCAGGGTCCTTCAAAGTCCACTCCCGGAAAAAAGTTAAAAAGATAGTGGCAACCTCAACCATAATTAAAGCAGCAGGAACACCCTTGCCGGCTACATCGCACTTGACTAGAGCATAATGTATATCATCCAATTTTTTAAAATCAAAGTAATCTCCGGAAACACCCTTTGCTCCTTCATAATAACCAAACAGCTCTATATATTCATTGGAATCGTAACCCGTGGTTCTCTTTTTACCGTGCGAGTCAATTTCCAATGGTATAAACATCTTCTGCACTTCTTTACCAACGGTCAGTTCTTTATTGGCAATCGCAGCCTTCACAAGCCCCTTCGTCATTTGGTTTACCGTATCCGCCAGTTCTCTGATCTCATCATGCGTGCGGATATCAATGGTATGATCTTTTAGCTTTTCTTTATCGACCGTATCCCTAATTACGGCAACTCCGCTGCTCAATTTGCGAATGGGAATAATAGTAATTGATGCCATAATAAGGGCCCCGCTTACACCCAGTACGATAGCGACAAGCGAGATAAGACTTATCCTTAAAAGCAGATTATCGCGTGCCGCATTAATCTCTTTGAATATTTTTTCCATTGATATTCCGATTCGCACTATGCCCCACACATAATTATCATAACCGTGATTTTTATCTATATAGACTAGGGGTTTATAAAAAGTATAGGAGTTAACCGAAAGATCAAGATTCTCCATACTATATTCCGGATAGCTTCCGATTTTATCACCGATCTCTTGAAGCTCGGCATCCCGCTGAGTTATAAGTCTTAAGTGCTGCTTATTTAATTCCTCCAGCTTTGCCAAAGATTCTTGATCCGTACGATTAATAAGGGCGTTGAATTCCACAGTGATATCATCTATTTCTTTATTCAAAGCACTAATTCTTTCCTGCGCTTTCTTATTGATATCCTGCCGCAGCTCTTCAATTATGGGAGTTATTTCATCTTTAATTTCAGATCTGATGAGTTCAAAATCTTCGTCTGTTTTTAAACGAGTATCGATCTCCGGATCCTTTAATGCCCATACATGCTCCAGGCTGCTTAAATCCAGCTCGCCTCTCTCCACATCAATCCCACCTGTAAATGCATTCACATATTGAGGGCCTGTAACGATGGCAAACTGCAGCTCATCCATTTCCACAAGTTGAATAATTTCGTTTAAAGGAAGTGTTTTGTGATCTATTAAATATGTTTCTGCACCATTTGCCGTAAATTTCAAATCGGAGGCTACCTTTTCAAATAGTTTTGTAGCTAAAGTCTTTTGCTGAGTGTCAATCATGTAAAAACTTATGGGTATGGAAACCATGAGAATAATTAAAATAACAAGTATTGTAGTTAACAACGTGTACTTTATTCTTAATCCCACGCCTTTTATACTCAGCAGTTTTAATTTTTTTTTCTTTTCCATATGCACCTCTTGCCCTTGAATAATAGCCAAAGCTTCCAATTTAATTGATTTTGCTTCGGTTCCCAATACAATCACTTTTTTAAATGTTACTAAAAAGAGCAGCGCAAGCAGGATAATAAACAGCCACATAATTACTTCATTAAGTGAGAGAAAAAAGAGTGCAGACCCCCTGCGTGCGGAAGCTCCCCCAAAAAGAGTATCATAAGGCCCGAACTTAACCGTACCGCTTGATTCTACTTTCAACTGCCGTGAGCTGGTAAAATATAAACCACGCGCAGGATGTTTAAGCCCGATCCGGTAATTACCCTCATCTATACTATCCAGCAATAACTGTTCGATAACTCTGTCATTTGTGATGACATAGCCTGAGTCATTTAAAGCAAAGGTATAGTCATACGGCTCTTTACCGTCATCATCGATAATAACTTCGCTTACCTGTCCACCCATAACAAAACCACGGCCATATATTGTAAGAAATGTTCTGTTAACATTATCACGCTCGGATTTCACAGTTGTTATGTAAGTAACCGGAATATATTTATTCAGTTTGAATGTAATAGTAGCAGTCTCTCCCTGATTTCCGACCTTATCTAATGCGGCTACAGCCAGTGCCCAGATACCGTCTTCAAGATTCTCAAACGATATTTGTTTATCAGTTGTAAGTAACACACGCGGCGGAGGCGAGAGTACGGTTGTGCTATATCCCTTAGCGGAAAAATCAGGATTTAAAAGCGACAGCTTGTAGCTATAGCCTGCAAGGTCGGAATCGGGCGGAGGAAGCCATTTTATGGTGAACGAGTTGGACTGCAGAAAACCCTGGCTGTCGGTTTCGGGCCTGATAAAGCTGACCGCAGCAGGAGGAGTTGCATCCTGAGTATAGGTGACGGTACGGACCTGCGAATAATTGCCGGCATTATCCTTAGCTACTATATGGAAATACCAGGTACCTTCGTCCGGAACGGTAAAAGAACCTCCAGTGATATTTCCCAACACCTGCTTACCTGAGCTTATATTAAACCCTTTTTCGCGGGTAAAGGAATAGACAAATCCTTCTACTCCCGAAGAATCGGACGGAGCAACCCAGCTAATATTCAATCGATTCAATTTTCCATAACTGTCTGCAGCAAAATTTTGTGCAATAATCCGGGGCGGCTGCATGGAATGATCCGGTTCCAATAGATAGAGCTTAACTGATCTTGCAGTAATATTTTCCCAAAAAATATAGATAACATCATTGAGTAATATGGGCCGGCCAAAGCGCGATTTACCCGCAATCGGACTCAGATCACTTATCTTCCAGAAAATACCGTCCATGTAAGCAAAGAAAATGTGTTCAACTCCCCGGCTGTCGTCAAACCACAGCAGATGCAGCTGATTTTTATAGATTAATATCTGCGGGTAATAAGAGTTAGAGCTCCCTTTTGTAATAATTTCTGCAGGTTCTCTGATATTTCCGTTTAAATCCAGTTCCATATAATAAATCTGAGGTGCGCGGCCGATACGATTTCTTTCCCATACGACAATTAAATTGTCGTTAAAAGGGACTATGTAAGGTCTCTGATTAAAGAGCTGGCTGGGACGCAACTCTTCTCCGCTTAAGGTCTCACTGAAATCTGTCAGACGTTTTGCTCTGTTCCATGATCTTCCGCCATTAGTACTTGTTTTTAAAAACAGCTGATGATCGTCGGCCCTACCCTCGATTCTAGACTGGAAAATTACATAATCCTTACCTTTAAAACTTGTATGATGTGGCACCGAATGGAGACCCAATCCTTCATTTGCTTGAACTAATGCTTTGAGTTCAGACCATTGAGTACCTTGCCCCGACAATGAATAATAGATCCCTAGTTTTTCAGCAAATTCGGAGGTAACAAAAAGTAAATACTCCCCACGGCTTGTTATAAAAAGCTTGGGAACAACTATGGTATCTCTGGCTTTTACTATTGCCATTCTGTTAAATGTCCTGCCAATATCAGTAGAATTGTAAATGGTGACCTCTTTTTCAGCGGTGGCCACCGCAATAAAAATAGTCCCTCTCTTCGTTACAAGCACGGAAAACAGCGGTGTTTGCTTTCCTTTATAGCTGAAAGGATCTAAGAATCGCAGGTTCGGACGCCAGTTTCTGCCGTCAGCTGTGGCCAGAAGAGAGAGATAGACAGTACCCTCTTCTTCATTTTTCGGGACAAATTCATGCCATACCACTACACCTACATTACCTGAAGCATCAGCATCGATAAATTTAATATTACCTTCTGCTTTTACTGTGGGATTTTCCCAGTAGAAGGTTTGGCTGAATGAGACTGAACTGCATATAAGTAATAATACTAAGATTAAGATCCTATTCTTGATTTAATTTTTTCCTCCAATTCAATAACTTTTGAATTCCTTGCGTGCTGCGGAAAGTCTCTTTTGATCTGGCTGATTAATTGTCTGGCCCTTAAGTATTCTTTTTTATTGTAGCTCACTACGGCGGCATTGTATAACTGCTGAGCCACAACCGGAAGAATATAGGTGGGCGGCGCAATTATTTCATTAATCTGGTCTTTTAATACAGCCGCTGTTCTGTTATAAGGATTAAGTCGCAGTGCATCATTCAGATGGCCGAGAGCAGTCTGATACTCTTTATTATCAGAGCTTTCCCGAGCTAATCTTACCAGCTCATTTGAGCGCGCCTGATCGGCCTGACTGGGTTGCCTGGTCCTTAAGCCGATCAACTCTTCGGCTCTTCTCACTTTAGTATTAATTCCCGGATAGCGGGCATTAATTTCTTGAATATCCTGATAAATGGCGTACGCTTCCAAGTAATTATTCTTTTCCAATAGCTGATCCGCATTAGTCACCTGAAGCCTCAGATACTCGTTAAAATCTTCTGTAGTTCGTGTCGCCTGCTCAATCTTATACAAAAGAACCCTGCTGTCTCTATGATACGGATAAGAGCGTAAAATCGGAGCAATTTTTGCTCTGGCATTTTTAAACAACCTATCTGCATTCTCTTTGTTATCCTTTTTAAGCTCCTCAAGCCCGTCAAAATAATCTTTATTCGCCAGATTAAACAACTGTGTCATCTCGGCGTAATTGACTTCCTCTTCTTTTATCTCCCTGCTGGAACGTGCCGAGAGCGCGTTGCGCACAATTTCCAACCAGATAACAATCTCTACATCGGGTTTGGACGGATCGATCTCATTACTCAAATTTTGAGCTTGTAAAAGCATGTTTTCCGCGTCTTCATATAGAAGTTGGCTGTAAGAGGCTTGAGCCCGATTAATAAGATTTCGTACTTGGATAATAGACTGGTTTTTTAATTTCTCCGAAATGTCTTTATCAAATTTGGCAAACTCTTCATCTACGAGTTTCCTAATATCCGGATCTTCTTCATATTTTAAGGATTCGGTTAATGCTTCGCTGGAGGTATTAAGCTGTTCTTTTGCTTGCCTAAAACGATCTTGGTTATAAGAGCTTTTTGATTTTTCATATTCAGCCAAACCTTTATTCTTTAGCTGGTTTGCTTGATAGCTCTGTTTGCGTGCCAAAGCCAGTTCACTTTGCAGATCATTTCTAACTTTTATCGCTTTTTCTTTAATGGCACCCGCATCCGCGATAGCATCTTGGATTGTGCGATCATCTGCAATATAGGCTTCGGTTTGACTCCATTTTTTAGCAAAAGTTTCAATATCCTCAGTCAGGTTATTAAGGTTACTATTTGTCTCTTCCAGCTGCTGCAGGGCTTTCGTGGGCAGATTGTCATCCTCGCGCAGCTTTACCGCTTGAATAATGTTTTTTTCACTCTCACCCACTGTATCTGAAAACAAATCTACTCTGGCTTGCAGCATGATCCGAATAGCATTCTTTTCCAGATCTTGATACAATTCTGCGATTTTTACTATTTTTGCCTGCGTCTCCCGGGCGGAATAGCTAATATCATTTATAGCATACCCTTTGTTATTAATATTGTCCAAATAAGCAACCTGGTTCTGCCACACACTGTTGAGCTCAGCTATTTCAATAACCGTGCTTTTTATTTCTGATCTGTAATTTTCAAGTTCTTGGTCCGTGGCAGGCGGCTGTTGAACATATTTATCTTTCTGTTTGTAATAAGCAATCAACTGTAAATAAATACGTGCCTCTTTTGCTCTTTCCTGCGCTTGCAGAAAGAGGGGCACCCTTGCTTTTATTCTCGCCCACTCATTTTTATCTAATTTATTAATTGCTTCATCAGTAAGCTCGACCATCCATGACGAAGAGAATTTTACCTGCCAATCATAGAGTGAAGATGTCTGTTTAAAGCCATTCGAGGCCGCGTCAAATTCAAAGCCGGAAAACCATTTCTTTGACTGATAGAAAATAGGTTCTGCTATCTGATTGATTTTATGCTCTATGTCCTGTAGATACAGCTCCCACTGCCTATGCAGAGCATAAAGAATGCCTTCAGTCTGACCTGAGTAATCTCTTCCGTAAATAACACGGTATAAATAATATAAATGATAATCGCCTTTTGCTTTTTTAAAATTACGCTTAATTGAATCATTAGTCTGCTTTATGCTGCCGGCTGATTTCTCAATCTCAAAGTAGATATCCAGAAGTTTGTTAAGCTCGGATTGCATCTCAGCTGCAGCCTGATTGAGTTTATTTTCAGAAGCCGAAGATAATATAGAATAAAAATCATACATGCCCTTTTCTACAAGAGGAACTGCTGTTTCAAATTGTTTTACAAGCCTATTGATATTATTTGTAATTCCTTGAATATTATTCTTTGTGATATTCCCGTATTCCGCATTCGCGTAAAAATCTTCCTTATGAATTTCAAACACCCCGGGATAAACGCGCAGTGCTCTCGAATAATTCCCGGCTTTTAGTGACACTTGGGCATTATCCATAATATCAAAAAAATGTTTGAGGTTGATTGCAACCCAGGCATTTTCACGCGCTTGCTCTAAAATAGTACTGCCTAATGCCGATGGAGAACTATCCAGCGCTTCCAGTTCCTCTATTTTACGATAAATAGCTTCTTCATCTCCCTGTTCAAGTAAATCCATAAATTCCTGTAATTTTTGATTATATTCCGCCCTCATGGTGCGTATGCGGTCCAAAAGATAGCGTGTGGTTTGTTTTTGACCCGGATTGGTCTTCATTATTTCAATAAGCAGCTTTTCCGCATCACCCAAACTTTTCTGCTTAAGCAGCTCTTCGACTTGTGATATACGTTCATCCTCCTGCTGCCCAAAAGCAAACACCTGTAGCGAAAAAATATAAAAAAAACTAAAACTTATGAGAAAAAATCTAACTACGGACATATTCTGCTAAATTTTACGCCCCATTCACTCCTTACTGCAATATAGTATAAATATACTGTCATTTTTTTTATTTTCGACAAAAGCGCGGTCAAACCTTTCTTTATAACAACATTTTTATTTAAGCAATTTTCTCATCAGTTTAAAAAATGATCCGAAAATCAAAATATAGCATATCGAAACTCAATTTTTGGTAGCATATTTATAGTTTTTTCTAATTTTTTATCGTATAATATATTATAGAGATGTTCTACAGAGTTATTTTAATTATTTTACTTATCACAATCCCTATAACAAGCTGGGGTGATTTCTCCGCCTTTTATTATGATTGGAGTTTGTTTTTCTCACCTTTGCTCGATGAAAACGCCGGTCTCACGCTCTTTCCTTCGCTTTTTATCCCAATCGGGGGAAGGTATGAGGGCATGGGCACAGCTTTTACTGCTGTATCCAATGATGCTTCTTTTATTGAATCCAATCCTGCCGGCAGCTCCCAGCTAAAATTTAGCGAATTCTCACTTTTCCATCACAATTGGATTATGGATTCAAATATCGAAGCGATTGTTTATGCCACTCGCATAGGTGACCTGGGTATTTCGGGAGCAGGTAAATTTCTTTATGTACCCTTTAATGAAAAAGATGAGTGGGGGCGTGCAGGTGGCAAGGGTTACTACATAGAAACAACAGCTATGCTCAACGCATCTTATAACTTTCTCTCAAGCTACTATTTTGACGGTGTGTCGGTAGGGGCAACCATAAAGGGTGCCTATATGCATATTCCCGAAAGTATTTACCCAAATCAGTCCGTATTAACGGCGATGATAGATTTCGGCGTGCTTACCCGTTTTAATCTTTTTAAATTCGGCAGTTTTCACGATAATAACTTTTCGCTTGGTATAACATTAAGAAATTTGTGTCCATTTGATACAGGAGATCCTCTGCCGCTTACTGCAGCTGCCGGGATTGCTTATGCTCCCATACAAAACCTTATGTTTGCAGTTGACTTCAATTATCCGATCAGTTTTGATCCGGAAAATTATCCGGCGGAACACTGGTATTTATCCGGTGGATTCTCAGTATTAGTTACCTCATTTATCTCGATTCAGGGTGGTGTTCGCATGAAGGCTGCCAATCCGCAAGTGAGCCTGGGAACAGAAATAGATTTAAAAACAGTAACCTTTATCGTAAACTACAATCTTGATCTTGCTTCAGGCATGGATCCTTTAGATAAATTTAGCGTTCAGGCTAAATTCAATCTAGGCGATCAGGGCAGAGCAGAAAAATTAGCTCAGGCCGAAGAGCTTTATCTGCAGGGAATTGATGCCTACTCGGAAGCTGAATATTATAAGGCCATTAGCCTTTGGGAACAGGCCATTGCCATAGATGAAAAATATACACCCGCAGCCGAATATATTGCCATAACAAGAGAGACCCTGCTTTTACAGCAGGATTTAGAGCAAATAAATATTCTTGAAGAATAACTTAAAGCAGTTATATTTTTATCACCAGTAGAAATTGCCTCTAGTGGAAGCAAGGAATGCAGAAAGAGAATAAAATAACATGGATTGCTGGATTCCTTAGAGGGAAGAATATCAGTTAAGTTTTAACAGTTCGCTTTATAATAAAAAAAACAGTTTCTCTTTTATAAAAGCAGATTTCTCCTTTAAACCGATATTTCCCGTTTTTAAAAATAAACATTGCGGTTTCTTACTGTCCAGAAACACAGTACCCCCGCTTTCTCTTAACAAACGCAATACCTTTTCGACGGAAACAAGTGAAAGTTTGGAGAAGGTTATTGCAGCTTTACCCTGCTTTTCCCTAATTGATGTAATAAACAATTTACGGCAAATTATCCGCATTTCAGCTACCGAGAAAATACTGTATAATTCATCGGGCAGCGGTCCGTACCTGTCTTCCAGTTCTTGATATATCCTCGCTAAATCTTGTTCTGTAGTAATCGAGGCGATCTTTTTATAAACCTCCATTTTTTCAATCATATCATCGATGTACCAATCGGGTATATAACCCGAATATTCCAATTCTAAAAAAAGCTCAGGGGCTTGTTCCCTAATATTTTCTTTATCTTGAAGCGCAATAGCTTCATCCAGAAGTTTCATATACATCTCGAAACCTACTGATAGAATATCGCCATGCTGTTCTCTGCCTAACAGATTTCCCGCTCCCCTGAGTTCCAAATCCTTGAGGGCGATTTTAAAGCCGGAACCGAGTTCGGTATAATTTGAAATAATTTTTAACCGCCGCATGGCAGTTTCTGTCAAGGCCTTTTTAACCGGATAAAGCAAATAAGCAAAAGCCGGAACAGGAGATCTGCCTACCCTGCCCCGCAGCTGATAAAGCTGAGCAATCCCCATCATATCTGCCCGATCAATAATTATAGTATTTACATTGGGGATATCGATACCGTTTTCAATAATAGTAGTTGAAAGCAGAATATCATAATTCATTCTTATAAACTCATGCATAATATCTTCCAATTCATGGGCCTGCATCTTTCCATGAGCCACAGCCACACGCTGCTCCGGTACAAGACGCGACAGCAAATCATAGATATGAGAAATCGTCTGTACACGATTATGCAGAAAAAAGACCTGCCCGCCTCGCTCTGTCTCTCGCTGTATGGCATCCCTAATAATTTTTTCGTTGAACTCCATCACGAATGTTTCTATAGGCAAACGGTTGAGCGGAGGAGTATTTAAAAGCGACATATCTTTAATCTTGGTAAGAGACATATATAAGGTGCGCGGGATAGGCGTAGCGGTAAGCACAAGACAATCGATATTAGTTTTCAGCTGCTTTATCTTCTCTTTATGCTTTACACCAAAACGCTGCTCCTCGTCTATAACAAGCAAACCCAGGTTTTTAAACAGCACGTCTTTTTGTAATAGTCTGTGTGTACCAATGATCACATCGGTTTTTCCTTGAGCCATATTTTTGACAATTTCCTGCTGCTTACTTTTTTCAACAAAGCGGGAAAGCATATTGATTTCAACCGGGTAGTTCTTAAAACGCTCGCAGAAAGTCTCAAAGTGCTGTTCTACCAAAATGGTTGTGGGCGCCAACAGAGCTACTTGCTTTCCACTCATAACCGCTTTAAATGCGGCTCTGAGTGCAATTTCCGTCTTACCGTACCCGACATCACCACAGACAAGCCTCTCCATAGGATAGGGGCTCTCCATATCCCGCTTTACATCTGTAATACATTTTAGCTGATCCGGCGTTTCCTCGTAAGGAAATCCCGCATCAAACTCATTTTGCCATTCACTGTCTTTGGAAAAACTAATTCCCTGTATTTTTTTACGCAATGAATAGAGCTTGAGCAAACTCCCTGCAAGTTCCTCAACCGAGTGTTTTACTTTGCTTTTTCGATTTGACCAGGCTTTTCCGCCTATTTTATCGAGTTTCGGATTACGTCCGCCTGTGGTAATATAACGTTGGATAAGATTCACCTGTTCTGTGGGAATAAAAATAAATTCTTTATCTGCGTATTCCAACCTGATATAATCTCTCTCAAAACCTCTTGCCTTTATTCTCTCTATACCTTTGTAGATACCGATTCCATGCTGCAGGTGCACGATATAATCACCCTGTTCAAGCTCGATAAAAGAATCGATTGCTTGAGTTTGATAGTGTTTTAAAGCCGGAGTCATTATTTTTTTTCTTTTAAATATCTCATTTTCCTGAATTACCAAAAGCTTAAAGGCCGGAAAACAAAACCCGCTTGAAATAGCTTCAGGAAGAATAGTTAGATTGTAGTCTTTTAACAGATGAGCAATACGGGCAGCTTGTGCTTTGTAACCTGCAAAAATAAAGATTTCGTAACCTGCAGCCAGCAGACTGTCTAATTCCTGTTTAAAATAATTAATATTACCAAAAAAAGAGCGCGGCGGATCGCTGGCAAGAGTTATTACAAGAGAACTGGATTTATTCTTGAACTGTGATGAAAAATCAATGTGGTATGAATATCTTTTTTTAAGATCTGCCATGCTGTGCAATAAATAATGGGGATCTGCTGCTACTATCTTTTGCCTTTGTACTCTTGAATAAAGCTCATTATATTCAGACCACATTATTTTAGCACTATTTTCAATTTTATCGCTGTCATCCAGTACGAGGAGATAGGATGTAGCGCAATAATCCAACGGTGTAACTGTTTTATTAAAAAAAAGAGGAATAACATAATCCAAACCGCTCAACTCCGGATTGAGCAAAATCTTATCTATAAATCCTTCAATAATCCGATCGTTATATCCTCTACTCTTTAAATTCTGTCTAAACGCACTCATGGTTTTATGATTAATAACCAGTTCCCGTAAGGGATAGATTGCAGCATGGCTTGTTTTATGTAAAGAAAGCTGAGTAAGAGGATCAAAAAAGCGTAATCCGTCGATTCGATCAAAATCCAATACAATACGCAACGCATGCTCATAACCGGGAATAAAAATATCAATTACTTCTCCGCGTACAGCGTATTCGGTTTTTACACTTACACGAGGAACTCTTGTATAACCCATATCTTGCAAAGCAGTTATAAACGTATCTCGGTTAAGTATATCACCGGTTTTAACCGTGATAATATTGGATTTTAAAGATTCCACAGGGGGCAGTCTGGTTAAAAATGCCTTTGTTGACATAACAACCAGCAGCGGTTCCGGCTGCAATAATCCGCTTAACACTTTAACCCGCCCCGCAAAACATTCAGTTGTTGAAGACACCTGACTATAGGCATGAGTATTCCAGCATGGAAACAACAGCACCTTGTCCGGGGCGAACAAAGAGAGATCCCTGAAAACCTCCTCTGCTCTCGACTCGCTATCCACAATTAAAAACAGATGGCGCTCCAGTTCAGTAAAAACTTCAGCATTAATGAGTGAAAAGAAACTACCGTTTACTCCTCGAATTGTGATGGGCAAGGCGAATTCTTTGATATGGGTGAGGATTTTTTTGAAAGCAGGGTATTTTTTTAATTGTAATTTAAGCTTATTTATGAATAATTTTATCATAGAAATACTCCGAAAATTAAAAAAAAGAAGGAGTTACTATATTGAAATACTTATTATGCTGTCTATTATTAACATTTACCATTTATGCTTTCGCTCAAGAAACACAGAACATTCAATTTGAAATTAGGTTTTACGATCAAAAGATATACTTTCTTGGTGATGAAATCAAGATTAAACTGACTCTGAAGAATACATCCAACAGCACCTTCCGTTTTAAAATAGCCGATTATAAAGTTTTTAACATCGACTTTGATGTTCGCACTACAACCAATCTTTTAAGTCCTCATTCAGAAGACTTTATCAGTGACCATACAACTGCTCAATATATTTTTTACAGGGAAATAAGTCTTGAACTGAATGAAGAATATAGTATTGTAGAAGATCTGACGAATTATATCAAGCTGGAAAAACCCGGACTCTATATCATTCAATGCCAGTTTTATCCCGAACTTCGCCGGGGCAACATTCCCTACACGTTGAAATCTAATAAACTTACACTCAATGTCAGGCCCCCTGTGGACATGCCTGAAATGCGCACCGTCATAGAGGCTGAAACCGTCAAAGCTTTAAAACGCGAGGCACTTTCACCTGATAAAGCTGTTGATTATACTATACGTGCTCGTCAGCATGCCTATCAAACGGGTGAATGGGAAAGATTCTTTCTCTATCTGGATTTAGAAGGACTTTATCTGCAATTTGAAAATCGCAAAAAAGAATATACTAACAGTTCGGAACAGCAGCGCAGAGTATTACTTGCTCGCTATAAAGAAGATTTAAAAAAAGAGAGAATCGATCAGGATATCTTATTAATTCCCACTGATTTCGTGATTGTCGAGACCTGGTATACCGGAAACGAGGCCCAGGTTAAAGTAGATGAATATTTCGAATACCCGGACTTCACTGAAAAACGACGCTATGTTTATCACTTGCGAAAAGAAAATAGGTCTTGGGTGATTTACAAATATATAGTGGTAAATAGACCTAAGGTACCGAAATATTGAAGGCTGTTTTTGTTTCTAAGGATAAAGAACATATAAAATTTATAAGCTACCACTTTGCACCGCTTGCTTTTGAAATAATCCACATCCAAGAACCGTGTAAGCTTGTAGAGACCATAAAACAAGAAGCTTACGATTTGGTTCTTTTTAATACACAAGACTTTCCCAGACACTGGAAACCTATAATAAAACTCATCCGTGAGTACTACAGCAAAGAGCAAACTGTTTTTGTTCTGCTGATAAACAACGCGTTTAAATTCGAAGAAGCCTGTAAAGCTATTTTTTTGGGAGTAAACGGGCTTATTAATATAAATCTTTCAGATAAACATGAAATTGTCCGCTTGGAGGAAATATTCAAACGTTATCATATCGTAAGTGAGAAAAGACGTTTTAATCGCATAGTTCCGGATATTAACGACACTTTCAATCTGCTTTTAACCGAACCCAACGGTTTTACACTCATACCGGGGACGATAATTGATATCTCAATCCAGGGAGCCATGTTTAAACCTTTCCCTACACCATTTCTTAAACGCCTAAAAACAGGGGATATCATTCCCTTCTGTTCTCTGCACATAGGAAACTATCTTGTCTCAATAGAGTGTAAAATCACACGTATAACAGATGCCATAGGTTTGGAATTTACATCCTTTAATAATGACGCCCACCATAAATTATTTAAGTACCTCATGGAGCGTTCAGAGCGGAAACTTAAGCAACTGGTTACAAGCACCATGCCATAAACGCTTTAGTTAACAGCTATTTTCTTTAATAATTCATCCGCAGCCTTTTTAAATGCTACAACTGCCGGGCGGCGGGCGAATCCGATTATGATACTCAAACCGCTGTTTATTGTTTCATGCAGAAAATTCGAAAGCAGTTTTAAATATGCTATCTTGTTTATTTTATTGTCATTATCTCTGAGCATTAAATTCCATAAATTAAAGGTAGAAATTACCGTGATTATCTGCTTATTGAGTACAGGATAGATTGTTTTAACAAGCTTAAAATAACTCCCTTTATACTCGTCATTCTTTTGGACAAGATTGCGTATCTGCTGTTGCCTGTTTCTAACCTTAATTCCCTTATTGTTCCTTTTTTTAGGAATAAAATCATTAATTATCTTTAAGATCGTTTGCGATTGCAGCAATTTATAAAGTGAGAAATAAAAACCATAAATTCCTGCCGTATTAATAAGCTGAGAACTTAAACTTGCTTTAATAGCACTTAGATACAATAAAAGCTTGCCAATTTGTTTGTCTATGGCCTTATGCACGCCAATATTTGATTTGGCGGAGAAGGGTTTCAGTGATTCTTCCGACAGATTTAAGGCTTTTTCGAGATATTCTATAAGCTTTGCAATTAACTCTAATAACTGATCGTTTTTTACTGTATCCAAAAAATCTTTTAGTTCAGACTGCTCTTGTTTGGTAAAAACACTGATTTTTTCTATATTGACATCAGGATTATCCTTGCGTTTAATATTTGTCAAAATAGTTGTAACGAGAAGCTTTTTTAAATACCCACCCAGTTCTTTTATATAGTTCTCGATATTTCCGATTTTTTTGGTATGAATAATATAATATTTAATGAGATCAAACAGCTTATGTGAAATATTGAGCTGTCTGCTTAAATCCATAAGCCGCTGCTCCTGCATGAAACAGGCTAGATCCAACAGACAACGCTGAATGTTTATCGATGAAGAGGGATTGGTTTGTAATAAATCCAGAGCAGCATCATGCGGAATAAAAGCAAGATTGTTAATTTTTTTACACAAGACCTTATCCAGACGTTCCTCTGGGGATACATTTTTATTATAATTTCCTATGACATCCACAGGATCAAAATCAGAGTCGGGTAACCCCGCGTATTTATTATGCCACAGATGAATAGCTATCTTGGGCTCTATCTCCAATACACTTTTAATATATCCGCCTGCTGAAACATGTGCCGAGGGTTCGGCATTAGTAACAAGCACAAGATTATCCGCATAATGAAGAAAAAGCAAATTATCCTCATAGCGAATACCTGCCGGAAGATCGTAAATAAGAATGTCATAATTCTTATTGAGCTCACTTGTGAATTTACCGTATAATTTTTTCATCAACATTTTACTCTGGTTCTTTTTAAGCTTGGCTGCGGGGAAAATTAAATCTAGGTTTTCAAACACCTTGATTACATGTGTACTTAAGGATTCATTCTTATTATGAGCTGGATTATTTGCCAAGATTTTTTCCGATTCATTCAGATCGAGCAGAGTTGTAATATCCGAAAGCGGATCCAAATCCAGCAGACCCACTCTTAAATTCTTTTTTGCAAAATAGACGGCCAAATTTACAGAGGTTGTGGTTTTCCCCACTCCCCCTTTACCTGAGCTGACTGCAATAGTTTTTCGTGCCAATTTTTTCAATAACTTTTTTTGTCTCACCGGACCCACCTCTTAACCTTATTGTATATATTTTTTATAATTTTTAAATAGTATTTTACCAATAAAGTATTTTACTAAAGGAAATTGTAAAAATGTTATTTTTGCAAGAAACTCACTATATTGATTTTTTTAATATGCACGCTTGCTTCTTAGCCTTGAGTTTAGGTAAAATAGTATGCTTATGTTATTGTTTTAACTAAAAGGGGTTTTCCATGTCAACAGACATCGTCGCAGCATTCCACAATCGAAGGATTTGCGTTATCACGGGCGATATTACTACAACAGAAGTTCAGGCCATTGTTAATGCGGCCAATTCCAGTCTGATGGGAGGCGGAGGAGTCGACGGAGCCATTCACAGATGCGCCGGACCTACTCTCTTAGCAGAATCTAAAAAAATACACTCTGCGAGTTATCCCTTTGGATTACCTGCCGGGCAGGCCGTTATAACAGGCGCGGGAAAGCTACCTGCTCAGTTCGTTATCCATACCGTAGGGCCAATCTGGAATGAGTATAAAAAAGATGAATTAGATAAATTACTTGCAGATTGCTATTGCAACAGTCTGATATTAACCACACAGAATAATATTCAATCCGTTGCTTTTCCGGCAATCTCCACAGGTGTCTATGGTTATCCTAAAGAGAGAGCGGCCTGCATTGCATTTCGCGCGGTAAAGGATTATCTTTCTATTCACAAAATGCCGGAAACAGTATATTTTATTTTTTTTAGCAAAAATGATACCGGCATTTTTCTGGAAAGCATCAAAGCAGTATGACAGTACCGGGTTCACTTAATTATAAAGAAATCGATTGTATTCTCCATGAACTCGATCTTGCGAATTGCAGAATACAGGATATATATCAACCGTCTCCCGAACAGATTGTCTTCGAAATCTTCGGCAAGGCAGGAATATTCAGATTATTATTTGTTTTTCACCCTCAATACTGCAGGCTGCATTTGCTTACCCGAACTATTCCCAAGACCAAAAAACTTCAGCGCTTTATTAGTTTTTCACGCGCGCACATCCGTAATAAAAGAATTATCTCTGCAGAGCAAATAGGTAAAGAACGTATAGTTAAAATACAAGTGAGTTCGGGTGGAAAAACTATTGTACTCTGGGTGCGGCTGTGGTCGGCTGCACCAAACCTTATTGTGACCGATCATCATGGGACAATTATGGATGCGCTCTACAGAAAGCCCAAGCGCGGTGAAATATCCGGGGGCCATTTTTCATTTCAAGCAGCCCCAGAAAAACAGTCTCTATCGAGGGAAAAAGAATATAAGGTAAGAATATTTCCCGGAAGCGGATCATTCAATAAACGCGTAGAAGATTTTTATTATGAACACGAATGTAGCGAGCGGCTCATTAAGCTAAAAAGCTCTTTACTGAAGCAGATAGCGCAAGCAGAAAACCGCTTGCTGCTCAAACTTGAAAAACTGCAAGAACTTTCCCGCACAGAAAAATATTTCGAACGCTATAAACAGATAGGCGATATAATTATAAGCTCGCTGCATAAAATAAAAAAAGGGGACAGATGGTTTCAGGCGGAAGATTTTTATCACAACAATAAACCGCTTGAGATAAGTCTAAAAACAGAGCTTACTCCTTTAGAAAACGCTACAAATTATTATAAACAATATAAAAATGCACATAATAATAAAGTACGTTTAGAAAAGGAACTTACAAATTGCCGTAATGAACTACTAAACCTGCAGCAGAAAAAAGAGTATGTTTCCACAAGCCAAGATCTTGAAAAACTGGTCGCATTGAATAAAAAACGGAAGACAGACCCTTTTGCCCCGAAAAAGGCCTCACAACCCGGAATACATTTTTTCGCACATGGTTTTAATATAATTGTGGGGAGAAATGCCAGGGAAAATGAAGCATTACTGCGCTCCCATGTGCGCGGGAACGATTATTGGTTCCATTGCAGGGACTATCCCGGATCGTATGTATTTGTAAAAAGTATACGAGGTAAAACACTTCCTCTGGACTGTATCTTGGATGCCGGGAGTTTGGCATTATCCTACAGCAGAGCAAAAACCTCCGGTCAGGGGAATGTCTACTATACACAAGTGAAATACCTAAAAAAAATAAAAGGGGGTAAACCCGGTTTAGTCATCCCCACCCAAGAGAAAAATATTCATATTACTCTGGATCAGACACGTTTAAAAAGACTTAAGGATTCTTTAAAACTTATTGTTGAAAAATAGCACACAAACCACTAAGCTATTCTTAGAGGGCTGTTTTTTCCATGATAAAAATAAGAGAACCCATCGTTGAAGGGATTTTTTACCCCTCCGATGAAAAGCACGCACAAAAGCTTATCCAAAAACTCATCGCAGAAGCCGGAGTCAAACAGGGCAAGGCGTTTGCCATCATAGCACCGCATGCCGGATATCGTTATGCCGGTCCGATTGCCGCATCCGCGTTCCTGGCTGCAGCGGGCAGATCAATAAAGACAGCTGTAATTCTGGCTCCGGTACATAGAGATCCTCAAGATGAAGTATACCTGCCTGAATCCGAAAGCTTTAGAACACCGTTGGGTTTGCTGCAGGTAAATCATACTCTTGTTGATGAACTTATTGAATGCAGTAATCATTTTTTTAAAAATGATATCCCACACTTGGAAGAGCATTGCATTGAAGTACAGCTTCCATTTATCCAGTATCTGTTTCCAGAGGCAAAAATCGTACCTATTCTTTTAGGTAAAGTTAATCCCAAAAATGTTAAATTATTATCAAATGCTCTCCAGGTCGTTTTTGCAGAGCATTACTCAGATACACTCTTTGTTATTTCCGCAAATCTCACCTCATTTATCAGGAGTGAAAATGCCAAGCAAGAGGCAGACGTGCTTATTGAACTCATCAAGCAGGGGGACTGCGAAGGTATACTTACAGCCCATACAAAAAAGAAAATCAGTTCCTGCGGTGCAGGATGTATTGCTACCCTACTCTCTTTTAAAAATCTTACCTTTACTGCAGATGTGATTTGCTATGGTAATTCTGCAGACACTAATTCAAATTATAATGAACTTGTGCATTATGCGGCAATTTCATTTTATGCAAGAGAGGAAAAATGAAATGCAATTTAAGTTAACAGATGAAGAAAAAATTATTTTATTAAAAACAGCCCGTCTTTCTATTGAATCCAAACTCTTTAATCAAAATGAAAACTACCCGAAACCGACTGAGGTTCTATCGCTCTGCTGCGGCGCTTTTGTGAGCTTGCATATAAATGACAAACTAAGAGGCTGCATAGGCTATATACAGGCCATCAAACCGTTAATAGAAACAATAAAAGAAATGGCCAGATCGGCAGCTTTTAATGATCCCAGATTTACCCCGCTGGCTGAATCTGAGGTTGGGAATATCGATATCGAAATATCTGTTCTTTCTCCCATGCAAAAGATAGATGATATTAACGAGATAAAGGTTGGAGTTCACGGTATAATGGTACGATGGGAAATGTACTCCGGTCTGCTATTACCTCAGGTTGCTATACAATACGGGTGGGAGAGAGAGGAGTTCCTTTCGCATACCTGTCAAAAAGCAGGTTTACCAAGCAACTGCTGGAAGCTTAACGACATCGAAATTGAAGTTTTCAGTGCAATAGTGTTCAATGAACAAGAATTAGGCTTAAAAAAAGGCTCTTAAGATTTAACTCACTTTAAAAGGATCCGAACACTGAAAACCAAGTTTGCCTGTTTTTCTAAAATATTCCAACCTGCGGATTGCTATCTCAGAAAATACCGGATCGTTATCGCAGGTATAACAGCGCCGTCCTAAAATTTCTGCGGCAAGCAGCATTGTACCGGAATGCGCAAAAAAATCAACAATCAGGTCGTTTCTATTGCTGCTGCTTTCCAATATACGAAAATATGCTTTGAGTGGTTTTTGGGCGTATGCACCCGGTACATTTTCTTCCATCCGATAAAATACCTGCTGGATATCAATCCACACATTACTTGCACGAATGCAGGACGATTTACTGCGCGAAATATTCTCCTGTTTCTTACCCTTCACAACTTTGTAATACCCTTTGAGTACTTTGGGTATGTCCGTATATACGACCTTAAATGACGGATTACCTTTCACATAATAGAGAAGTTCCTGGCGCACCGCCATCCAGTTTTTTTGCGTGCCGTACCCTCGCTGATTACGCATGGTAATAAAACTGCGGGATGATAACTCTTTAAAATCACGCAGCAACAGCATGAATTCCGGCAGCGGCTTAAAATCCGCATTTTGATCCGCGCCCAGCCAAATATAAAAATGGGCATCTTGTTTTAATATTTCTAGCGCATTCTGCAACCATTTTCTTGAGAAGAGCAGGTATTCATTAATTGTATACTTAAACAGATTAGGAGTGTTTTTATTATCAAGCGACAGATTGTAGGGTGGATCATTAACCACAAGACCGCTTTTTTCATCTGCCAATAATTTTAATACATCTTCCTTTACTGTTGCATCTATACAACCTACTTTATGACCGGCTACAGGATCAATCCAAATTTCTCCGGGCTTTAAACGGCATTGGGAAATTAAACTTTTCTTTAGCTCGGGATTTGTATCCAGTCGAGGTAAAGCTTCTCGCAGCATATGTTTGTATACCTTACCAGAGAATAAAAAAAAATCAAACCAAAGTGTTTGACCAACTGTGCACAAATTTATTATAACACAGTAACAGACGTATGATCGATGATAATGTACTAAAACAACAGCTTGCCACACCTCTTTCACAGCTTGAGTTTGTGGCCTTTGATTTTGAGACAACCGGTCTTTATGCCCAAACTCATAAAATAATAGAGATTGGTGCTGTCAAATTCAGCCTGAAAAAATCAGGACCGCGTTTTACCACTCTTATTAATCCCTGTGTGCCGATACCTTCCGAAGCTTCCAAAGTAAACGCTATTACCGACCAAATGTTACGGGATAAACCTCTTATTCAGGATGTGCTGCCGCACTTTATCAATTTTATCGGCAGTGCTGTTCTTGTGGCTCACAACGCACAGTTTGATATGGGCTTTCTTACGCACTCACTTCGTGCCTGCAATATAGAATCTGTTAACAACTACATAATCGATACCATGGAATTGGCAAAGCAGGCACTACCCGGTCAACAAAAATACAGTTTGGGCAGCTTAAGCAGGACACTCAAACTATCCACCTCATCCACCCATAGAGCTGAAGCCGATGCTTTGGCCTGTAAAGAACTTTTTCTTTATTGTGTAGGAATAATTTCAGCACAAGGTGATGTTATTTTAAAAGAGTTATATACATGAGGAAATTGCAAAAATCAAAATATACCAAATTAGTAAAATTATTATTTATATATCATAATAATTTCGCAATTTCCTTTTAAGAAGCTTCTTGCAAAAATAACATTTTTGCAAGAGGCTCACATAACAAGCTATCGGAAAATAATATCGATGATTCTGTTTATATAGAGCAGCACCAGCTCCCGCTTTTTTGCTTCTGTTAATCCAAGTTTTCCTTGTTCGGCTGTGGGAGCAGGCACAGTACCCTCTCCTGGAGCCGGAGGAACCGCTTCAGCTCTTAATATTCTCTCGATATCCTGATCGTTTAAAAGATTAGCTTGGGGCTGCAAAAAACTCCTGAACGCGAGCCGCACATCTGCTACTTTGGAAAAAGATATTTTGCGCTGCTGGTCTAAATCTTCCGGATCAACCCAGCCGGCTAATGTGATACTATCACCTTTGCCTTCGAATTGGATAGTGCGTGTACCCTCAATATAGGCTTTGCCGTTTTCATCCAGCCGGGTTACACGTGTCACTAATTCCGTTGTTAGTGAATATTCTTCTCTGCCCTGGATCGATCTGTTTCCGCTGGCGTTTGCCCTGGGTAAAAAGGAAAACAAATCCCCGAACTCACCGCCGCTAAACTCTAAGGTAATGGATTTTGCATCCTTGCTGGATGAGGTAAACTGCAGTTTGAATCCGGCATCAATCTCTACAATTACTATATCTCCAACCTGTAGCGCGGACGTGCCGGCGATGTAGCCGGGAAAGGTATCGTCCCATAAACTATCACAGAATAGTCCGCTGCAGGTGAGGATAAATACGCTTATAACCATTATTTTTTTCAGCATAGCACTCTCCTACTATGATTATCAGTAGGACTGCCGTAAATATTTACATTATTTCTTCTTATGTCTGTTTTTTCTAAGTTTTTTCTTTCGTTTATGCGTGGCAATCTTATGTCGTTTCCTTTTTCTCCCGCAAGGCACCTGGTATCACCCCTTTCTAAGGTTTTGCAATCGTAAATCATCGCTCTCTTAAAAATACTTAATTTATATATATTTAGTCAAATACTGTGAGTTTATGTAATTACAAGTGCACCATTATGCTGTTAAAACAGATTATAGTCAAGGGGCGTTAGGGACTATTGAAAAAACCTCGTATACATGCTGCTATCTGTTTAATATCATCCGCATGTATCCACTGCACATGAGGAAGGCTTTTAAAAAAGGTAATCTGGCGTTTGGCATAATGCTTAGAGTGCTGTTTTATTTTTTCTTTTACATCATACAAAGTGCTGCAATTTCTCTGCATCTCAAAAAACTCTCTGTATCCGATACCCCGCATCCCGGGATCATGTTCATTATAGCCTTTATTCAGCAGCATTTTTATTTCTTTGGTCAGACCGTGCTCGAACATCCGGTCAACACGTTTTTCTATCCGCTTATACAGTTCTTCCCTTTCCCGCATGAGACCTATAAGCAGGAGGTTATAATCTTTTCGTACAGTATGCGGAACTGAAAATGAAGAAAGTGTTTTCCCGCTGCTTCTAAAAACTTCAAGAGCACGAATTATTCTATAACCGTCGTTCGGCTTGATGTTTTTCGCACTTTCAGGATCAACTTCTTGTAATTCCTTAAACAGTCCGTTTTTTCCTTTTTGTAGATATTCATTTCTAAGCCCCGCTCGAACTGTCGGATTACCTTTTGGTGAATCGGGCAGGCCGTACACAAAGCTCCTGATATAGAATGCCGTACCGCCGCAGATCACCGGCAGCCTGTTTCTTTTAAATATTTCGGGGATCACATCTTCGGTTCTTTGTACAAAATCACCAGTGTTAAACTGATACGATGGTTCTACAATATCAATAAGATGATGCTGAATCCGCTTCAGTACATCCCGTGTCGGTTTGGCTGTTCCCACATCCATATATTTATAGACCTGCTTAGAATCAGCATTAATTATCTCAATTGCAGAATCACTTATTGTATCGATAATGTGAGTTTTACCTACGGCTGTGGGACCAAAAATAATAATAACAGGTAATTGTGCGCTACTCTTCCAATTTATACTGAATTTCTTCATTTAAGATCTGTTTCAAGGCCAGAGAGACATACTTTTTTTGAAACTGCTCAAAATCATCTTCCCCTGAAGCGCTTAACTGAGCCACACGTTTTATAGATGCACAGGAAAGCATATACATATTCCCTGTATTTCGTATCAGCAAATCTAAAGGTAAAATCACTAAATTCTCCTATGTAGATGAAATACTATATTTTTATTTTATAATCTGTCGGAACTATATCATAGTTCTTTTTTCATGTAAAGCGTCCATTTTTTCTGTGTATTAATCCGTGCTGCTCGATATGCTTTACTATGGTATCGGTTACATAATACTTATCACCGCGCTCGGTATCTACGATCAGATCGGCAAATCTATAATTGTTATTATCGATTGCATAAAGCTTGTAAAAACGATCATGATCTTTCCTGTCGCGCTCATCCGTCTCCTGCAGGGCAAGCTTAAAATCTTTATTTTCACGGCCGGCAATCCTTTTTGCTCTGGCAGATATGGATCCGTCCAAATAGACCTTTACCTGGGCGTATGTTAAAAGCCAAATCGCGAGTCGTGAACCCAAAACACAGTTGCCGTCTTTAGCTAATTGCATTTGTTTTTTATCAAGGGAAAGATCAAAATGAGAGTCTGTTTCCGCTTCTTCCATTATAGTTTCGAAAGTCATTCCCTGCTCTCTGGCCATATCATGAAACGTATAATTAACGAGCCGCAACTTAAGCCGTCGGGCCAGCAGTTTAGAGACCGTGGTATTACCACACCCGCTTTTTCCAGATATTGCAATAGTAAGCTTATTCGACATTTCTCAGTTGTTCTCTTATTCTTTCAATCAGCTCTTTTATAATAATCGCGGAATTATTCATATTTATAAGCAAACTTTTAGCACTAATAGTATTAACTTCACGATTTAATTCCTGACAGATAAAATCCAGTTTCTTTCCGAGTAGTTCATCTTGCCGGATACTGGATAAAAAATTATCGATGTGGGTCTGCATTCGTACAACTTCCTCGTTGATATCGAATTTAATAAGTAAAACGGCGATTTCAGCTAAAATACGAGCTTCATCAATCTCTTTACCAAGCAGTTCCTCGAATCGCTGTTTTACATAGACGGTTATTTTTTTTTCAATATCCGGTATCAGTGCTTTTATCTTACTGACTTCTGCCTGAATGCTTTTTATCATATGCATAATATCATGTTCAAGTTTTTGGCCTTCATTACTCCTGGACCGGACAAGCGTATCTACGGCTTCTAAAATTGCGTGTTCAATTACCTTCCAATATTTTTCATAATCGTAAGTCCGACTCGTTTTGAGCAGTCCTTCAATTCGCAAGAGATGGGTGAGATGAAGCTCGTCGCGTAGTCCCGCCAAGGTCTTCAGTTCCTGCAGCGCTTGCACATGTGCTTGCAGACTCTTTTTATCAATAGTGATTTCCATTTCTTCATTAAAATATTTGACCTTTAGATACAGCTCTACCCTGCCCCTTTTTATGCTCCTGCCAATCTCCTTTCTAATTCGTTCTTCAAGCTGATTTAAGAAAGCAGGCATAACTATATTCACATCCAAAAAACGATTATTATACGATTTTATTTCCACAGTGATGCTGTAATCTTCATCATTAAACTCACTAAAACCGAAACCTGTCATACTGTTCATACTGTTTTCCTCCAGGGCTACTCTAATGCTTAAAGTATTCATAAAGTGCTTTGCCTAATTGCCAATTATTCCCCGCACCCATGGTGATAAAAAGATCGTCCTGCCTTAAATTGTGCTTCAAGTAACTCAATGCATCCATTACTTCTTCAAAGTAGCGGACGTTTTTATGGTGTTTCGTTACTTCTCTAAACAGATCGGATCCTGAGATGCCGCCTGTATCTTTTTCACGTGCAGATGCATATATTTTATGAAGAATGACCTGGCCTGCAGGTCCGAAACTCCTGGCGAACTCAGGTAAAAGTGATTTGGTACGTGAGTAGGTATGGGACATAAAATCGACTATAATTCTTTTATGAGGATAATACTGTTTAATACCCTTTAATGTCGTAAGAATCGCCGTTGGATGGTGGGCATAATCATCCATAAACAGGATATCGGAAGCAATCCCTAATATTTCACTCCGCCGTTTACTGCCTTTGAAATTGAGCAGTCCCTTTTTTATAGTATTAATATCCTGTCCACTTACTTCCCTTTTCTCTTTTTTCAATAATTGCAGTGTTAAAGCAATTGCCGCTGCTGTATTAAATACGGAGTGGCGGCCGGGTATGGTAATAGCGAGACTCTCTTTAAAACCCTTCAGTTTAAACCTAGTCTTCCCCGTCTCGAAACTGATATTTGTAATTTTATATACACCTTCCGCATGCATGCCGTATGGAATGTACTTCAAATCGGAACGCCTAAGCTTAATAGCTGCAACAGCCCTCCTGGCCCCTGCATCGTCACAATTATAAATTACCTCTCCGTTCGCAGGAAGCAGACAGCCATAACAGACAAAAGCGTCTATTATATCAGCCAAATCTTTAAAAAAATCAAGATGATCTTCTTCGATACTGGTAATAATAATCCTTGAGGGTTTGAATTTGAGAAAATTTCTGCGATATTCGCAGGTCTCTGCTACAAAATAGCGATCTCCCCCAATATAAGTAGAGCGATAATCCAAAGACGGAACCTGCGATCCGACCAGTACCGTTACCGGCATTTTTAAACTTTTAAGAATAGTACCGGCTATGGCAGTAGTAGTGGTCTTCCCGTGTACACCTGCTACACCGCATGAGTCGGAGCCGGCGGAAAGCTGCCCTAAAACTTCAGAGTAAGATAGTGCGGGAATATCCAATTCTAAAGCTCTTCTTAGCTCACAGTTGGTTGCTCCGGAGTATGCGCTCGAATAAATAACAAGATCGATATCTTTTGTAATATGCTCTGTTAAGAATTTTTCATAATACGGAACTCCGATATTTTTTAAAATTGCATCGGTATAAAAGACCTCATCCGTATCGGATCCGGTAATATTCGCGCCACGAGCAAACAGGATCTCGGTAAGCGCAGTCATTCCCACACCCTTTATTCCTACCATATGAATACGCGTATCTTTAAATTCCGTATTAATGAGGTCCTCTTTCATGGTATGATTATAGTACACATCATGATCTTTTTTGCAATAGTATACCACGACGTACACGAAGAAAAGAATAAGGTAATATAAAAAATAATTGGGGTTGTCTAATAAGTCTCTCACAAAGTTCACAAAGAACACAAAGAAAAAATTAAATTAATTTTTTCTAACTTTATCAACTCCGTGTGCTTTGTGAGAGATTTATTCCTTTTCGGACAGCCTGAATTATTTATGTTTTATATTATCCCTTAATACTTTCTAATTTCTTTTCACTTTCTTTATCTTCATTCTGTCGCTTTTTCAAACGAAATACCATTTTTTCATTCCTTACATCAACTATAATATGATCACCGCTTTTAAATTTGCCTTTAAGCATCTCTAATGATAACGGGTCTTCAATATCTTTTTGCAGGGTTCTGCGTAAAGGCCTGGCGCCATATTTCTCGTCATAACCTTTCTCGATAAGGAATTCTTTCGCTTTTCGCTTAAACTCAAGCGCTATGTGCATTTCTAAAATTCGTTCCTCAATTTCAGCAATCATAATATCCAGTATCTTTTCCAGATGTTCTTTTTTTAGACTGTGGAATACGACTATCTCATCAATACGGTTTAAGAATTCCGGATTAAAAGCACGTTTTAGTTCACTTAATGCGGATGCTTTTATATCACTATAATTCATGACCCCGCCTTCACTGCGGAAACCCAGAGCAGTATCGCGGTTAATTTCCCTGGCTCCCACATTTGAAGTCATTATCAATACGGTATTCCTGAAAGATACGATATGGCCCAAATTGTCTTGCAGTTGGCCTTCCTCAAGAATCTGCAGCAGAAGATTATAAACATCCGGATGTGCTTTTTCAATTTCATCTAAAAGAATTACACTATACGGTCTTCTGCGTATCTTCTCCGTAAGTAAACCGCCTTCTTCATATCCGATATAACCCGGCGGTGCTCCAACCAGCCGCGATACATTATGTTTTTCCATAAAGTCCGACATATCAATTCGTATCAGGGCATCCTGGTCACCAAACAAAAATTCGGCTAGGGTTTTAGCCAGGAGTGTTTTTCCCACACCTGTAGGACCAAGAAAGATAAAAGAACCTAAAGGCCTTCTGGGCGAGCTCAAGCCTGTACGAGAACGGCGAATAGCCGAGGCTACTACATTAATAGCTTCATCCTGTGCAATTATCTTTCTGTGAAGTTCTTCTTCAATATTCAGCAGGCGCTCGGATTCTTTTTGCACAATCCGAGAAAGCGGAATATCCGTCATCGTGGACAAAATAAATTGCACATCCTCATCGGTTACCAAATTCTCTTCTATTTTTAGATCGCTTTCCCAATTTGTTTTAAGCTCCGTGACTTTTTCTTTAAGCTTTAAAACCGTATCGCGTACCGAGGCAGCTTTTTCATAATTCTGTGTATTAACTAAATTTATCTTATCGATTGTCAAGCGTTCAATCTCACACTCCAGGTCAATCAACTCCTTCGGCTTTATATTATTTTTAATTCGTTTTCTTGCCCCCGCTTCATCGATTAAATCAATAGCTTTGTCCGGCAGATTTCTTTCGTTTACATACCTTCCGGAAAGTACGGCTGCAGCTTCTAACGCTTTGTCCGTATATTGGACCTTATGGTACTCCTCATAGCGACATTTAATACCTTTTAGAATTTCTATGGTTTCTTCTACTGTTGGTTCTTTCACAAAAATCGTTTGGAACCTGCGTTCCAAAGCAGCATCCTTTTCAATATATTTTTTATATTCATTCAGGGTGGTCGCACCGATACATTGCAGCTCTCCCCGCGAAAGGGACGGTTTTAACATGTTGGAGGCATCGATTGCGCCTTCCGCTCCGCCTGCGCCAATAATTGTATGGAGCTCATCAATAAAAAGGATAATATTTTGGGTGGTGATTATTTCTTTCATTACGCGTTTTAAGCGCTCTTCAAACTCTCCTCTGTATTTAGTGCCCGCAACCAAAGAGGCAAGATCCAATATCAGGACTCTTTTACCCAACAGTACTTCAGGAGCGGTGCTGTCAATAATTCGCTGGGCAAGCCCTTCGACAATTGCGGTTTTTCCTACACCCGGATCTCCGATGAGTACCGGATTATTTTTTGTACGTCGAGCTAGGATTTGAATTACACGCTGGATCTCCTTATTCCTTCCTATTACAGGATCCAATTTATTTTCTTTGGCAAGAGTGGTGAGGTCACGTGAAAACTCATCCAGAGTCGGCGTATTTTTCTTATAGAATGAGAGGGACTTCTTCTTATAAAGATCCCTTTCTCTCATTTCTCCTACACCGCTGATACGTAGTATTACTTCTCTTAACAGCTCCGCATCTATATTCAGTTTTGCCAGATAGCGATAAGTAATACTTCCCGATTCTTTGGCCGCAGCAATAAGCAGATGTTCGGTTCCTATATACTCATGAGCCATAGCTTTTGCTTCTTCGGCAGATATTTCAAGCATTCGCTTACCGCGTTTGGAAGGGCTCACGGCACCAATAACAATTCCGCCCTTCTTTTTCGGCAAACTCCTCTCAATCTCATCTTGCATTTCTATAATATCAACTTTTATTCGCTGCAAAGCTTTTACCGCCACTCCATCACCATCCCGCAGTAAAGCCAGCACAACATGCTCGGGCAGCAGCTGATCCGCATTGAATCGTCGTGCTTCCTCTTGAGATAAAATCGTCAATACTTTTCTGGCACGTTCGGTTAATCCTTTAAACATTACTCGCCTCCGCCTATTTCTAATGTCGACAGTGTCTCTCTTATAAGCTCTGCTCTTGTAAAATCAATAAGCTTACTATCAATTTCTTCATCATCACCGATTAAAGAAATTATATGATATTTTTGTATATTAAAAATTAATGTCGTAATAGCATCCTTGGTTATTCCTTTCAACAGATTCATAGTTAATCCCAACCTGATTGCCGAAAGTAATCCGATCGCTTCTTTGGATGTTATACTACGGCAGTATAGCAGTATACCCAAAGCGCGATATATTTTATCTAAAACCGTCATTCTTTCTTTACCCAACATTTCTTCTTTTGCTTTTCTTTCATAATTTACTAATTGAACGGCAATATCTTCAAGGTTTTTTATAATTTCTTTTTCACTTACTCCTACTGAAACTTGATTTGCGATCTGGTACATATCGCCTAATGATTCCTGACCATCACTGAAAAAACCCTTTATCGATACGCCTAACTGGACAATTGTCTTGATCGCTTTGGAAATAAGTCCTGTTATTACCAGTGCCGGCAAATGCAGCATAAGTGATACACGCATCCCCGTACCGATATTGGTGAGTGATGAACTTAAATATCCCCACTCTAAAGATACAGCATAGTTTAGATGTTTTTCCAATTCAACATCAATATTATTAACTTTTTTATAAGCCTCATGTAGTGAAAGGCCGCTTTTAAATGATGACAGTTTCAGATGATCGGTTTCATTAATCATACCGCTAACCGTATCCGCTTTCTTGACAACAACAACTTTGCTGTTGGCTATGGAGAACTCTTGGCTAATTAAATTCCTTTCTAAAAGCAGCTTCTTTCCCAGTGGGCACAGTTCATCCAGATAAAGAATATTGAAGTTTTCTTTGTTTTTTAATTTTTCAAAGGCATCGATAATAAGCTTTCTTACGCTTTCTTCCTCATTATACGAGAGAACACCCGGGAAGCAAAAGCCTGCCAAGTTTCGCGACAATCTCACACGACTGGAAATTACCACATCATCATGAGGGCCCTTTTCTTTAAACCACGTTCCGGTAGCTTTAAGATCAGATCGTATCATATTACTTCTCTCCGACTTTTTCCTGCATTTGTCTAATTTTATCTCTTAGAACCGCTGCTTCTTCATAATCCTCTTTATCAAGAGCCTGTTCTAATTTCAGCTTAAGGGTTTGAATATCATCCATATACATTTTATATGCCTGTAATTTTATGGGATACTTTCCCTTATGTTGAATGGTGCCGAACATTTTATGCATTAACACGCGAATCTGCTTTGAAAAAACCACAAAACACTCATTACACCCCAACCGTCCGCTTTTTTTGAATTTATCGAAGGTGTATGCACATTTGGGACAAACAGCCTTTGCTTGAGTCTTCTTAAGATTGGATTTAATATCTATTAAATTCGTCAGTAATTGTGAAATTGAGACATCGCCATTATTCGTGCTTGTATTAATTCCTCTGATAGCCGCACAACTTTGACAGAGATGGAGTTCTATTTCTTCTTTACCCACTATCTGTTTGATATGAAAGACAGCCTCCTTTATACAGCAAATTTCACATGTCATATTCACTTCCTATTTATTATTATATACTATCATTGGTGTTATTTTTGTTTTTTTACAAAAATTATGCCAATGATAAATTGCGGTTTACCGCAATGGGGAATTTTATAACAAATATAATAAATATTTTTAACAATGTAACTATTTCTTTACATAATCATTGGATTAATACAACTTTTTAATATGATT